>MGQS01000109.1:0-792 GCA_001797905.1 Deltaproteobacteria bacterium RBG_16_54_11 | reverse complement strand
ATCAAGATGGCGCCGGACTACTTCTGGGTCCTCCTCCTGCAGGCCCTGATCATCCTCTCCTTTGCGACCATCTTGGAGATAGCAGCCACCCTCAAGATGAAGAGGGAGGAAAGGGCTGGTGAAGGTCTTACAGCTCATAACAAGGCTCGATAAGGGCGGCGCGCCCCGGGTTTTCCTTAAATTGATCAGAGGCCTTAGGGAACAGGGCATTGAGGTTATAATGGCCTCAGGCCCTTCGCAACGACCTGAGGAAGACCCCTGGGAGTTCTCCCGTAAGGCGCGCATCCCCTATCACCCCCTCCCCTCTCTGCGCCGTGATATCTCCCCTGTGCACGATCTCCTCTCCCTCTCTCAGATCATCGCCCTCATCCGCAGGGAAAGGCCGGCCATCCTGCACACCCACACCAGCAAGGCAGGCATCCTGGGGAGGATCGCCGGGGGGATGACCCGCACGCGCACCATCCACACGCCCCACGGTCACCTCTTCTACGGGTACTTCGGCAAGGGGAAAGAGCAGCTCTACGTCTTCCTCGAACGTTTGGCTGCCCGATTCTGCGAGCGGATCATCACCATCTCCGAGGACGAGCGCAGGGAATACCTCAGGCGGGGGATCGGCGATGAGCAAAAGGTGATCACCATCTACAACGGCATAGATTTGAGCAGATTTCCGGGGAATGGAAAGCGGGTGAGAAAGGAGCTGGGGATCGCGCAGCACGTTCCGCTGGTGGGCTTTGCGGGAAGGCTCGAAGAGGTAAAGGGGCCACACCTCTTTATCGACGCCGCAATGAAGAT
>MGQS01000108.1:16308-16873 GCA_001797905.1 Deltaproteobacteria bacterium RBG_16_54_11 | reverse complement strand
CAACCCTCTCCCCCAATTTTGGGGGAGAGGGTAAGAGCGTTAATTTTCATGGTTCGTGGGTGTCGCACCGTCATGATGTATTGCTCAGAAAAATGGGTTTCAAATCCCCCACCACCTCGCTTTACGAAAGGCCGGAGGTGGCTCTGACCAAAGGGTCACCTTCGGTTTAGCCAGAGAGGTAACCTCCCCCTTTGAAAAAGGGGGATTGAGGGGGATTTATCCCGCCTTGGCGGGATTTGAGGGAGACAAACCCGTCATGAAAGATTACCGCAAATACCGGGAGTGGTGTTCGCAAAACCCCGGAGCCAACCGCTGCTCCCCCGTTTATCTAGATCATCAGCTCGGCCGGCAGGGACGGTGGACATGAGCGCACGCTGATTTGCTTTTCTTCCCCTGCCCTGCTCCATAACACCGCTACCGCCTCTGCCTTGGGGGCATCGCTGTATCGCACACAGATAGCAGCAGCTTGCTGGATTGCATCCATGGACCCCCCATAAGGGATCAGGCATACGGGACCGGGATGCTTCTCCACCCGCAGGAGGTCGTCTCCGGGGGCCACCAGTCC
>MGQS01000108.1:15983-16279 GCA_001797905.1 Deltaproteobacteria bacterium RBG_16_54_11 | reverse complement strand
TCCCCACGATCACCTTCACCGCCGGGGAAAAGCGCAAATGCCGGCCGATCTTCAAAAGCTCGATGTCCCTGATTTGAGCTTGATCTGGATGGCCGAAGAGGTCTCTCAGGCGGCGGGAGAAGCCGGGATCGGTGAGCAGGCACCCCCCGGCAGGGGTGAGGTAGCGCGTAATATGATATTTTTTGGCCAGCTCCATCTGCCGCTTCCTGGAGCGGCCTGAGATTGCCAGGAGCCTCTCCCTATCTACCTTACCCTCCCGCTCGGGGATGGTCTCGGCAAGGAGCTTGGCGCTGAGC
>MGQS01000108.1:15644-15946 GCA_001797905.1 Deltaproteobacteria bacterium RBG_16_54_11 | reverse complement strand
CCACCATCCGCAGGGCATCCTTGTGCTGGGACATGGGACGCTGGCCCAAGACCTCGCCGGTAAAGAGGAAATCGCCACCTTCCGCATCCATCACCCTCCCTGCCTCGCTGAGCATGAGGCAATGGCAGTCGATGCAGGGGTTCATGTTACCGCCGTATCCGTGCTTGGGCGAACGCAGCATCTTAAGGTGGGTCTCGGTGATGTCCAGGATTTGCAGGGGGATATCCAACGCCTGCGCTGCCTGCACTGCCCCTCGAGACCCGAAAAAGGGGGTGGTAAACGCAACCCCGATTACCTCTATC
>MGQS01000108.1:12751-15633 GCA_001797905.1 Deltaproteobacteria bacterium RBG_16_54_11 | reverse complement strand
CATGATCCTCGCTGCCAGGATGCTGTCGAGCCCCCCTGAGATGAGCCCCATCGCCTTGGTCATCGCACGTCCTCCAAGAAGCTGGTGACGCGCTGCTCGAACCTCCTGTTCAGACCCACTGTGCTCACCGGGGTATTGCCGAAGACCTCGTGCCAGACATCCCCCCGTTCCATGCAGAGATAGATGAAGAGCCCTTCGTCGTAGGCTTGCAGCCACTCGACCATCCTTTGGTACATTTGAACCCTCACGGGCTTTATATATCGCAGCTTGCCATCCTCACCCGGAATCAGCTCGCCCGAGAATATCCTTGAGCAGGGGAACCGCCCCTGGGCCACCTGCTTTAAGGCGGGCGGGAAGCGAAGCCCGCCGAGGCTCACCCACATCACCCTGCGGGGATTTATGTGCTCAAACAGGAGATCCACCACCCCGCGGTAATCCTGCTCCCATCCCGCGTAATAGATCAGGGGATCGAAGTGGAACCCTATGGGATATCCCGCATCAGAGCAGCGGCGAGCTGCTGCCAATCGCTCGTCAAGCGAGGCTGCCAAATGCTCCTCTTGTTCTATCACCTGCTGGGGATTGAGGGACCAGGAAATAACGGTCTTGCCCTTGTGGTCCAGGGCCAGGAGGTGATCTACCTCGGCGGATTTGGTCTTGAGCTCCAGGATTGCATTGTTCTTGGCCGCAAAAAAGGGGACGGCCTCCTCGGCAAAGCCGACGACCCCATCGAGGGCCAGGCTATCCCCGAGCTCACCCGTGCCGAACCTAAACACGCGATGGGGGTGTCTTTCCAAGATCCCCTCTATCTCGCCAAAGACCTTCGCGAAATCAGGATAGAGCGTCAAACAAGGATTGTTCAAATACCCCTGGAGGATGCAGTACGAGCAATCCATGGGGCAATTGGTTACGACGTTTATGGTTTTGTACCCGCAGCAGATGTGCCCCGTGGTCCCGGGGCATGCCTTCACCAGCCTCCCCGGAAAGGGGCGAATCAGGAGGATCTTTTTACCCGCGCCGCAGGGGTCCGCGCGATAGGAGATTACCTCCTGAATCACGTGATCGAGATCTGCGCGCGCATGCCACGGGAGATGGTTGAGGCCCTGCCTGATACGCCGGACTACAGGGGAAGCCTCCAGCGATGGATCCACATAGACCTCTTGGAGCGCTAGCATCTCCTATCTCCCCCCAAGACCCGCGATGATCCGCGGGGGCATGGCTCTTCGCCATGACCTTCGCATATCCCTCTTTTTGACGGATTCCGTAAAAGGCCCACTGGTCTGCTCACCCCTGCATAACCAGAGGGCGCACAGGCACGCCTAGAAATACGCCTTCATCTCCTCGCACAGCCGCTCCGGCTTCTTGTATCCGATCGACTCCCTGTGGAGCTTCTCAAAGTAGCTGACATCGCTGGCCCCGACCGGCGGCAGCAATCTGCGCGTCACTATCCTGGCGTTTACCCAAAAGGAATCATCACCCCCATATTCCCCGGAATAGAGGCCGAGGTTGAAGCTATAGTGATTGAAGTCTTGAAAGTATTGGAAGACCTTGAGCAGCCCTCGGGCTAAATCCCCGAGGTCCTGATCGGTGAGATCTATGATGGAGGTCCGCTCCCTGACGACGGCCATGATATCCGCGAAACCGAGCGGCGCATAGCTCGTCAGCCACGCCGTATTGCCGAGAGCCCCTAAATACCGTTCGCCCAGATCCGCTTCCGTGGTAAGTAAATCATCCCAAAAGATATTACCCCCTTGCTGCCGATATGACCGCCCCCCCTCGATCATCTCCCCTTGGTAGTGCGTGGGCAGATCACCGCCGATGATCTGAAGGTGGGGATGGATGATGCTCCCCCCCGACATGGGCAGGTAGTTCCAGTTAATGGAGAAGAATCGTGCCGCAGGATCCACCTCTACCAGCCTGCGCAGAAAGCTACGGGCAATTGAAAAACCGTTGAAGAGCTGCTCCTCGGTAAAATCGGCGAGGGGGCAATAGTGCCGCCGGGTGAGCACGACAACGGCACAGTATCTGTCAAAAGGAAGCCTGTTGGGGAGCACGCATGCCTCGCCGAATCGCAGCCTGCCTCCCGCTATGAGATCATCCGCGAACCGGGGGGTGACCTGCTCCAAGACATCCGGGCAAAAGGGGCAGAAGACATCTCCGCACCTCTTCAGCATCTCCTCCATATTCAGTGCATCGAGTTTTTTGATGGGAAGGTCGAGGACCCTCGACGTCCTTCCCGTCAGGGGATCCCACCTCGTCTCCAAGGTCAAGGTCTTCTCCTCATAGCCCGTTTTGGGGTCCAAGATCTTGGTACTTTGGACCCTGCTCTTAAATGCTATACCCACTGCTCAACTCCCCTGAGAGGATCATTCGTCACGTCAACAATCTAACAGGGTCGCTGAGGGGTGTCAAGATTGCCGGATGAGAGAGCAAGTAAATTATCCCGCCACAGGCGGGATTGCAGGGGTCAAGGATGCAAGGATTCGATCCCACCCCCACAATGTGAATTTATGGAAGCGGGATGTGTCGTTAGACGACACCCCATCAATAAAAATATCCGAATGGTAGGGGGCCGCTGGCGGCAGGGTTCGAGTGAAAAACATTCAAATGACCAAAGGGTCACTGGCCAAAGGGCCACCTTCGGCTCCGGCATTTTTTTAGAACCCCTGACCCCTTGGACCCTCCCCGCTTTGCGGGATGACGCAGTCCATAGAATCTAAATTAAGGTGCGGCATTGAACCCTATAGTTTGCTTCGCCTAAAGGCAAGGGTTTCGTTCCCTGAATAGGACAATAACTTTCTGCCCGCTATTTTCACATTGACAACTCACCCCTTCTCTTTTAGAGTTACAATGAATGGTTAGTTTGCAGATAGGTTTCAAATCCC
>MGQS01000108.1:11596-12723 GCA_001797905.1 Deltaproteobacteria bacterium RBG_16_54_11 | reverse complement strand
GGGTTTGCTAAAGGTCCCGCACTGTCGCAGTGCGACATCCCATCATTAAGATCTCTATGAAAGCGGAGAGGGACGCTATACATAAATCAGAAAGGTCGGGATGTATCGCTATGCGATACAGGGGCTAAGGGGGATTCCCCTAAATCATGACGGATATAGTTGTCATGACGGATTACCAAGAAAATAACTCTCTGAGATTTCCTTCTCATCTAGGAAATGAATACTACAATTATCATGAATAAGGAGCAATAACGGTGATCCCGCGGTACACGAGAGAAAAGATGGGAGCGCTCTGGAGCGAAGAGCATAAATATCAGACCTGGCTCCAGGTGGAGATCCTGGCCTGCGAGGCCTGGGCCGAGCTGGGCGAGATACCCCGCGATGCAGCGCGGCAAATCAAAGAGCGGGCGCGCATCGACATGAAACGCATCGATGAGATCGAGCGCGAGACCAAGCACGACGTGGCGGCCTTCGTCAACCAACTGGAAGAAACCGTGGGCGAGGCAGGCAAGTATATTCACTTCGGACTCACCTCGTATGATATCGTCGACACCGCACTCTCGCTGCGGCTCCGGGAGGCGGCCCAGATCATCATCGCAGACATCGATGACCTCATGGAGGCGATCAGGGAGAAGGCCTTTGCGCATAAAGAGACGATCATGATCGGCCGGACCCACGGGGTGCACGCCGAGCCCATCACCTTCGGTCTCAAGATGGCCCTCTGGTTCGAGGAGCTGCGCAGACACCGAGAGCGCATGGAACGGGCCCGTGCGACAGTCAGCGTGGGCAAGCTATCCGGGGCAGTGGGCACCTTCGCCAACGCCCCGCCTGCGGTGGAAGAATACGTCTGCAAAAAACTGGGGCTCGAACCCGCCCCTGTTTCCTCGCAGATCATCCAGCGCGACAGGCATGCCGAGCTCTTCACCACCCTGGCGCTGCTCGCTTCTTCCATAGAAAAGTTCGCCGTGGAGATCCGCCACCTGCAACGCACCGAGGTCTTGGAGGCCGAGGAACCATTTGCCGAAGGCCAAAAGGGCTCTTCGGCCATGCCCCACAAGAGAAACCCCATCGGCACGGAGAACCTCTCGGGTCTTGCCCGGCTGGTGAGGACCAACTCCCTGGCCGCT
>MGQS01000108.1:10271-11417 GCA_001797905.1 Deltaproteobacteria bacterium RBG_16_54_11 | reverse complement strand
CAGCTCCTGTCGCTCCTCATCAGAAAGGGTGCATCCAGAAAAGATGCCTACCAGTGGGTACAGCGCAATGCCATGAGGGCGTGGAAGGAGGGGGAGGATTTCCGCCGATTAGTCCGTGCGGATGCGGATATCGCCCAGTGCCTGAGCGATAAAGAGATCCAGGGTGTTTTCGATTTAAAGATCCACCTCAAGTACGTTAATGACATATATAAGAGGGTCTTCCCCTCCGGTAAAGGGAAGAGAGGCCAATAGCCATGTCCGGCAGCTTGATCACCCTCATGGTCGTTGTTATCATTATACTTATCTACGTAGTGACCAATATCCAGCCGGTGGAGGTGCGGTTCCTCTTCTGGGAGACCCGGATATCCAAGGCGTTGCTCACCCTGGTGCCGCTTATGGCAGGGATCCTCCTGGGGTTCATCATCGCTCAGATAGATCAATTCAAAAAAAAGAGGAAAAGAAAGGCGCCTCAAAAACAAGAAGAAAAAAAGGGAGGGTGAACGACGTATGGCTGAATTAGCATTGATAATCTCTATCATCGCCTTGTACCTTGCGTTCATGGCTTATCAAAAGGTGGGCGGACTCGGTGATCAGAAGAAACAAAGCGAGGCCCTCAGCCACATCGGTGATGCCCTCATCAAGGCAACCAACTCCCTCAGGGAAAAGACAGCCGATGCACTGGACAAACTGGAGACGAGCTTGAGAACCAAAGAGACAAGGACCACGCCCAGAAAAGAAACAAAGGGAGAGGAAGAAGGGTAGCCATATCCCACAGGGGCGAAGGACAACCGGGATCGGAGGTAGCAAGGGCCTGTTCGCGCAAGGAGGAATAGGCCTTTTTCTGTCCTTCGCAGTGCCTCTTATTCCATCAAGGTGATTGACGCACAAGGGCGCCTGAAAGCAACTTATCAGGCCCTCGTGTATGGAAAAAACTCCCCTCTCATCGCAGGGGAAATGAGAGAGAGCGGCAGGTGACGCAACGCAACAGGGAGATAAAGAAGACAAAGGTAGTTTGCACCATCGGGCCGGCCAGCAGCGACCCCGCCGTCATGGAGGAGATGATCAGGCAGGGGATGGATGTAGCCAGGCTCAACTTCTCCCATGGGGATCATCAAGGGCATGCGGAAAAGATCGCCCTGATCAGGC
>MGQS01000108.1:9556-10239 GCA_001797905.1 Deltaproteobacteria bacterium RBG_16_54_11 | reverse complement strand
TCCAAGACCTCGGGGGGGCAAAGATCCGGGTGGGGGAGATCGAAGGAGAAACCGCATCTTTGACTGCCGGCGCAACCATCACCCTGACCACCAAACCTATCAAGGGAAATGCGCGGCGGATATCCGTCACCTATCCCGGACTGACCAACGATGTCAAGGAGGGGGATACTGTCCTGCTGGCAGATGGGACCCTTGAACTCAAGGTGGTTGCTGTTAAACCCCCGGAGGTCATCTGTCAGGTAGTAGTGGGGGGAGAGATCAGCTCGCATAAGGGGGTCAATATACCGAGCGGCGAGTTACGGGCCAAGGCCCTGACCGATAAAGACAAGGATGATCTCCTCTTCGGCGTGCAGGCGCAGGTGGATTTCATCGCCCTCTCCTTCGTCAGGGGCGGCGAGGATATCCAGGAGGCCAGGGAGATCCTACGATCGCATAATGCCGATATACCCATCATCGCAAAGATCGAGCGGCATGAGGCCTTAGGGCATATCGATGAGATCATGCAAGAGGCCGACGGGATCATGGTGGCCAGGGGTGATCTGGGGGTGGAGATACCCCTGGAGGAGGTCCCCCTGGTACAAAAGCAACTGATCAAGGGGGCCAACACCCTCGGAAAACCCGTCATCACCGCCACCCAGATGCTGCGGTCGATGGTGGAAAGCCCTCGTCCCACCAGGGCGGAG
>MGQS01000108.1:0-9440 GCA_001797905.1 Deltaproteobacteria bacterium RBG_16_54_11 | reverse complement strand
GGCAACGGAGAAAAGCTTCCCCCATGAAGCCTTCCTCCCCCCTGATCCGTATCAGAAGGGGGAGATTGCCGATGCCATGAGCCATGCCGCCTGCCAATTAGCGGCTGATTTGGGGGTGGCGGCCATCATCACGCCGACCCTTACGGGAAGGACGGCTCGTTTGGTCTCCCGGTACCGGCCCCGCTATCCCATTCTCGCCTTTAGCCCCCAATCCACCACGGTCAGGCAACTCATCCTCTCCTGGGGGGTACACCCCATCCTCGTGCCCGAATTCACCAACGTCGATGAGATCGTGGGCAAGGGGATCACCGCCGCCCTGCGGGGGGGGTGGGTAGCCAAGGGGCAGCGGGTGGTGGTTACTGCAGGGACCCCCGTAGACCTGCCCGGGACCACAAATCTGATCACCGTCAAGGAGCTCTGAGAATCAGGTGGTAGAGGACTTAAGGGCATCGGTCTTCAGGACAAAACAAGCGGTGATAGTGGCCTTGTCGGCCAATATCCTTATCGCCCTCATGAAGTTCACCGCCGCGATCTTTGTCAACAGCTCCGCCCTGCTGGCCGAAGGCTTTCACTCCCTGGCCGACACGGGCAACCAGGCCTTTCTCCTGCTCGGAATACGATTGAGCGCCAAGCCCGCGGACCGGAGGCATCCCTTTGGCCATGCCAGGGAGCGGTATTTCTGGGCCTTTGTCGTCTCCCTCTCCATCTTCATCATCGGTGCCGTCCTCTCGGTGCGCGAGGGGATTACCAAGATCCTCCACCCCGAACCCCTGAGACAGCCGGGCTGGGGATTTCTGGTCCTCGCCCTCTCCTTCTTCTTTGACGGTTATTCCTGGCGCATCGCCTTCCGTGAGCTCAGGGTGACCTTCAAAAGGCGAGGGGTCTTCAGGGCCCTGCGTGAGTCCAAGGCGCCGGCCATCTTCATCATCTTCCTGGAGGACTCTGCGGCCATCTTCGGGCTCTCCATCGCCCTGGGGGGCATCCTTCTTACCTTTCTCACCGGACATCCCGTTTTCGACGGCGCGGCCTCTATCATCATCGGGATCATCCTGGCCCTGGTGGCCCTGGTGCTCTTTTATGAGACCAAGAGCCTCCTGATCGGGGAGGGGGTATCGGAGGCCGACTTGAGAAAGATCAAGGCGGCCATCGCCACCGTGCCCGAGGTAAAGGAGTTAATGAATGTACTGACCATGCACCTGGGGCCCGAGGATATCCTGGTCAACCTCGACATCAACTTTGCAAACGGCCTCAGCACGGATCAGGTGGAGGAGGCCATCGACAAGGTGGAGCACGCGATACGGAAAGAACTGCCCGCGGTGAAAAAGATCTTCGTGGAGGCCGAATCCCTCAAAAAGAGACCGAAGCGGCGGCGCTGAGGGTTTATAAAATAAGCCGCTCCAGAGGGTTCGATCCCGCCACAGGCGGGACTAGCGCCCTTTATTTTCTTTTCCAATGTATTGGAAACAGCGGTTGAGGTGCTCCTTGGGCATCCGCTTGGTCTTTCTGCTTACCCATATGCAGAGGGCAAAAGAGACAGGCAGGGAGATGACGATGGGGTCCACATACTGCAACTGCGATTGCCAGGAGGCGGGATCAGCGTGAGCCACCAAATTCGCCGCTCCAAAGAGGGCTGTCGATCCCAGAGAGTGGAAGAAGATCATCCAGATAAAGCTTACACAGAACCCCCCCACCATGCTCGCCACGGCCCCTGCCCTGGTCACCCCTTTCCAGTAGAGGCCCAAGAGATACGGAGGCAAGAAAGAGGCAGCGCACAGACCGAAGAAGAAGGCGGTGGCAACCGCGATGCTGCTGGGCGGCAGCACAAACCCCCAGAGGACGGTGGCGATAATGGTCAGGGCAATCCCCAGCTTGGTGGTGAAGACCTCCCCCATCCTCCGAAATCCCATGCCCTTGGCGTAGAAGTCCCGCCCGAGGGAGGCGCCGCCGACATGGAACTGTGAGCTTAAGGCAGCGGTGGAGGCCGCCAGCATCCCCACCAGAAAGAGGGGGCAGAACCACCAGGGCATGATTGTAGTGACATAGAGGGGAATGATCTTATCCACATTCCCCCAGGCCATGGCAATGGAGATCGCGCCGAACCTCTCTACGAATATAACGTTGGTCAGGGGGCCGACGATGAGCGGAACCCCTATCATGGCCAGCATGAAAACCCCGGCCACCAGCACGCCCCGATCCAACTCTCGTTCTGAGGGAGCCTTCAGGAACCTCACCACGAGTTGAGGCTGGACCAGGGTGCCGATCCCCACACCGTACATGATGCTGGAGCAGGCGATCCACCAGAAGGGGCTTCCCAATCGTAAACCCGCTGTCCACCCCTGAAGCCCCCCCTCGGCCAATCGCTCCGGAACAAGGGGGGCGATTGCCGTCAAGGCCTGGTGGGCGGGGATGATCCCGCCGAGGAGCTTGTAGGTCCAGTAGCAGAAGATCGCCATCAAGACGAACAGAAAGACCCCGTGGAAGGCATCGGTGTACTTGACGCCCCTGAGCCCTCCCAGGATGACGTAGAGGGCCAAGAACAAGGAGAATGCCGCGAGGCCAATGACATAGGGGATATGGAGCGAGGCCTCGATGACCCGTGCCATCCCGATGAGGATGGCGGCTGCATAGATGGGGATAAAGGCAAAGACGACGATGCCGGCAAAGCCCTGGATGAAGCGTGATTGATACCTCTCACCCAACATCTCCGGGAAGGTATAGGCATTGAGGGCCCTACCCATACGGCGCGTCCTCTTGCCGCAGAAGACGAAGGCGATAAATACCCCTATCAAGATACAGAAAAAACCCAACCACAACAGGGAAAACCCGAACACCGCCGCTGTCCCCCCAAACCCGATGATGGCCGCGGCGCCGATATGGGTCGCCCCCTGCGAGAGGCCCAGCACGCCGGAGGGCGTCTCCTGCCCGGCGATCATATAATCGGAGGGCATGCGCATCGTCCTGCGCCCTTTGTAGGCGAGGTAGCACACGCCAAAAAGATACCCTACGACGACGACGCTATTTATAATAATGAAAAGCATCACCCCTGCCCTAGCGCCAATGCCTCCAGCGAAGGCCTCTGCCTTTTTTCACCGTCCCTCCCCTTCTCGAACTCCGCACCCGGCGAACCGGTTGCCCCGGATTCCACAGGAGCAAACCATAGAAGACGCAGAGCAGGGAGGCGAGGAGCGATCCGATATAGGCATAGGCTATGCCGGCGCCGGCAAAACCCAATAGGGTCCCAATATCCGCAAAGGCATCAATCAGTTCTTGCATAAGCTATCTTCTTTATTGAATGGGTAACCCCTTACTGTGATTATGTGTAAAGCTGCCAGATCAGGCCCAGGAGACCCGCCAGAAAGAAATTCCCCTCCACCAGGGCCTCAAAGCGCCTGCCGGCATGAAGCCATTTCCGCTCATATGCCATGAGGCAGAGGGCCGCTGACAGGACGCAGAGAAGCAGGAGATAGGCGAATGGTCCGCTAGCGCCCGATAGGGGGGCCGCAATGAGGCATATGCCTGAAAAGACGGCGACCCCCTTGAGGAGCAGCAAGGTCCTCTCCTCGCCCAGCGTAATGGGAAGGGTCTCTACCCCGACGATGAGGTCGCCCTGCTCCTGAAAGATATCGAAGAGGGCCGAGCGAATATACGTCATACAGAATACGAAGATGAATGCTGCCAGGGCAGCCAGCAACCCTATTCTTTGGCTTCCCAACAACGGGAGGAGGACGATAACGACACCCCATGCCAGGGCCTCC
The DNA here is from genome assembly GCA_001797905.1 of Deltaproteobacteria bacterium RBG_16_54_11. Taxonomy (GTDB): domain Bacteria; phylum Desulfobacterota; class B13-G15; order B13-G15; family RBG-16-54-18; genus RBG-16-54-11. The sequence continues at coordinate 5,685 of MGQS01000108.1, read as the reverse complement.
GACAGGGTCTTGGAGCCGGGGATGTCCTTAATCCTGGAATATTCCCACAGATGCCTGACCCCCTCGGGCACCAGAGGGATGCTGTACACGATACCGAGGAGATTTAATCCTGCCATGGCGAAAAAAACCCCAAGGCCCAAATAATAAGAGAGGGCAAGGGCCGTTATGATGGAGACGATCCCCGATAAGACTAAAAAGGTCCGGTATTTTCTATAAAATTTGGCAACCTCCGGGTCGTTGTAAGCGCTGGCGCCTTTATCGAGAAACCGATTGAGGACGTGCATGGCGTAGACGTAGAAAAAAGCCAGCGAGGGATAGATGATATCCGCCCTTCTCCCGGAGAGGATGGCGGCGGCATAAGCAAGGGCAAAGGCCCCGGCTGCTACTACCACGTTGCTCAGCAGCAAGGAGCGGACGACCCCTATGATCCAACGGCCCAGAACAGTCTCTGTGCGACTCTGTATACCCTCTATCTCCCTGAGTATACTCTTGATCATCCAATTGGGGGTCGAGGCGCCTGCCGTGACACCCACGACCTCCATGGCAGCCAGTTCTTCTCTAGCAAGCTCTTTTTCCGTTTCCACATGGAAGGTCGGGATCCCCGTCTCTCTGGAGATCTGAACCAGCCGCTGGGTATTCCCGCTGTTATAGCCGCCCACCACCACTAAGCCATCTACATGGCCTGAGAACGCCCGCACCTCCGCTTGACGGCTATAAGTGGCGTCACAAATCGTATCAAAGATGAGGGCCTCGGGAAATCGATCCCGTATGGCCTTCACCACCTCTTTAAAGTTTTTTTCCGCCTGGGTGGTCTGGGCAACCACGAAGAGTTTCTTCATGCGGGGAAGTTGCGCTACCTCCTCCGCGCTTTTGATGGCGCGGGCCTTGCCATGAGCATAGCCCATCAAGCCCATGACCTCCGGATGATCCTTGTCGCCCACGATGACGGCATGATATCCTTGCTTGGTATGAGAGCTGATAATGGCTTGCACCCCGGCCACACGGGGGCAGGTGGCATCCCTTATCCGCAGACCTGAAGACTTGATGCGACGGCGCTCCGACGGGGGGATGCCGTGCGCCCGAATGACGATGGTCCCGTCATGAAGGCCTTCGATATGATCGATTGCCTTGACCCCTTTAGTTTCGAGCAGCGCCGACACCTGCCTGTTATGGATAAGGGGGCCGAACGTATAGAGGGGTTGGGTCCCCTTATTGACCTCCGTCAGCACTATCTCCATGGCGCGGCGAACACCCATACAGAAACCTGCTGTCTTTGCCAGCTTGACCTTCAACGCTTAGCCTCCTCTGCAGCGCAGAGCAATCACTCTTGACGGATACGTCACTCCAAATCCCGCCTTGGCGGGTAAAATCATAAATCCCCCGTTGCCCTGTATCGCATAGCGATACATCCCGACCTCTCTGATTTATGCACAGCGTCCCTCTCCGCTTTCATAGAGATCTTAATGATGGGATGTCGCACTGCGACAGTACGGGACCCTTTAGAAAACCGAAGGTGGCCCTTTGGCCAGGGGGGTTGGGGGGATTTGAAAGCATATTTTCTAGACAATATTGTATGTGAGATCAAAGCGAATTACAACTGTCTTGACACACCATCTGCCGCGATCGGCACGATTAGATGATATTTTTTTCTTGACGAAACATATAGAATATGCTGTCATGTTTTTGTGTGTGTCCCGACCACCTCACCGACCGATTAAACATGGACCTGTCTCAAACACATGGCCACACCATGGCAGAATCATTAAAGGCCATATTGCTCCCCTATCAGGAGAGGATCGAGAGGGAATTGCGCCAATTCGCCCGTTTTCCAGGGCCGGCATCTTTGCGAGATCCCATCTCCTATTTTTTCACCTTGCCGGGAAAGCGCATCCGGACGTTGATCACCCTCATCACGGCTGAACAGTTCTGCAGTGATTATGAAGATGCCGTCCCCGCTGCCGTGGCCATCGAGGTCCTGCACGATTTTACCCTCGTCCATGATGATATCATGGATGATGATCATTACAGACGGGGATGTGAAACAGTGCATACCAAATGGGACGTCGGCACCGCCATATTATCGGGTGATGCCATGGTCGCCCTGGCGTACCGGAAACTGTTGACGTCGCAATCACCCCACCTCATTGCCATGATGGAGGCCTTTACCGATGGCATGTATGTGGTGTGTGAAGGCCAGGCCAGGGATAAAGAATTTGAGACCAGAGATAACGTATCCCTGGATGATTATCTCCCCATGATCTCCCAAAAGACGGCGCGGCTTTTCGCGCTGGCCTTTGAATTGGGCTATCTCTCCTGCTCATCCACTACTGACTTAGTAGGCGCCTTAAAGGAGATGGGGGAACACATCGGGCTGGCCTATCAAGTCAGAGACGATCTCTTGGATTTTGTGGCGGATGAAAAGATCCTCGGCAAAGATATCGGCAGCGATTGGCGGCGGAAGAAAAAGACCTACATCACCATCGGGTATCGACAAAAGGCCAAGGTTAATCCTCAACTCCCGCAAGACCTTTTTGAACTTCCTGCGTTTTCAGCGGCCAGAGACGCCGTCACACAGGCGGGAATTCTGGATGAAGCCCAACGATTTATCCAAGAGAGACTCGATAAAGCAAAGGCCATCGCCGTCTCCATCAACTTCGCACACCCTGTCTTCAATCATCTCTTGATGTTTCTGGCCGAGCGGAGCTATTAAAAGATAAAGGCTTCTAAAACCCATAAGTTTCCTCCACTCTTCGATTGGCACATCCCCCTACCCTGTCAAGCCTACCCCTTTGTTCTATTATGATTTCGATCCGGCGATCAGCCAATCCACCTCTCTGCCGCCCCCCACGACTTCAGGACCTGCCTTAGTCGCGCATCAAAAAAAGACCTTGACAGAGCCGGATGGAGGGGCTATTATTGCTAATGAATCTCAATAATAATAGGACGATTATGGATCCGATTGATAAATTTCGGGAATATATAAAGGAAAAGGGACTTCGCAACACGCCGGAGAGGGAGACCATCATTGAGGAAATCTTTTGTACCCACGATCACTTCGATGCGGATGAACTCTTTCTGCGATTGAGGAACAAGAGAAGAAGGATCTCCAAGGCATCCCTGTATAGGACCATCCCCCTCCTCATCGAAAGCGGCCTGATCAAGGAGGTCTATTTTGAGAACGGACATCGCCACTATGAACAAATCTATGGTTACAAGCATCACTGCCATCTTCGATGTGCCAATTGCGGGAAGATCATCGAGTTTGCCGACGATGAGGTCGTGAAGATCCAAGAGAGGATCGGCAAGAAGTATGGTTTCGTTATAACCTCTCACCGATTTGAGCTGGTGGGCTACTGCCCCCAATGCGCCAAAAGGGGTGTGGGCCGGAAAAGACGCCAGTTATTCACAAAGGAACGCGGGAAAGAGGCGCGATAGGGTGCGGATTATGAGTATGAGAAGAGGCCACAGGGATATCTATAAACAGTTCAAGGTCATCTTTGAAGGAGAGGGCCTTGACCGCATCGAGGAGAGACTGGCAATCCTCGAGGCCTTTCTCCGCACCGAGGACCACGTGTCTGCGGCTGAGCTTTGCAGGGTTCTCAAAGAGCGAGGGAAGATCTTCCCGGAAGAGTTTATCGTGGAAAACCTGAAGCTCTTCGCCCACTACGGCTTTGCCCGCGAAAAGCAGTTCACAGACCAGCTACCCCGGTATGAGCACCATCACCTGGACAGCCACCATGACCACTTGATCTGTGTCCGCTGCGGCGCCATTCTGGAGTTCTACAATCCAAAAATCGAGGCCCTGCAAGCAGAAACGGCCCGCAGCATGGAATTCCACGACCTCCAGCACCGGATGGATATCTATGGGCTCTGCTCCAACTGCCTGCGGGCACGAAAAAATATCATTCCGCTTGTCATGGCCTCCCCGGGCGAACGGGTCCGCATTGTGGGATTCCGTGGCGGCAAGGGGATGGAACGTCGTTTAACGAGCATGGGCCTCAATCGGGATGCCGAGGTAGAGGTCATCAAGAGCAGCGGGCCGGGCCCCTTGATTGTGGCTTCACGGGAAACCCGGATCGCTCTAGGGTTCGGCATGGCTAAAAAGATCTTAGTTACTACAATAATTGATACACACGGGACATGAGGAGTACCTAATGGCCGTACGACGACTGAATGAGTTGCAGACCGGAGACAGGGCTATTATTGAGCGGGTGCAAGGCATGGGGCGTTTCAGACACCGGCTCATGGAGATGGGCTTTGTCCCGGGAGCAGAGATCGTCGTGGAAAAATACGCGCCGCTGAAAGACCCCATCGAATATGTCCTGAAAGGGTATCACGTCAGCCTGAGACATAACGAGGCCGAAAAGATCTTGGTGCGGAAACTCGAGGAAGAGACAAGAGGGGATTAATGACCAAGAAGATCACCATCGCCCTGGCGGGCAACCCGAATTCCGGAAAGACGACCATCTTCAACAACCTCACCGGCGCCCGGCAAAAGGTGGGGAACTGGCCCGGCGTCACCGTCGAGAAGAAGGAGGGAACCGCCACCTATAACGGCTATAGCATCCGGGTCGTCGACCTGCCGGGGACCTACAGCCTGACCGCATACTCCCAGGAGGAGATCATCGCACGCAACTACATCATCGAGGAAAAACCCGATCTTGTGGTCGACGTGATCGACGCCTCTAACCTCGAACGCAATCTCTATCTCGGAACTCAGTTGATCGATCTCGGAGTGAAGTTGGTCTTCGCCCTCAACATGGTTGATCAGGCCCAATCGAGGGGGCAGCTCATCGATCATGAGCAGCTCGCCCTGCTCATGGGGGTGCCCTTTGTCCCGACGGTGGGGACCAAGGGGCGGGGGACCAGGGAATTATTGGAAGCCGTCGTCAAGGTGGCGGAGGACAGGGAATCAATTGCCCGCCACATCCATATCCATTACGGTCAGGAGATGGAAGAGGAGATCGAAAAGCTGCAAGGGTCGATTCGAGCCGCTGAATCATCGGTGGACGAACACCACGCCCGGTGGATGGCGATCAAGCTGTTGGAGAACGACGAAGAGGTCGGCAAAGAGATAGGAAAGAAATCCAGCAAGAAGGCCATCCTGGACCAGCTGGAACAGAGCAACGCCCACCTCCAGAAAATACTGGGCGATGATCCGGAGACCCTCATAGCCGACCGCCGCTACGGCTTCATCCATGGGGCCCTCAAAGAGACCCTGCGGCATACCAGGAAGGACAGGCGCTACCTCTCCGACCAGGTGGATACGGTCCTGACGAACCGCCTGCTCGGCTTTCCGATCTTTATCTTCTTCATCTGGGCCATGTTCCAGCTCACCTTCAAGGTGGGGCAATATCCCATGGCATGGATCGACGCAGGTGTGGGGCTCCTCGCCGGGTTCGTCGGTGGGCTGATGGGAGAGGGCCTCCTCAGGGATCTCGTCGTCGACGGGATCATCAGCGGCGTGGGCGGGGTCGCCGTATTCTTGCCAAACATATTCATCCTCTTTTTCTGCATCGCCCTGTTTGAGGATACGGGCTACATGGCCAGGTGCGCCTTCATCATGGACAAGGTCATGCACACCCTAGGGTTGCACGGAAAATCCTTCATCCCCATGATCATGGGGTTCGGGTGCAATGTGCCGGCCATCATGGCGACACGCGTGTTGGAAAGCAGGAGGGATAG
>MGQS01000107.1:2875-5642 GCA_001797905.1 Deltaproteobacteria bacterium RBG_16_54_11 | reverse complement strand
CCCCTCCCACGCTCTCCAAACCGCACCCCCCGCCGACACCCCTCCGCGGGGTACGACCGCACCCGCGCCCCAGTCCCCGGAGGGAGGAGGGCGCCAAGGCTATTCCCCCGTTCGCAAAAGTTGGAAATCTGGTAAGCTGGAAAGATGGGTAGGGCTGGTAGGGCGGATGATGGCTTGAGTGGAGGAACGCTGGGAGTGGGGTAGCGGGATGATGGTAGGGTGAGTTGGGGAGTAAAGATGCCAGGGGAGAGATATTGGAGGGGGACTGCACACGTGTGCATGGGGAAGTGCAGGATAGGACATGGGCGAAGTTGTGTGATAAAATTATGGCATGAGTGAACTGGGTAAGGTCGAGGAGGAAATGGCGAAAGGCATTGTAGTCTCTGTGGATGGCGGTGCGGGATGGTCTCAAAAGCGCACGAAGAACCAGAAGGAGGCTGACTTGGCGGATGAGGCCAGGATGTATTTGAATGGCTGGCAGCAGGCTGAGATAGCGAGCTGGTTGACTGAGAATCGGCCATACAGTGTAAGTTTATCGACGGTTGGTCACGACCTGATGATCTTGCGGGATCAGTGGGTGGAGGCGCAGCTGGTTGATTTTGATGCGGCGAAGGCGCGGGAGCTGGTGCGGGTTGACGTATTGGAGCGGGCGTACTGGGATGGGTGGAACAGATCGAATGCCCTGTTCAATGAGGAGATAGTGGAGAGCATTCGGGATGAGAACACGGGGAATATAGAAGCGATGGAGGGGGGCAAGGTAAGCGAAACGGGAGGCAACTCGATTGATCGGAACGAGCGCAACACGGTGGGAGAGAAGGTGGGAGAGAAGGCTGGCAAGAAGACGCATTTATTTATTCGTGAGAAGGTAACGAAGAGGAAGAAGGAGATGGTTGGGATGGCAGTGTTTCTGCAGGGGGTGGAGCATTGTATCCAGATGAGGTGCCAAATCCTGGGGCTAAATGCGCCAACCACCTTAAACATCAACTGGAAGAAGGAAGCCAAGGCGATAGGGGTGAATCCGGACTCGATGAGGGATGAGATGGTGCGGAAGTTTGTGGGGGAGGCGAAGGAAGCGATCAGGAACGGGAAGGAGTTATCGATGATCATTCCTCCGGAGAACGAGGCGGAGGCCGAGTTCAGTGAAGTGGTTCTTCCTATTGATGAAGGCATGGAAAGTGAATAGGTGGCAGAATGTCACGTAGCGTAGAGGAGTGGCAAGGCGGTGGATGATTTTCTGAGGCCGCAGGTCAGGGAAGTGGAGGAGCTGCTCAAGGGGGGCAGGCGGGCTGAGTGGATTGAGCGGGCTATGGCGGAAGCGTGGAAGGAAGCGCAGCGGATCATAGCGAACATGGAGGAGACGCGGCTGTTGTCTGAGAAGTACAAGGAGAACCCGGTTGGCTTTTGTAGGGAGGTATTGAAGGAACGGACGACGGTGGACACCGAGAGGGTGATGGAGAGCGTGCTGGTGAACCCGGTGACGATAGCGCGGTCGAGCACGGGCCCCGGGAAAAGTTTTTGTGCGGCGAGCTTGGCTACCTGGTTCTACAAGGTGCATTTGGAGTCAAAGGTATATTTGACGGCTGCCCCGCCGTTCGAGAACTTGAAGCGGATATTGTGGGGCGAGGTATGGGCGAAGGTAAAGAGGATTCGGCAATTATTCAAATATGATGTGATCAAGAACATGTATATAGGCCGGAGCGAGGAGGAGGCTACCGACGATGGGGCTAACTCGTTTATCGTAGGCTGGTCTATTCCCGGATCGGGCACTTCGCAGGAACGAGAGGCGAAGTTTGCCGGCAAACACGCCCCCCAGTTGTTCTTTGTGGTGGATGAGGGGGATGCCGTGCCGGATGACGTATATAAGGGGATTGAAGGCTGTACGAGTGGAGGGTTGTATCGGGTGTTGATTATGTTCAACCCGAAGATCAGGGCTGGGATCGTATATCATAAGGAGGCCTCACGGCAGGCGGCGGTGGTGCATTTGAGTTCGTTCAATCATCCGAACGTGCAGACCGGGAGGAACGTCATACCCGGAGCGGTGGATCGGGACACGACGATCAGGCGGATCAACGAATGGACTCGGCCGCTGATGATTAATGAGAATGAGGAAGCGGATGGCGTGTATGACCTGCCTGATTACCTGGTTGGCTGTTCTGCCACTGCTCCGGATGGCCGTGCTTACCCTCCTTTGGCTGCCGGAAAGAGGAAGGTCGAGAGTCCCGAGTTCTCGTATATGGTGCTGGGTGAATACCCGACCCAGGGTGAGCAACAGCTCATTTCTGAGGATTGGATCAGTCAAGCAAGGGCGAGGTATGATCTTTATTTATCTACTTACGGGGCGATCCCGCCCCGTGACGTGAAGGGCATCCTGGGCCTGGATATAGCCGAGTTCGGGGTGGATGCGAATGTAGCCTGCACGAGGTATGGAGGCTTCATCACGTTCGACAAATGGCGCGGGATTGACACCGACGAAAGCTCGATGCGCGCCACGAACTTGATTATCGAAAAGAAGGACGTTGAGATGGTGTTTGTGGATGCGACCGGCGTGGGGAGTGGGGTAGCGCCTTCTATTATGCGCCAGGTGAGAGAACGGATGGGATTGGTCAACAACATCCGTGCCGTGAGCGTAAAGACGGCCAACATGCCGAGCAAGGCTCTAAGAGCCGAGGAAGGCGAGTTCCAGCAGTTGGGAGACCAATTGTGGTGGCTGATGAGGGAGTGGCTTCGGGTCTCTAACACTGCCATGCTTCCCAACGACCGCTTGTTG
>MGQS01000107.1:2485-2799 GCA_001797905.1 Deltaproteobacteria bacterium RBG_16_54_11 | reverse complement strand
GGAAGCTGTTGCATCGCAGCCCGGACATGGCGGATGCCTTGCGTCTCACGTTTACGCCCCAACATAGGCCGCGGGTGCAAACGATTGACGGCCAAACCATGCCCGAAAGATAAGAAAGAATGAAACAAAGCAGGCGATGATGGGTAAGCCAGAACAGGCGAACAGGCAGGGATAGAGCTATGTCGGATATGGTTCAAATTATCGATCAGTCCCGCAAACTCTCGGTGGACAACACGACCCGCGAGCGCATGCCGATTGGGGTCATGCCGGTCGTGTTCATGGCCCGCGCCGGTATGCAAATGCCCCCCTGGTGG
>MGQS01000107.1:2090-2368 GCA_001797905.1 Deltaproteobacteria bacterium RBG_16_54_11 | reverse complement strand
CAACGCGGCGATCCGAGAACACGTTCAGCAAGCCGAGAAGATGACCGAGTACCTCTATGGCACGTCTCAGTTTGGGGAGGGCTGGGCGGCCTTTCTCATGCCCTGGTTGGAGGATTTATTATGTCAAGATAATGGATTCTTCGCCGAGATCGTCGGCTTTGGCGACAAGACCGGCCCGGTCGAAGGTGCGCCCCTCTCGGTAGTTCATCTCGATGCAGCCAGGTGCATACGAACCGGCAATTCCGAGTCCCCGATATTATTTCAAGACATGGACGGCA
>MGQS01000107.1:1081-1906 GCA_001797905.1 Deltaproteobacteria bacterium RBG_16_54_11 | reverse complement strand
GTGGTTTGGATCCGTCGGACGTGCAGTCCGCCTTCGCTCTGGCCGAGAGCGCGTTGGATTCGATGGGTCTCAGCCGCTATTCGAAGATCGTCGTAGCCGGATCGTCGAGCCTGCCGGAGGCCAAGCTGGACGTGGTGGAGCTTTCGAGCCTGCCGGACGGGTTCGACGAACGCACTTCGGTCGAGCTTGGCATGGCCACGATTGCACTCGCGTTTGGGGTGGATGCGAGAGAATTGTTCCCATCATCCCAGAGCGGAGCGACGCGGGCCGAGGCCCTCTTGCAGCATTTGAAGCAGCGCGGCAAAGCCCCCGGCCAGATCATCCAGACCATCGAGATGGGCTTCAATCAGAAATACCTGCCTCCGCACTTGATGCTGAGCTTCGATTTTCAGGACGACGCCCAGGATAGGCAGGTCGCGGATATAAGGAAGGTCAGGGCCGATCGAAGGCTGCAAGACATGAATACCGGCGTGATGGACGAACGAACGATGAGGGAGCAGATGGTCGAGAGTGGAGACATGACCCGTTCCCAATTCGAACGCCTCGAACTGACCGATGGAAGGCTGCCGGATGGAGCCTCGGTCCTGAGCCTGTTCTATTCCAACGAGAGGAAGCTCAAGGAGTTGCTAAACGTAGGCAGCGACGATCCGCTGGATCTGAACGGCAATGACGCTGCTGCTATGCTGCAGGTGCTGCATGAGAAGATGGTCGAGGCCCAGACCTTGATCGCCAATGAGACCGAGGAGGATGAACGTTATTACCAGCGCCAGGCGATGAGCGCCCTGTTCTTTTTGCAGCAGGTGTATCTCAATCCAGGCGTGGACA
>MGQS01000107.1:701-943 GCA_001797905.1 Deltaproteobacteria bacterium RBG_16_54_11 | reverse complement strand
ACGAGGAGATGCAGTCGCAACGCGGCTCTACCTTGGATAGCCTGGACGAGGAGGAGGATAAACGTGCTCGATGAGCCAACCTGCCCCATCGAATTGGAAGGCACTATTTACATCTGGTGGCACGATTCGTACCTTTATGGAACAAGGCGAGAAGATGGATTCTATTTCCAAGATTTACCTGAAACAGCGTTCGGGCCGAGAAAAGGATTTTGGCCGGTCGGTCAGAAGCCTGGTCTATGGCC
>MGQS01000107.1:0-219 GCA_001797905.1 Deltaproteobacteria bacterium RBG_16_54_11 | reverse complement strand
GCCTTTGTAAGTTCGTTGTAACTGATAACCCGATTACACCAGGGAGTCCGCCATCTCTTTCTGGATAATGTTATGTTTACACAAGATAGACTCCACCAATTCATAGATGGTTCAGGATATTGAATTATGGCCGGTTACTCGATCCTGTACAAGTTCACCCCCCTGCCTCCGATACGCACCAAGCACGTGGAAGGCGTGATATTTAGCGTGGTGAGCAAG
>MGQS01000106.1:22101-22258 GCA_001797905.1 Deltaproteobacteria bacterium RBG_16_54_11 | reverse complement strand
TTTTAAGAATATCAGTGAGGGTGCCTTGGCAGCATTCAGCGTCTATCAATAGCCAGTATTGATAGCTGGGTCCTGCGTACCGGATAGTTACAAACCCCGTCAGGTCCGGAAGGAAGCAGCGGTAGTAACCTCATTCGGTGTCGCAGTAAACCTAGCT
>MGQS01000106.1:16149-21976 GCA_001797905.1 Deltaproteobacteria bacterium RBG_16_54_11 | reverse complement strand
TATTAGTGCAGTGCAATTCTGTCGCTTTGCGACATCCCGTCCTTTATATTTTGCCGCCTTGCGGCATGATGTCCTTAAAAGATTTAAAGGAGCATCATTATACAAAGTAGTGCGGGACGTGAAACTCCGTGGTGAATGAGAAAATATGGGAAGCTACCTTGTCATAGCGCGAAAATGGCGGCCGCAGGTCTTTGAGGAGCTGGCGGGTCAGGAGCATGTGACCCGTACCCTCCAGAACGCCATCGCAACCAATAGGTTGGCCCACGCCTTCCTCTTTGCCGGCCCCCGGGGGGTGGGTAAGACCTCGGCAGCCAGGATCTTGGCCAAGGCGGTGAATTGTCGGCAAGGCCCGATTCAAAAGCCCTGCAACCAGTGCGAGAGCTGTAAGGAGATAGCCGAGGGCAACTCCATCGATGTGCTCGAGATCGACGGGGCATCCAATACCGGTGTGGATAACGTGCGGGAGCTCCGGGAGAATGTCAGGTATCTCCCCAGCAAAAGCAGGTACAAGATCTATATCATCGACGAGGTCCATATGCTCTCCACCAGCGCCTTTAATGCCCTGCTGAAGACCTTAGAGGAGCCCCCTCCCCATGTCCTCTTTATCTTTGCGACCACCGAGCCCCATAAGATCCCCCTGACCATCCTCTCCCGCTGTCAACGCTTTGACTTCAAGCGAATCCCCGTGACCGTGATCTTTGAGCGGTTACGCGAGATAACAATTGCCGAGGGCGTGAAGATAGCCGATGATGCCCTCATGCTCATCTGCCGCGAGGCAGAGGGAAGCATGAGGGATGCCCAGAGCCTACTCGACCAGGCCATCTCTTATGGCGGTGAAGAGGTAAAGAGAGAGGATGTCTTAACCTTGCTCGGGATCGCCGATCGGAAGATCCTCTTTGACCTTTCCGGGGCCATCTTCCGAAAGGAGGTCAAAGGGTGTCTCTCCCTCGTCGATGAGCTGTACAAACTCGGTTATGACCTGGGACAGTTTTGCAGGGATTTCCTGAGCCACTTCCGTAACCTCTTGGTGGTGAAGCTCGAAGGGGGCGAGAGCCCTGTGCTCAATATACCTGAGGATGAGGTAAAATTGCTCGTGGAACAGGCAGCGGGCGTCAGCTTTGAGGACCTGCACCGGTTATTTCAGATGCTGTTGAAAGGTGAGGAGTTGATGGCGCGAACCCCCTTTCCCAAGGTGATTTTGGAAATGACGGTGGTGGAGATGGCGCGTCTGGCATCGTTGCTTCCGATGGAAGAGATCTTATCGCGGATAGAACAATTGGAAGCTACCCTCTCCCGGAGGGGGCCGAGCGCGGAAGGGGGTTCTACCGGTTCAAAGCAGGAAAAAAAAGACGATGAATCAAGGGGTAAGCAAATGCCGGCAGAAGAGGCGAGTGAGACCTCCCCTGCGCCGGTAGGGGGAGAAGTGGGGGAGGAGGCCCTGCGGCAGTGGGAGGAGTTCCTCACCTTTGTCAGGGGTGAGAACCCCGTCCTTGCCTCTTTTCTCATACAGGGGCATCTCGTTCGACTCGACGATGCGTGTCTGGAAATAGGGTTTGCCAAGGGTTCTTTCGCCCTCGACCGCTGCTCCGAACGCGATACGCTCCACTCCGTGGAGGAGATTGCCCGACGCCATTTCAAACAAGAGGTGCAGGTGAAGATCCAGTCCACCAACCTTTCGAAGGAGGCAAAGAAAACCGCGAGAACTTCAGCCCATGATGGCGAGACGGATCTGGTGAGACACCTGAAGAAAGAGGCCGTGGGCAACCCTGTTATCCAGGAGGCCGTTGAGATCTTCCAGGGTCGGATTGTTGAGGTCAAGGTAAAAGAGGGGTCGTGATCATGAGGAGGTGGTAAGATGAGCAAGGGTTTAGGAGATCTGATGAAGCAGGCGCAAAAGCTGCAGTCCAAGATGGTGGAGCTCCAAGAAGAGCTGGCGGGCAAGACGGTGGAAGCCACAGCCGGTGGAGGGATGGTTGCGGTGGTGATCAACGGCAAACAGGAGATCCTCTCCCTCAAGATAGATCCGGAGGTCGTCGATCGCCAGGAGATCGAGATGCTTCAGGACTTGATCATCGCAGCGGTGAACGATGGGATCAGGAAGGCGCAGCAGATGGGGGCCGAGGAGATGAAGAAGCTGACGGGTGGCATGGCCATCCCTGGTTTGATCTAAGATGTCCACGTATACTCCGGCAATTGAAGATTTGATCGCTAAGCTTGCCAAGCTTCCGGGTATCGGGAAGAAGACGGCGGCCCGGCTTGCCTTTCATATCCTCCAGTCCTCGCAGGAGGATGCCCAGGCCCTCGTGCGCAGCATCCTGAGGGTCAAGGAGAGGATAGGGCTCTGCCGGACCTGTTTTAACATCGCCGAGGGAGAGGTTTGCGCCATTTGCAGAAATTCCCAGAGGGACCATTCCAGCCTGTGTGTGGTAGAGGAGCCGAGCGATCTCATGGCCATCGAGGCGACGGGGATCTTTAAAGGGCTTTATCACGTCTTGCACGGCGCTATAGCCCCCTTGGACGGGGTAGGGCCGCAGGGGTTGAAGATAGCAGAGCTCTTGGAACGATTGAAACAAGGCGGGGTAACAGAGGTCATCCTCGCCACTAACCCGACCATCGAGGGCGATGCCACTTCCCTCTACCTTGCCAAGGTCGTTAAACCGTTGGGGATAATGGTGACCCGCATCGCTCAGGGGATTCCGGCGGGGGGGGACATCGAATATGTGGACATCAAGACGATGAGCAGATCGCTGGAGGGCAGGAGAGAGGTATAAAAAAAGTTGACATGGGTGCTTACTTGGCTTATATAGAGTTTTTACGTGGCGGGAAGGTGTTTTATTTTTTTCCGCCATTATTGTGAAAAAAGGTGCGAGAGAAAGGATGATTGAGATCAGGCTTCACGGCAGGGGAGGGCAGGGGGCTGTCACCTCGGCAGAATTGTTGGCCTTGGCTGCTATTAAACAGGGGCGCTATGCCCAGGCCTTCCCGAGCTTCGGTCCGGAGCGAAGGGGCGCGCCGGTGGTGGCTTTCTGCCGAATCAGCGATGAGGAGATCCGGGTGAGGGCCGTTATCTCCCGGCCGGATATTGTCCTGGTATTGGATCCGAGCATCTTGCGGCTTGTGGATGTGTGCAACGGCCTCAAGGCAGACGGGGTTTTGGTGGCCAATACGCGCTTTTCCCCTGAAGAGATAAAAAAAGAGCTGGGGGTGAAGAGCCGCGTGGCCACGGTTGATGCCAACAGGATCGCGCAGGAAGAGCTCGGTCTGACTATCACCAATACCACCATGCTGGGGGCATTGCTCAAGGCGTCGGAGGTGGTGGATAAGGGGGCGATGATCGAGCCCTTTCGGGAGAGGTTTGGCAGGCTGGCGGAACGGAACATCAAGGCCTTTGAGAGGGCCTATAAGGAAACTAAGATCCTCTAAAATGGGGAATGCGCAATGGCTAAGCAAGAGCATGAGATTGGCTGGAAAGAGCTGAATGTCGGTTGTGTGATAGATGAGCCCGGCAATGCCGCTTGTTATCGCACGGGCGATTGGCGATCGCAACGCCCGGTGTATAATAAGGACCGATGCATTCGGTGTGGTACCTGCTATATCTTCTGTCCTGATATGGCCATCAAGGCACTCGAGGATGGGTATATCGAGCATGACCTCTATTACTGCAAGGGGTGCGGGATATGCGCACAGGAGTGCCCGGCCGACGCCATAGCCATGGTGGATGAGGAGGAGTAGATGGCGATTAAGGTGGGAATGGAGGTCTCTATTGCGGCGGCGCAGGCGGTAAAACAGGCCAATACCGATATCATCGCCGCCTATCCGATAACCCCCCAGACCCATATTGTGGAGCACCTCGCAGAATTGGTGAACAACGGCGAGTTGGATGCCGAATTCATCCCCGTGGAGTCCGAACACTCTGCCATGAGCGTCTGTACGGGCAGTTCGGCAGTTGGGGCCCGGAGCTTCACCTGCACCAGCTCCCAGGGTTTAGCCTTGATGAGCGAGATCGTCTATATCGCTTCCTTTCTCAGGCTCCCCATCTTGATGCTGCTGGCCAATCGTTCGCTCTCAGGCCCCCTGGGCATCTGGAACGACCACTCCGATGTTATGTCCATCAGGGATTGTGGGTGGATTCAAGTCTTTGCCGAGAATGGGCAAGATGTCTACGACCACGTCTTCATCGGCTATCGGGTAGCTGAGGATCGCAACTGCCTGCTTCCCTTTCTGGTCAATTTGGATGGTTTTATCCTCACCCACATGATCGAGCCCATCGAGATGATGGATCAAGATATGGTGAACCGTTATCTCCCCCCCTATCAGCCCCTCTACACCCTCCATCCCGACCACCCGGTTACCATGGGGGCCTTTACCGGTCCGGCACTCTACACCGAGACCAAAAAGGCCCAGGATGAGGCGCTCAAGGGCTCCCTGCCGTACATCATGAAAGGGTGGCAGGAGTTCGGGGATCTGACCGGAAGATACTATCACCCGATAGAGCGCTATAAAACAGAAGATGCCAAGATCATCCTTATTACCCAAGGCAGTTTGGGCGGTACGGCATCGATTGCCATCGACAGCCTGAGGGAGAAGGGTGAGTCGGCGGGGTTGGTAAAGATCAGGCTGTGGCGTCCCTTCCCCTTTGAAGAGTTCAGGGAGGCCGTCAAAGGCGCTGAGCTTGTGGTGGTAATTGACCGGGCCATATCCTACGGCGGGCCGGGAGGCCCTCTGGCCGGAGAGATTCGGTCGGCCCTCTACGCGCAGGAGAGGCGCCCGCGGGTGGTCAATGTTATCGCCGGGATAGGAGGCCATGATGTTGCCCCTGAGGACTTTGAGCAGATCATCCGGCAGGCCCGAAAGAGCTCTGGCGAGGGGTATGAGATATACGGCGTGAGGGAATGATGATCAAGCATTTAGACCGTTTGAGTGTCAAGAAAGCACGACAGGTTTCGAAAGAGGAATACTTTGCCCCCGGACATAGGGCGTGTCAGGGGTGCGCTGAGGCCCTGGCGGTCCGCTTAGTGGTCAAGGCCCTCGGGCGGAACAACGTCATCGCCTGTGCTACCGGATGTATGGAGATCGTTTCCTCTCCTATGCCTTTGACCTCATGGAATGTCCCCTGGATTCATGTCGCCTTCGAGAACGCCGCGGCCGTGGCATCGGGTATCGAGTCTGGCTTGAAGGTGATGATGCGCAAGGGGCGACTTCCTCAACAGAAGATCAACGTTATGGCGATGGCCGGCGACGGCGGGACCAGTGATATCGGCATCCAGGCCCTCTCCGGGGCCTTCGAACGTGGACACGACTTCGTCTATTGCTGTTTCGACAATGAAGGATATATGAATACGGGGATTCAGCGCTCCTCTGCGACCCCCTTCGGCGCCTCCACCACCACCTCTCCCGCCGGCAGGGTGGTGTCCGGGCAGACCACCTGGAAGAAGAACATGCCCGAGATAGCCGTTGCCCACGATATACCCTATGTAGCCACAGCCTGCACGAGCTACCCGTTCGATCTCATGGAGAAGGTGCAGAAGGCCGCCGCAATCGAGGGACCTACCTACGTTCATATCCTATCGGTCTGTCCCACGGGGTGGCGCCTGCCTACCCACTTGTCCGTTCAAGCCGGGCGTCTGGCAGTAAAGACGGGGATGTTCCCGATGTACGAGGTGGAGCGGGGTAGATATACGCTGAGTGTCGATCTTCCCGAGTTGCTCCCTGTCGAGGAATATCTCAAGATCCAGGGGCGGTTCAGGCACCTGACCCCGGAGATGATCGAAAAGATTCAGCATCGAGTCCGGGATGAATATGAAAAATTGAAAAAGAAGGTGCGAAT
>MGQS01000106.1:15526-16099 GCA_001797905.1 Deltaproteobacteria bacterium RBG_16_54_11 | reverse complement strand
ATTAGAGCGCAAACATCCTGGTGTTCCCGGCGGATATCTCGCCTTCGGGAAATCAGCCAGTTTCCTCCCAGACGTTAAAGATTGAACTTCTCCCCATCCGCTTCTCATGGGGGACTCCACACTATTCACCGTACGCAATCCGACATCAGTGGTTCTGCCAACGTTTTTTCTTGAAAGGATGAGGTGGATGATTATTTTTGCCTATGATAATGATGAGGCGAAGGAGGTATAGCATATGGTGGTGACCAGGTGGGAGCCTCTGAGAGACCTTATGGAAATGCAGGAGAGGATGAACAAACTCTTTGATGAGACCTTTTCCCGGGGGACGCTGGATCAGGTAGCCGGCGTTTGGCTGCCTGCGGTGGATATCGTGGAGAAAGAGGATGAGATTATACTGACGATGGAGCTTCCCGGGGTAGATCAAGAGGCAATCGACATCAAGGTGGCGGAAGGTGTGCTCACCATCAAGGGCGAGAGAAGGCTAGAGGAGGAGACCAAGAGAGAGGATTACCACAGGCTCGAACGCCCGTATGGCAAGTTCAGCCGCTCCTTCAGCCTCCCTGATACCGTTGA
>MGQS01000106.1:5832-15498 GCA_001797905.1 Deltaproteobacteria bacterium RBG_16_54_11 | reverse complement strand
GACGGGATTCTACGCATAGTCCTCCATAAAAAAAAAGAGGAAACAAAGCCGAAGCAGATCAAGGTTGAGGTTGGGGAATAAGGGGTTGAAGGGAAAGATCGACCCCTTATTGTCATTTATCGTTAACGCATTTACTCTGCGCTACCTAACGACAGCACTCTGCCGATGCAGTAAGCCGAAGTGATGAACGAGCTTGGGTTGTAACCAGTCGGCTGCTGTACCTTAATTAGTGTTATTTGTTCTGTTTCTTTTTCATGAATTCCTCCAGCACCCCCTTTACCCCTTGCTCGATGAGTTTCGTACTGATCCCCACTTTCGGCTTATTAATGTCCCCGGTGAGGGAAAAGGGGATGGTGAGGCGGCCCTTGTCATCCATGAAAAAACTCCATCCTTTTCCCGTGAGGTCGCCTGTCACCGAGGAAGGCAAATGGGCTTCTCCTTCCATCTTTAATGTCGAGTCCAGGCCGATATCCCCCGACAGTTTAATGGCCGTGTCCTTTTCAGAGAGAAGCAGGTTTGGAACGGTAACCATTCCATTCTGGACGGTAAAAGCAGTACTGAGATCGTCAAACGTGGTCTTCTCTTTCCCTCCACCTTTTCCTCCCAGCGCCTGTACGATGCGATTGATAAGGTTCAACGAGGTCAGTTCACCCTCCTTTACCTGAACATTTCCATTGCCGGTGAGCGATTTTTTGAGAGTGTCGAAGGAAAGCCCCGCTCCCCCCAGTGCAACCTCGCCGTTGAGCTTTCCCTTTACCATCTCCTTGGATGAGGTAAAGGCATACACGAGGGTGTCGACATCCACTTCCGTCACCTTGGCCTTCATACGAAAGGGAGATGGGTCGTGTGCCATATCGAAGCTCCCGTCCCCTTCCACTGTCCCCTTAAAGGCAGCGCAGGTGAACTGCGTAATCTTTACCTGCCCGCTCTTCATTTCACCGGCAACGAGGAGATTGCGAAAGTCGGTCTTTTGAAACGTCCCTTCCTTGACCCTGAGACGCCCCCGTACATCGAAGCCGCCCTTGTGCGCGGTCTGTTTCTCTTTACCTGGTGTCTTCTTGGGAGGAGTTTCTTTTTCTGCGCCCTTTTTCTTTTCCACCAGTGCAATATCTAAATGAGAAGAATCGGCCTCCAGAGAGAGCAGGGGGTTGCCTTGAGCCGGGACTATGAGGTCGCCCGCCAGGGCTACAAGCCCCTTCAGCCTGATTGCTTGAGATACGATAAGGTCATTCATGGTGATTTCACCTTTGGCCTTGAGAGAGGAACCCTTATCTCGTTCGAAGCTCAAGTCGGCCTTTAAAGCCCCTCCCATAGTATCTTCTCCCCCTTCCGAGAGTTTTTTCATGAGGGAGGCGAGTTCAGGGAAATCTGCCTGCAGCCTGCCCTTCAAGGGGATATTTTTCAGATCGATGGTCCGGCCCAGGGGCCCTGCCCATCCGGCGAGCACTATTTCCCCGGGTGACCATCGCAAAGAGAGTTTGTATTGTATTTTCTTGTCCAAGGAGAGGTCACGCAAATCCAAATCGATCCGCTCTATTTCGGTTCTACTGACCGGTGTCGCACTCCTGTCCAGATAGATGAATTTCCCCTCTTTGATTGATGCCTTGGAGAGGTAAAGACCTTGCAGGGCCTTTGACTCATCCGTCTTTATCTTGCCGCTCTGCAGCCGACCTTTTCTCTTCGTCGTACCCGTCTCTTCCATGTACGGGATATTCAGCCTTCCCTGCGGGTTCTTCTCGATGAAGACCACGGGTCGGTTGAGGGTGAGCCCGGCAATCTCCTTTCGCCCGAACAGGAGCGGGATGATCCTGACCCTGACCTTGAGGGCCTGCAGGGAGAGCAGCGGGGTCTGAGAAAATGCCGGAGGATTGGAGATGACCACGTTTTCTATCTTGGCCCCCAGGGTTGGGAGGATGGTAATACGCAGCTTTCCGATAGAGCAATCTCGGTGCAAGGCCTGCTCCAGCTTTTCCTCGATCATCCCCTTGTATGTATCGAGGCTGACGAGGTAGGGGAGGATAAATGCTGTTGCGATCACGAGCAGTACAAAAGAGAGGAGGATGATCCCCGTAATCTTCATGCCTTTTTTCATCTTTTTCCTCCTTGTGCGGTTTTAGAGTTAACCTTATCGCTGTGGTTCAACGATTACCTTAATGGATTCACCACCCTCTGCCACCAGACGGAAACCCAAACCTGTCTCCGCCAAGCCCAAACGGTGGGTGATCATCTCATGTACCGGCACCCGGCGAGCACGGATCAGATCGATGGCCACGCAGATATCCAGGGGTCCGCCGCCATAGGAGGGCATCAAGGTGATCCCCTTGCGCCAAAACTCGTTGACGGGAACGGGGAGCTCCATCCCCGGCCCTGTCGGCGCGAAGAAGAGCACCGTCCCCCCGCGCTCCACTGATTGCAAGGCTTGAGAAAAAGCGGGAAAGGCCCCGGTACAGACGATGACCAAATCGGCCAGTCTATTGTCGTTGTCCTGACGCAAGCGGGCAGGAACGTCCGCTTCGGCATGGATGACGCAATCGGCCCCGAGGCGTTGCGCAGCATGCAGCCGGTAGTCGCTGACGTCCGTTGCGACGATGCGACCGGCCCCTGAAGCGCGGGCCATGGCCACGTGAAGCAGCCCGGAGATACCGCTGCCGAGGACAAGAACCGTCTGACCCGGAAGTAGACGCGCCAGCCGCTGCCCTCTGACGACGCAGGCCAGGGGTTCGATGAACGTACCGTCATCGAACGATATCTCATCGGGGAGTAGAAATACGCCCCGATCCACATTGAGGGGCGGCACCCGCAGGTATTCGGCAAAGCCACCAGGATCGTAATTGGTGGTGTGCAGGGTCTCGCAAACCGTGTGCAGGCCATGCAGGCAATAACGGCAGGTATTACAGGGAACGTGGTGGGAGACGAAGACCCTGTCGCCGACATGGTAACAATCAACACCCTCTCCGACGTCGGCGATCTCTCCGGTGATCTCGTGGCCTAACACGAGAGGGGCCTTTTTGATGCGATACCATTCCATCACATCGCTGCCGCAGATGCCGCTGGCCAGCACCTTGACCAGCAGCTCACCAGGGCCAATCCGAGGCGCCGGCATCTCCTCCAGGCGCACGTCCTGGTTATTGTAGTACATTGCTACGCGCACGCTATCTTCCTGTCAAAAACGGTTTATGACTATCTGGTAAAAGGTGAAACGAGAGGTGCAGTCCCATGAAAACACGCTGTTTGGTGACCTTTTCTTTGCGATTCCCCCCTGGGGGTCCAGGCTACTACTGCTTGCCGCTTTTTACGCTGTCGAACAGGTCTTGAGCCTCTTGGGCCGTAGCGTTCTCGTGGATGATGGCGCGCAAGGCCCTGGCCATGGCCACCGGGTGTTTGTTTTGCCAGACGTTACGGCCCAGGTTTATACCGATAGCTCCCTTTTGCATACCATCGAAGACAAACTCGAATACCTCAAGATCCGTCTTGCACTTGGGGCCGCCTGCCATGACCACGGGCACGGGACAGGTATCTACGACTTTGTCGAAATCTTTGCACCAGTAGGTCTTCACGACCCGTGCGCCCAATTCGGCAGCGATGCGGCAGCACAGGGCCAGATAGCGGTCCTCCCTCTTTTCCAACTCTCTCCCCACAGCGGTGACCGCCATGACAGGGATGCCGTATTCTTCGCATTCATTCACGAGGTTGGCCAGGTTTAACAGCGTCTCATGCTCGTAATCGCTGCCGACGAAGATGGAGATCCCCACGGCGGCCGCATTGAGGCGGACGGCTTCACGGACAGAAGTAGTAAGGCCCTCATGGGCCAGATCTTTTCCCGCAAGGCTGGTCCCGCCCGACACCCTGAGGATGATCGGTTTGCTGCTGGTCGGATCTATGCACGACCGCACTATACCGCGCGTAACAAAGAGTGCGTCGCAATAGGGGAGGAGGGGCCTCACTGTTTCGCCCGGCTTCTCCAGCCTTTGGGTGGGTCCCTGAAAGTATCCGTGATCTATGGGCAAAAAGAAACAGTGGCCGTCGGGCTGTATCAATTGTGACAGGCGGTTTTTCATCCCCCAATCCATGTGAACGACCTCCTCATATTTTCCTTGCAGCTTTCCGAGAACCGGCTATCAGTGATGAAAATCTCTCTTTTGATTGCGAACACAGCTATAATAGGAAAATGGCGCTTATTGGTCAAGGGGAAATATGTCTATGCTTCGTGCCCTTTCCCCTCTCCAAGATACTCGGTGCGTCAAAAACCTTCGGCCTATGATTTCTCATTGACACCTTTTCGCTGAAATGGTAGAAAGAATAGAAGCTGTAGCGGGAGGAGAAAAATGTTAATTAGTGATATCATGACGCACAATGTGATCACCGTCCCCAGCGATACGCCTGTTTTAGAGGCCGAGCGAATTATGGAGTTTCACAAATTTGCGCGCCTGCCGGTTGTTGATAAGGGAAAACTGGTGGGGTTGGTGACCAAGGATAACCTCTTAAAGGCCAGCCCCTCGAACGCCACCTCTTTTAGCCGGGGGGAGCTCTACTATCTCCTTTCACGATTGACCGTCAAGGAAATCATGGTGAAGAAGGTGGTGACGGTTTCGCCGGATACCAGCGTTGAAAAGGCTGCGGCCTTAGCCCAGATAAATAAAGTTGGTTGTTTGCCGGTCGTGGAGGGAGGTAAGGTTGTGGGGATAGTAACCACCAATGACTTCTTTTACAAAATATTGAATCCCCTTTTAGGAATCGGCGAGGCCGGCAAGCGGATAATCGTCCATGGAGCAGCGGAAGCCGAAGGGCTACAAAGGGTGCTCGATACGGTAAAGAAATCTGACATCGAGGTGAAGAGCTTCTGCTCCCTTACGTCGGCTGGGGCCGGGAAAAATGATTTTGTCCTGCACCTTAATTCCGAGGATGTCGATAAATTAGTTGCGCAGCTTAAGGGTATGGGGTTCTCGGTGGAAGAAAGGGAACATACTACCTAATCCATAACCTTTATCCATAGTTTCAGTTAATTGTGGGGGTATCCCCCCTGATAAAAAAGAGACGAAGTGTATCCTTTTTTTGTATGCCCTGTCGTGGCAGGGTAAGGGACGAGAGGCAGATTTACTAGAAAGAAGCCTTTAGGGATCACAGCCGAAATACCTTCCATCCTTTACAGTATCTCCGTCGGAGGAATTCCGGACAAAACTGCTTGCAACTATGCTGCTTTTTCTGTTATTTTGCCATATTGTGTTAGCCATAAGGAGGTAGAGACAAAGAAAGATGACAGGGGTTACAGAGGGGCTGATCGCAGACGTCAAAAAGTTGATTATCGAGAGGCTCAAATTAGAGGAGATAGCAGTCGAAGACATTGGTACCGATGCACCGCTCTTTGGGGAAGGGTTGGGTCTTGACTCCATCGATGCCCTGGAGCTGGTCATCGGCTTGGAAAAGGAGTACGGGGTCAGCATCCCTGATGCTGAGGTGGGCAAGAAGGTCTTCCAGTCGGTCAGGGCCATTGCTCAATATATCGTTGATAATCATGGAAGAGAAGTAGCAGCAGCTGATGGTGCGTCATAATGCGGGGAAAGTGACCCTCTGTTTCCCTGGCCAGCTGAGCAGGGTACCCGATGAGATAGGTACAAGGAGTGGGGGAGGATATAATCTCCCCCATCCTTTTTTGGAAAAGGCATGGGAGAAGGCCGGCTTCGATCTTTCCTCTTTTTTCTTTCAACGAGAGGAGGAAGATCGCTACCTCAATCTTAAATTACAGGTGACGAGCTATCTCTTGAGCATGATCGCTTTTGACCGCTATCGCAGAAAGGGAGGCAAATGGGATTTTATTACTGAGCACAGCATGGGCATCTATGCCGCCTTGGTGGCGGCTGAGGCCGTGACCTTTGAGGACGGCTTGAAGATAGCCAAGGGGATAGGCCTCATCCTGGAGCAGGCCGGGGAGAAGCGCCCCGGAGGCATGGCCGCGGTTATTGGGCTTGAGGCTGAAGAGATTAAGCGGATATGCGCAGAGGTACCCGGCGCTCTCTATGTGGCCAATGTGAATGGTTCTCGACACTTTGTCCTGTCCGGTGATGTGGCATCCTTGGAACGGGGCATTGAGTTGTCTCTCCAGCGGGGGGCCATCTCCGTCAACCGCCTCACCTTTACCGCCCCCCTGCATTCGCCCTTGCTGGAGTCGATAACGGAAGACGTACGCGAATTCATGGCGGGCTTTGATATTCAACCTCCCCAAACCCGCCTCGTGGGCCACTGGAGCGGGAAGTACCTGATTGATCCTGACGAGATCAGGGATTTTTTAGTTGAAGAGCTCCACAGACCCGTTGACTGGGAGGGATGCGTTCAGCATCTCCTCTCCCAGGATGTGACGTGCTTTGTAGAGATGGGACCGGATAATGCCCTTACCAAGTTGATCCGTTGGATCGACAGGGATGTAAAGGCTCTATCGTATGGGGTGCAAGATGCCTTATGAAACTCAACTGACGGTGCGTTTTTGCGAGGTTGATTCCTACCAGGTGGTCTGGCACGGCCACTACGTATCATGGTTCGAGGTGGGCAGAAATGAATTCGCGTCCCGCTTCGGTCTGGACCCTGAACAACTGAAGGAAATGGGCCTGATGGCCCCGGTGGTTGATCTCTCTTGCAAATTCAAACTGCCTGCCGAATATGGTGATGTGGTCATTGTCCGGATCACCATGCAGCGCTGTGAGACGGCCAAGTTGATATTCCACTACACGGTGATGCGTGATAACGATATGCTCGCCGAAGGCAATACCACCCATGTCCTCACCGACCTGAAGGGGACGATGCTCTATCAGATTCCCCCCGAGACAAAGAAAAGACTTGAGCGGATGTTTGCCTATCTCGGGATGTGACGATGCATATCTTTCTTGTGGATCCTCCCCATAAACTCTTCCCTGGGCTCAGAATGTGGACCCCCTCGTTCGGACTGCTGAGTGTCGCAGCCTATCTGCAAGCGCGGACGGGATTCTCTGTCGAAATCCTCGATTGCACCACCTTTCCCGATCCATGGGAGGAGCTTGCCGGGAGGATCGAGGCTGCCAAACCAGATCTCATCGGGGTGACCTGCTCTGCTACCTGCCTCTCGCCCGAGGCCCTGCAAACCATCCGGCTCGCCAAAAAAATCTCCCCCGACTCCGTGGTCGTGGCCGGTGGTGGGCACTTCAGCCTGGCGGCAGAGGAGGTCTTGGCCGATGTCCCGGAATTGGACTATATCATCACCGGGGAAGGGGAGGTTACCTTCGTTGAGCTTGCCTCCTGTCTTGATCAAGGAGGGGACAGCGTCGACGATATCCAGGGTCTCGCTTTTCGTCGGAATGGTCGGGTCGTCTTTACGAATCCGAGGGGCTTGATCAAGGACCTCGATTCCCTCCCGATGCCGGCATATCACCTCCTGAACATGGAGGCCGACGCCTATTACTGGCACGGGATGGGCAGGCGGGCCTTCGGCATCTCTACCAGCAGGGGGTGCGGTGATGCGTGCGCCTATTGCTCCGAATCGCAGTTTTGGGGGGGGAGGTGGCGCGGCAGGAGCGGGGCACTGGTGGTAGAAGAGATGCGCTATTTGAACCGAAGCTACGGCAAGTCCCTCTTTGTCTTTAATGAGAATACCTTTAACTGGAGCAGGGCCAGAGTAGAAGAATTTCTCCAGGAGCTCGGGCGTTCGGGTATGAAGGTGGATTTCTGGTTCCAGTCGAGGTTGAGGGATATCATCCGCGATGCAGACCTTATGCCTGAATTCAAACGGCTTGGCCTCTATGAGGTGATGTTGGGGGTGGAAAGCATCAACCCCCGGGTTCTCGACCACTACCAGAAGAGGCAGGGCAGAGAGTTGGCGCAAGAGGCCATCGACATCTTGAAACGCAACGACATCATGGTGATGACCAACGTGATGTTCGGCGATTGGTACGACTCCGAGGAGACGCTACAGGAGATATTCGACTTCGTGAAGCGCCAGGGTGATTTTTTGGTCCTCACCATGACCACACCGCTGCCCGGGACCCGCTACTACCAGGAGGTAAAGCGGCAAGGGCTTATCGAGGAGAAGGATTACGGTAAGTATGATTTCATGCATCCCATTGTCCCCACCAAGTATCTGCGCAGGGATGAGGCATGGGCGCTGCAACTGAAGTACCTGCGTAAATACTACACGCAACCCCGGATTCTGTTGGGAGCGCTCTTCAACAGAAATCCTTTTAAAAGGATGGCCTACCGGCTCATCATGAGATATGTCTGGGAGAATGCTACTCGTCGCCCGTGGCAACAGCCGGGGTATCTGCCCCTTGAGGCAGCAAATCTCTCCCGGGAAGGGAAGGGTGAAACGGCTTAGGCGGCACGTCGATTATCTCTTAGAGAAGGAGAGGGTGACAATGGGGATCAGCCGGAACACTTCATGTTGGGCCATTCGTGAGAGAGGCGCTTATGTTCAAGACACGTATTACTAAGATGCTCGGTATCGAGTATCCCATCATCCAGGGCGGCATGTTATGGCTCTCCACGGCCGAGCTTGCAGCAGCGGTATCCAATGCCGGGGGATTTGGGATCATTACGGCCCTCAGTTGCGGAAGCGGGGAAAAGCTTCGGGCGGAGATGCGCAAGTGCAAAGAGCTGACCGATAGGCCCTTCGGGGTAAATGTCTCGATGCTTCCTCGGCTCGCCGCAGGCGACCGGACAGCAGAGTACTTTGACGTGATTATTGAAGAAGGCGTGGCGGGCGTGGAGACCGCTGGTCGCAACCCCGAACCGTATTTACTTCGACTCAAAGAGGCCGGTATTAAGGTCATCCACAAGGTGCCTGCCGTGCGGTTCGCGCAGAAAGCCGAGAACATAGGGGTCGATGCGGTGACCCTGGTGGGGTTTGAGTGCGGGGGGCTCCCCGGCATGGATGATGTCACCACCTTCATTCTCATACAAAAGGCCACCGGCGTGCTGAGCATCCCCGTGGTCGCCGGCGGAGGCATCTGTGATGCCAAAGGCTTTATGGCAGCCCTGGCGCTTGGTGCCGAGGGAGTTCTCATGGGCACGCGGTTTATGCTCACCCACGAGTGCTGGATGCATCGCCGGATCAAAGAGCGATTGCTCCAGACCACGGAGCTTGACACCATGATCATCGCACGATCGATCCAGAACGCGTCGCGCGTTATCAAAAACCGGATAGCCATGCAGGCCCTCGAGATGGAGCAGCGCGGTGCAACCCTGGAAGAGCTTCGCACCGTCATCAGCAGCCAAATGGGATTGAAGGCCCTCCAGGAGGGTGACCCCGATGCCGGTATCATCGCCTGCGGTCAGGTAATCGGGTTGATCGATGATCTCAAGAGCGTTCAGGAGGTCGTTCAGGAGATTGTCGAGGGTGCACAGGCGATTTACCGCCGTTTCAGCGCGATAGGCATGGGCTAGCACGGGCTGGGGGCATACGATATGAAATCCGCCGTTATGGTCGTTGCAGTGCTCTGTCTTGCCGGCATATGTGCATCCATGCCGCAAGGTAAGGCCCGATCTTACAGACATAAGCGATGAGCGAACCCGTTCATAGCGTGCATCCATTCATCTGGGAGAGGCTTTCTCAGTCAGACCCAAAAGAAGTATGCCGGCGCAGCGGCGCGCAATTCGATGTTACCACCGGCTCCTATGCCATATCATTTTTGCTGGAGCGCTATCGAG
>MGQS01000106.1:5405-5733 GCA_001797905.1 Deltaproteobacteria bacterium RBG_16_54_11 | reverse complement strand
CCTACCTGCTCAACGCCCAAGAGATACCGCTGGCCCAGAGGCTCGTGGCAGGGAGTAGCTTGAAGGGGGGAAAGACCTTTTTTCAGGGGGCACACCGCTTTCCTGTAGAGCCCCTGGTAGAACGATATGGAATGGATCCCACCGGGTTTCTCGATAAAGGGTTATCCCTGGGGGCGGCCCAGGAGGGCTACGGCGATGCGGGGTTGCGGTTTTTGGCCCTTCCCCGTATTCCGGTGGTCATGGTCCTGTGGCAAGGCGATGAAGAATTTCCCGCCAGGCTCAGTGTGCTCTTTGATGCGTCTATCGAGCGGCACCTACCCCTCGATGC
>MGQS01000106.1:1338-5367 GCA_001797905.1 Deltaproteobacteria bacterium RBG_16_54_11 | reverse complement strand
TTAATGATAGAAGGGGGCAGGGTACCTAAACTTATGTCGCCCGTGACCTACAGATGTTGAGCGCACTGAAGCGCCTATCAGGTTAATAAGCGGGTTGGGTAACGGCAACACTCAACCATTCGATAAGATCTCATTAACCTCATTCCGGTATTTTACACTCTGTCTATTTGCAGCAACCAGTTCTATTTCCGAGGGAGACTGCGCGCCTATCCCCAATTCAGCGGCCCTGGCTATCTGTCGTTGCTCGAATATCTTCCTTTGCATTATGGCATCATTACTTCCGAGGCGTTTTAGTATGGCTACGCCTACTGCATCGAGAGCAACCCGATCGTCGGAGGCCAGGAAGACATTTCCCGCTACCCTCTTTCCCGTGGCCGGACCGCCGTCAACAAAGGCCTCAATGCCATCAAGCAAAATGATATCCGGCGAAAAAGGTTCATTAATCTCGGCTATCATTTCCTGTTGAGAGGGCGATTGATGTAACTCTTGCATGTATTTATAGCCGTTTCGGAACGTAGGCACAACACCGACATGCAATTTTAGGGACATCGTGAATATGCCGCCGAACTGATGTGTCTTTAAGCAGCATGTCGATACAAGGCATTCGGCGTCAAGTATCGGTTTGGCAATTCTAAATCCATCTTTCCAGTGAGAATTCTTCGGCTTAAATTCTATCCAGTCTTTTTCACCGAGTTCATCAAAGTCGATAAGTTTAACTTCCTTCTCCTTGAGCAGCGGCAGAACACCCTTCTGCGTGAGCACTTCCTGTGTAACGGGAAAACTTCTTTCGCCGAGAGCAATAGATTTAGCGCCCATTGTCCAGAGTTGATCGATAAGGGCGAGGAGGGTATCGTTATGCGTAGATCCGGGTGCCGGATCGGCGGTGTTGAAATTAGGCTTAATGAGGATCTCTTTATTTTTTATCGTGTTGATGTCGAGGGATTTTAGTGATTCAAGAACCCCGTCTTTGCGGTCAGCTGTTTCAATAAGCGTGACTGTGCTCATTTTTCTCCTTCCCTGCCTTTCCCTGTAAACGACAGTAGCTCTATATTATCCGTCCATCATCGAGCCGGTTTCATCGCCGCCTGCTGCCCGAAGCCGGGCAGCGAGCGAAAGCGTACGGGCTTGCGGGGAACCAGGCCTGCCGCGCGTTGCCAATCCGCCATCTCCTCGAATGACCTACTGCCCGATTGACTCGTGTTGGCGAGGTAGAGATCGGCGAGCAAGGAAAGCTCGGGATCTTTGCCCGCGGTGGCAGGGAGCACATCCTGAATCGCCAGAATCCCGCTTGGCCGGAGCGCTCGCGCTGCCCGCTGCACCAGATCTCGATTCGTGGCATCGTCAAAGTGGTGCACAAACTGCGAGATCAATACAAGGTCCCATGCCTCAATCCCCAGGTCGTCCGTGAGCGCGTTGCCGACCCGATGGGCAACGCGGTCATCCATCCCCTCTTTGGCCAGGATCGGTGCAGCGTGTCTGACTGCCTCGGGGAGATCCAGGACGACTGCACGCAGGCCGGGATAACGGCGGCAGAAGGCGACGGAGAAGTACCCATGCGAACCTCCAACGTCGAGCATTGCACGCGCATTCTTCGGCATAGGAGTGCGCCACATGACCTCATACGCTTGGAAGCCCACCACGGCGCGCATTCCCCGTTGATAGACACCCCATGCCTCATCGGACAACATTTCGTGGATGCTGAGCGGCTTGCCGGTGCGGACATACGTCTCGTAGTTTGCCGTCCACTCCCACTCAGTAAAGTGGAACATCATCTTGTCATAGATCGATCGCGGGCTGTCCTTGAGGAGCCATTTCTGAGCCACCGGTGCCAAGGAGTAGCGCTCTCTCTTCGTACGGAGATACCCTGCGCCGACGAGCGCGTTGAGGAGCTTGATGGTCGCGCGGGGATCGGTTTTGCACTGTGCGGCTATCTCGGCGGCGGTGAGCGGCCCAATCGCAAGCGCCTCGAAGACACCGAGTTTAGTTCCGGCCATCACCGTTCGCGCCAGCATAAAGGCAACCTGCGTATCAAATAGGGGAGTCGGTACGAGCTTGATTGCCAGGAGGAGGCGCTCGATCAGGTTTTCAGGAATGACGCCGAGTTTCATAGATTTGCTTCCCCGTAGATACTGGGTCTCACGTCAACAGGACATCGGCCGGCATGGATCTATAGTAGGGTCAGACTTTGGAATTGACAAATGATCTCTTCCACCTTTGTTTTTTTAGGCATTTACAAAGATTTTTAAGGCCGGCGACGGTTTTTTATGCCTTGAAACAGTTAGATAAGCTGCTGATATTTATTCATTTTCTTTTCCAGCTTTGCCTGTTTTTTCTCTTTCGCTGTTTTCTGTGGCTTTTTCTTCTTTTCTTTTCTGGAATCTTTTGATTTGGCCATACTATTCTCCTCTCTGTAACCGCAGGATGTTACAAGGTTATCATCAAAATTCGTCGGACACAATAATTATGTATCGTGTTTCTTGCATTATACTGCTTCGTCGACCCATCATCCTGCACACATTTCAAGCCACCCCTTAAGTAGCCAAGGGAAATGATCTCTAAGCCAAGGATGATGCGCGGCTTGCGGGCGAGGGAAGAATCACTTCCCTTCTACCTTTTTCAATTCTTCGGTCCTATCCTTATTGGGCAAGGATTGAGATGAGGCGTTGTCTTGCTGCGGCAATACTAGGTGAAAGTGCGAGGTGTAGTCGATGGCAATGGTCCCCTCCTGGAGCTGGCACGCCAGGAGATGCCCTCCGGCCTTCCTACCCTCAGTAATAAAATGAAAGTGATACCCAGGGACATTGACCCCTCCTTTTACGGAATCCGGGCAGCGAAAGCCGACGATGGTACCTTTGATATCATGGAATTCAAAGATGGTCTGGTCCTTCACCGCCTCGACAAGGGGAGGATAGGGCTGTTTTTGTCTGGGGACGCTGCGGACTCTCATATACTTAAAAGTACCCACGACTTTGATTGCGTAGAAGATATTTTTGTCAGGAGTCTGCTCATCCAAGTAGCCTGTTAACCCTTCATAGTCCATTCGGCCCCGTACAAACACGGTTTTATCTGTCTCAAAGTGAGTTACCACGGCAAAAGGGGTGGTCATGGAGTCTGGGACCGGATAGGCGATTCCATCGGCCCTGATCTGATAAAATCGCCCCTCCAAACCGATCATCTCGCCATCCAGTGCATCAAAGGTGCCTATCCCAAAGGTGCCGTGCCGCTTCAAGCTACCGATCGCCAATGAGCCGTGATATGCACCATTGAGGAGGGCGTTGATCGTAGATACCTGAAATAAGGTGTCCGTATCTTCTTTGAGGCCGACACATCCACTGGAACTGAGGGTAAAAAATAGCAAAATGTAATATATAATAATTCTCATGTATTATGTTAGTTTATCTCGAAATATCTGTAGTTTTTGCTACCATAGTCACTAGGTGCGTAATCTGTGGTCAGTATACAATGGGGGCAGAGGAGATCAAGGGGGAAATTTGGTTACAAGGGTTGACTCCGCCTGCCCTGTATGATAGAGGAGTAGATCTACTAAGATGCTTCGAGAAGGGCCATGGGCAATTCATAAGGCTTATGGCCCTCATTTTTTATGGGTAAGGGTTATTCTCCAGGGCGACCAAAAGGGTTGATCAGAGGGGAGGCATGCGCTAAACTGAGGGGTCCAAGAGGGGAGCTATGGCAGTGAATATCCTGGTTTTAATAAAACAGGTGCCGGACAGCGAGGCGATGGTCCGGGTGCAGGCCGACGGATCCGGCGTCGAGATAGAGGACCGATACACCCTGAACTTCTTCGACTCCTTGGCAATAGAAGAGGCCTTGCGCATCAAGGAACAGGTGGGGGGCGGCACGGTGATTGTCATGACCCTTGGGACCCAAAAGTCAATCGAGGTCCTGCGCACAGGGATAGCCATGGGGGCGGATGAGGCCATCTTATTGGAAGATCCGGCCTTCGCAGGAGGGGATGAGTACGCCACAGCCAAGGCCCTGGCCGCAGCTCTGAAGGGGGTGGAGTATGAT
>MGQS01000106.1:0-1252 GCA_001797905.1 Deltaproteobacteria bacterium RBG_16_54_11 | reverse complement strand
TCACCTCGGTAATCAAGATAGACCTCTCCCCTGAGAAGCAGGCGGTTATAGTAGAACGGGAGATCGAGGGCGGCAAGGAGATCATCAAGGCCCCATTCCCCGTGCTCCTCTCGGTTCAGAAGGGGCTCAATGAGCCCAGGGTGCCGCCTGTCATGGGCGTAATGCGGGCCATGCGGGCGGAGATCAAAAAACTCGATCTCGCTGCCCTGGGCCTCTCGCAGGCAGAGGTGGGTCGGGCGGGAAGCCGGGAGGAGATCGTGCGCTATCATCGGCCCCCGGCTCGGCCTCCCGTCACCATGATGCAGGGCGCGGCAGCTGATGTGGCGAAGCAGCTGGTCAAGTGCCTCAAAGAGGAAGCAAAGGTAATCTAGTGTTTTATCTCAGATAGAACATTATGATACGAAATCGGTAAGACGCGATGCAAGGAGACACGGATGGCCGGAGAGGTATGGGTATTTGCGGAGCACCAGGATGGCACGATCAGGAAGACGACCCTGGGGCTCTTGGGCAAGGGCAGGGAGTTGGCCGGGCATTTGGGCGTGGAATTGGCTGCCTTGCTGCTCGGCTCAGGGGTTGACACTCTAGCTAAAACACTGGCTGCATACGCAGATAAGGTATATCAATGGGACGATCCGCTGGTTGGGCAATACAAGAGCGATGTTTATCTCCAGGTCATCTCCCATCAGGCGGAAAAGGAGAAACCACAGCTCATCCTGGCCGGGGCCACCTTTTTGGCCAGGGATCTCTTTCCCCGTGTGGCAGGACGGCTGAAGACCGGTATTGCCGTGGATTGTCTTGGCCTCGAGCTGGGGGAAGATGGCCTCTTGGTAGCCAGGCGGCCCCTCTTCGGCGGGAAGGCCCTTGTCGATGTAGTCTGCCGTCAGGGCAGGCCGCAGATTGCCTTGACAAGGCCCAACGTCTTTCCTCTCCCCCAGGCGCAGGTCCCTCGCAAGGGAAAGATTGTCCCGCTGGGTCTTGCCGTGGATCCTGCAGAGGTCAAGCTGGAGGTCCTGGAGAAGGTCAGGGTTCCCAAGGAGCGGCTCGATCTCACCGAAGCCGAGATCATCGTCACCGGCGGCAGCGGTATGAAAGCGGCTGAAAATTTCTCCTTGCTGGACGACCTCGCCGATCTCCTCGGCGCCACCGTGGGGGCCACCAGGGGGGTAGTTGACAGCGGTTGGAGGCCCCATGACGACCAGGTGGGCAAGAGCGGCAAGACCGTCTCCCCCAAGCTCTACTTTGCCGTGGGTCT
>MGQS01000105.1:11640-14403 GCA_001797905.1 Deltaproteobacteria bacterium RBG_16_54_11 | reverse complement strand
GATGCGAGAGGTCTCGTCCAGGGGTTGAGTGACCGCCCTGTTGTAAAGACCCTGCAGGCGAGCCGCTTCTCCGCTTACCCCGCCGCTGCGAAGACGCTCGCGCAGCGCTCCGAAAAGCAGGGCCACTTGATTATATCGGTCGATGCTTGCGGCGACGGTTTCCTGCGTGACAGGCCGTTTGCCCCATTGAAACAGGGCATCCGCCAATCGAGACAGCTCATGCTTGAAATAAGAGGCAGCGGTGTCATCGGCGGTGAGCGGCAGATCAATAAGAATGACTCGATCCTTCGGTCTGACCTTCGGCCAGACATCGGCCAGACGCCTCATCGCATCGCAGCTGTTGAGCAGGACAACGCCGGCGAGCTCAGGCAGATCGTTGTCCATTGCTCGATCCAGAACCCGTTTGACATGAGGGCACAGGTTGTCGTGAAGAATCTGTCCCGCCATGTCCGGTGCATCCCCCATGGGCAGGACCCGGTAAGGCACATAGCCAGCCGCATCGATCAGAGCTAGCGGCGTGTATGCGCAGGTGAAGCCAATATATGAAGTCTTCTCAGTCGTCATCACTCACTCTCCTCCTCCAGCTTGGACAAGAACCGTGCCAGCGTGTTCCCGATCAACTCCAGAGCCCCTTCGGGGGCCCCGTCAAGCAACTGCTTTAAATCTTTGCCTTCGATCATTGTTCCCCTCATTCTTGATTTTCAGAATTACCCTCCAGAAGGTCCGTTTGGGGGCTGTAAAATAAAACATATTGTTATTAAAATTAAATATAAAACAATACGTAATTTTTGTCAATACAAAATGTTGTAAAAATTATAAAAGTATGCTATTAATAACTAATTGTTATTACTTTGCATGGGTTAAAAGGGCAATGATCTATAAAACCATCGGCAAAAAGATCCAAAAAGCACGGGAGGAAGCAGGCCTATCGCAGGAGGAATTGGCCTCCCGGCTGGGCTATACACAGGCCGCCTTCTCCAACTATGAATTAGGCAAGAGGCGTCTGTATCTCGCCAACATCGAACAGATCGCAAGGGAACTGAATAAATCCTTAAGTTACTTTCTGGAGGAGTCCGCCGTGACGGCAGATACGGAACAGGGACAACCCCGGGATGAGACCATGTGCGAGATCATTCGGTTGTTAGCCGAACTGCCTGCCGAAGAGAGGCAATATCTCCTTGAATATATTACGTGGAGGAGGGACCGCCTGCGATGATTGGATTCGACCTTAATGAGGAACAAGTGGCCTATCAGAACCTGGCCAGGACGTTTGCGGAAAAAGAGATGAAACCCTATGCGGCTGAGCTCGACAGGCGCCAGGGCGCAGCGTTTGATTGGGAAATCGTCCGAAGATTCGCCAGGGCTAATCTGTTGGCATTAGCCGTTCCTAAAGAGTATGGTGGACTGGGCATTGACCATCTCACCGCCGCTGTCGTTGCCGAGGAACTGGGAGCGGCGTGCCTGGGGATCAGCGAGGTGGCCGGCGGCACATGGCTGGCGACCACGTGTCTTACCCTCGTGGGGAATGAGGATCAGAAAAGACGCTACCTTCCCCTGGTCTGCGGAAAGAATGGAACACCCGCAG
Organism: Deltaproteobacteria bacterium RBG_16_54_11; assembly: GCA_001797905.1. GTDB lineage: Bacteria > Desulfobacterota > B13-G15 > B13-G15 > RBG-16-54-18 > RBG-16-54-11. Next base: position 12,818 of record MGQS01000105.1, on the reverse strand, counting down.
GGCTGGCAGTGACGGAGCCCGAGGCAGGCTCGGACATGGCCGCCATCGGCACCCGGGCAACCAAAAAAGGCGACCATTACATCATCAAGGGGACCAAAACCTTCATCACCAATGCGGGCCTGGGCAGCTTCTATATCGTCTTTGCCACCACCGATCCCCAGAAACGTGACAGCGGGCTCAATGCCTTTGTCGTGGATGGCGATGCCAAAGGCCTGCGCCTCGGCGCGGTGGAGGACACGATGGGACTGCGGGCCTCCCAGACCGGTGAGTTGATCTTCGATAACGTCGAAGTCCCCGTGGCGAACCTGCTTGGCGTTGAAAATACCGGATTTCTGATAGCCATGCAGACCCTGGATATGGCAAGACCATGCCTGGGGGCCGGCGCCGTGGGCGCGGCGAGGTCGGCCTTCGAGACGGCACTGGCGTATGCCCGCAAGCGTAAACAGTATGGCCACCCTATTATCGGGAACCAGGCCATCGCCTTCATGCTGTCTGATATGGCCACGGAGATTGATGCCGCCAGACTCTTGACCTGGAAGGCCTGCTGGCTTATCGATCAGGGAATGGACTCGACCCTGACATCATCCATGTCCAAGGTCTTTGCAACGGAAATGGCCGAAAGGGTTTGCAGTCGTGCCATTCAGATTTTGGGCGGCCAGGGCTATACCCGTAATTGGCCTTTGGAAAAATATTATAGGGATGTTAAGGCCTGCCAGATTTATGAAGGGACCAATCAGATTCAGAGAATCATTATCAGTTCCATGCTGTAACATCGATCTGCCTGGGTTGAAGGCACCGAGGGCCCTGGCAAAGCCCGCTGAGTGGCAAGGCCATAAAACCTTGACAATCATCTCGATAATACGCATGATAGAGGGGTCAAACGTGGCCGACGCCATACAGATGTCCAAAAAAATTATGACACTTCTCATGGCTATTAAGGTGGGCTTGGTCATAAAAAATATGCCATAGCTGCATTGAAGAGATTCGGCGGGAACAAGCTTAAGTAAAAAAGAGGGGAGGAAAGCAAGATGAGGACGAAACAGCAGTATATCAATGGATTGAAGAAAATGCGCCGGAATATCTACGTGGATGGGCGCAAGATCGACCGCGATGACGAGCTGCAGATGACGACGATCAACACTATCGGTTTGACCTTTGATTATGCCGCGGACCCCAAG
>MGQS01000105.1:10314-11619 GCA_001797905.1 Deltaproteobacteria bacterium RBG_16_54_11 | reverse complement strand
ACCTCGCCCCTGACCGGGGAGAAGATCAGCCGCTTCTGCCATATTCACCACAGCAAGGAAGACCTGCACAAGAAGCAGGACATGACCCGGCTGCTCTGCCAGGCGGCCGGGGGATGCATCCAGCGGTGTATGGGGTGTGACGGGGCCAATGCCATTTATAACGTCTCGTACGAGGCCGACAAGCAGAACAACGGGGCCACGGAATACCACAATAATTTCAAGAAATGGCTGGAACGATTTCAGAAAGAGGATCTGGTGGGCTGCTGTGCGCAGACGGACGTGAAGGGCGACCGGATGAAGCGGCCTTCGCAGCAGAAGGACCCTGATATGTATGTCCGGGTGGTAGAGAGAAAGAAGGATGGGATCGTGGTGCGGGGCTCCAAGGTGCACAACTCGGAGGCCTCTGTGGCCGATGAGATCCTGGTGGTGCCGACGCGGGCGCTTTTGCCTGAGGAGAAGGATTGGGCACTGGCGTTTGCGGTACCCGGAGATTGGGAAGGGGTCAAGCAGGTAGTAACGGTGCATAATCTGCGGGAGCGGGAGCATTTCAAGAGGGGTTTTGCGCCCGGGTCTACGGATTCATACACGATTTTTGACGATGCATTTATCCCGTGGGAGCGGGTCTTTCTGTGCGGGGAGACGGTCCACGGCGGGGTATGCGCGCTTTTGTTTGCCCTTTTCCATCGCCATAGTTATTCGGGTTGCAAGCCGGCGCTGGGGGATTTGATGTTGGGGACGGTGGCCTTGGCCGCGGATTACAATGGGATCGGCAAGGCCTCGCATGTGCGGGACAAGCTGGCGGAGATCATCCGGGTATCGGAGCTCGGCTATTCGGCGGGATTTACAGCGTCGGAGTTGGGCAAGCCCGAGGTGTACATTCCCGGGGTGGGCTTTAAGCCGTACGGGCCGGGGAGTTACATCCCTCATTCGATCTATGCGAATGTGGGGCGCTGCTTGACCGGCGAGGCGGTCTTCCGCGAGGCGGAGATCCTCTGCGATGTAGCCGGGGGCATGCCGGCCACCTTCCCCTATGAGGGGGATTTTGTGAACCCCGAGACCAAGGATCTTCTGTACAAGTACATTACCAGGAACCCTGATATTCATCCCGAGGATGCGGCGCAGTTATGGCGGTATGTGGGGGATCTGATTTGTTCGGCGAGCGGGGGGATTCATCTGCTCGGGTCCTACCACGGGGGCGGGTCCCCGATCATGGAGGCGATTGCGATTACGACGCAGTATGATATTGAAGCAAGAAAGAAGATGGTGAAGAAGCTGGCCGGGATTAAGGATCGCAAGCCGAAATCG
>MGQS01000105.1:0-10226 GCA_001797905.1 Deltaproteobacteria bacterium RBG_16_54_11 | reverse complement strand
GGGGGGTTGGCCATAGGCCAGCCCCTGGAAGCCACAAGGGCCCGGACGTCGAAACTCAATGGTGGACGTTATGCCCTGCCCGACGACTGCGGCGGCGGGCAGGGCGCGGAAGCCTCTATCGAGAGGGAGTTGTAAATCTCGGCCGTCCAATCTCGCGCAGCCGTTAAAAGGTAGCAGTGGCCCTCCTCCTTCAAGGAGCAGGACCATTTGATTTTTCAGACAATAAGGTTACATTCGTTAATCGTGATATTACACAATGTCAACCCTTCGACTCCCCGACCTGAAGGCCAGGGCTTGTCTTTGACCCAAGATCAGGCCGAGGGGCTCGGGGTTGACCCTGAGCGGCGCTTCTTTGCCCCGCCTTTGAAGGCGGAGCGTTCGGCTGAGCTCACGCCGAAGCCTTGACGCCGCCGAACGGATCAAAAGCCATGACCTTAAAAAAAGACAAGCAAGCGGATGATCTGATACGGTCTGCCCTCAAGAGGGAACAACGGGCCCTTTCCGAATACGAGTCCAAAAAGCTCCTCAGCCTCTACGGCATCCCCGTCACGAGAGAACAACTGTCACGCAGCGCCGGCGAAGCGGTATCTGCCGCAGCAGAGATAGGGTTCCCGGTGGTGCTCAAGGCATCTTCCCCCGAACTCATGCACAAAAGCGAGCATGGATCTATTGAGCTGAACCTCAGGAGCGAAGGGGATGTCCGTGAAGCCTACGGACGCATTGTCGGGAGCGTCGAGCTGGAGCTTGACGGGGTGCTGGTTCAGGAAATGGTGCCGGGACAACGCGAACTGGTGATCGGCTTGACCCGCGATCCGCAGTTCGGCCCGTGCGTCATGCTGGGAATAGGCGGAACAATGACCGAGGTATTTCAGGATACCGTCTTCCGCATGGCTCCCTTTGATATGACCGAGGCAAATGATATGACTGAAGAACTGCGTTTCAAAAAGATCCTCGGCGCCTTCCGCGGCCAGAAGCCCGTTGACATGGACACCCTCTGCCGCGCGCTCATAGCGGTCGGGCAGATCGGATTGGAACTGGAAGCGGTATCGGAGCTCGATATCAATCCCCTGATCATCATGCCGGAAGGTCGCGTGAAGGCCGTTGACGCGCTCGTGGTGCTGAAATGATCGAATCGATCAAAGACAGCCCCCTCTATCCTATTGCCAACCCGAAGAGCATCGCCATCTTCGGGGCCTCCAATAAGGTCACTACCATGGGCACCGGGCTCCTCGGCTCGATTCTGGATCTGGGCTTCGAAGGTGAGATCTATCCCATTCACCCCCAAGAGGATCAGGTGCTGAATCTCAAGGCCTACCGAAGCGTCCTCGATCTGCCCACCGTGCCCGATGTGGCGCTGATCGTCCTCCCGACGCGCATCGTGTCTGAGACGATGGACGCATGCGGCAGAAAGGGCATCAAACATGCCATCGTGATCTCGGGCGGTTTTAAAGAAGTAGGCAATGAAGGGGTAACCCTTGAAAAAGAGCTGGTCGCTGTGGCCAATAAACATGGCATCCGCTTTTTGGGCCCGAACTGTATCGGCGTGACCACCCCCCGCCACAAGCTGAACACGACCTTCATGACGTACGAAGGCGCTCCGGGATTCATCGGCATGGCTTCCCAGAGCGGGAGCTTTGTGACCCAGATGTTCAACTATCTCTCCCGTCATGCCCTGGGATTCAGCACGGCGTTTAGCGTGGGAAATGAAGCCAACATCGATATCGTCGACTGTCTGGAATACCTGAGCGCCTGCCCCGATACGAAGGTTATCGCCCTCTATATCGAGGGTATCCGCAGGGGCAGGGCGTTTGTGGAAACGGCGAGATCCATCGTTCCGAAGAAGCCCATCGTGGCCCACTATGTCGGAGGTTCGGAAACGGGCAGACGGGCAGGCCTTTCCCACACCGGCGCCTTGGCAGGGCCGGATAGGCTCTATGACGGTATGTTCCGCCAGAGCGGGATCATCCGGGCACAATCGATCATTGAGCTGTTCGATATCTGCTGGATGTTGGGCTCCCTGCACGGGGACGCAGGCAGACGGGTGGTGATCCAGACCCATTCCGGGGGGCCGGGGGCTGAGGCGGCGGATGCCTGCGGACGGTCGGGGCTTGAGCTGCCGTCGCTCTCATCGGAAACAATCAAGAAGCTAAGCCCTTTGATCCCCCATACAGCGAGCATAGGCAACCCCGTGGATTTCACCTTTGGCAAGAACTTGATGGACTACTTCTCAACGATCCCGGAGGTGTTGCTGGAGGAGAAAAACGCAGATGTGCTGCTCTATTATTTTTCGATGCCCAACCGGACGCTCGAACGCATGCTGAAGCACATGGGTGTCCCGTCGGACGAGATTGCAGCACTGGCCCCTGAGCTTTTGGATGCGCAGTGCGAGGCCATCATCAACTTGGTTGAAACAGGCCATAAACCCTTTGTCGGCTATACCTTCCAGAGTATATATGATAAGTTAGTGCGAAGACTCGTCGAGCGAGGAATACCGATTTTCCAAGGACCACAGAGGGCAGTCCGGGTTATTCAGGCGGCGTTTCAATACACGCAGTTGCGGGACAAGATCCTTTCTGCCGTCTCCCAAGAATAGCAGGCCTGCGGGGGAGCGGCCAAGTCCGGCAGCCAAAAGCATCCTGCTGAATCGTCCTTTCCAAAGACAAGCTGAGTCATCCATCACTCCAATCCCAGGATAGAGGCGGCGTTGCCGCCCAGCATGGCCGCTACTTCCTCCTCGGTGAATTTGATGCCATCCGGGGCATTGGCAGGCAGTCCCCTGAGCAAGTGTATCCAGTTCCTGGTGGGCTCGACGGTGTTGAAGAGAGGGTTGTCCGTGCCGAACAGGACCTTGGTCACACCGGCATAATCGATGATATCGCGCAACTCGCGGCAGAAGAGCTCATAGTGGCCAAAGGCATGGGCGTCCCACATGGCCAGATCGCCGTAAAGATTGGGCTGGTGGAGCGCAAGGTTGGCCCATGACCGCCAATCTACGGCGCCCATGTGGGCGGCAATGACCTTGAGCTCCGGAAAATCAACCGCCAAATCGGCGAGCAAACGGGGATCCGCGAATCTACACCGCGAGGGGGGCATGAGCGGCCCGGTGTGCGTCAGGAGGATGCCTCCGTGCTCTGCCAGCACCTCGAGGAGCTTATACGATTCAGGGCCGCACGGGTCATAGCCGTAATCAGGGTGGTATTTGAGCCCCTTGACGCCGAACTCCTCAAAACAGCGCCTGAGCATGTCCGGTGCCTCGGGCCTCCTCGGGTCCACCCCGGCCAGGGCCATGACACGATCGGGGTATCTCCGGGCGACATCGGCAACGATCCCATTCGCCTTCTGAATCCTTTCCTGCGTCAGGTGCGGGACACCGGCGTTATCTACCATGCAGATCACCGTCACATCGATCCCCGCCTCATCCATCAGGGCGATCAGACGCTCACCCGTCGGATCTGCCCAGGTCTCCAGGGCCTTCTGTACGATCGCCTCGAAGGAGACGGTCTTCCCCATGATCTCGGCCGCCCGGACGACATGTTTCGCAAAACGCGCCGCCATCTCCTCCGTAACCGCGGGCATCAAATGGTAGTGGATATCGATGATCATCTCTTCTCCTTATTCGGCGCCCAATGACCTTCGTCCAGTTCGTATAGTATCAGCCCGCCACGTGTCCCTATAACGTCTCGGAGAAACCCTTATTTCTGCTTGGCCTTTCTTTGAGACGGCTCTTTCTCTTCCTCGGGAATCCCCAGCAGGGCCTTGGCAAGTTTTATCTTCTTATCCAATTCACCTTCCCTGAGGATCATGATCCTTTGGGCCTGCGGCGAGCCTGCCCCGTGCATGGACTCCACCAGGGCGGTGCCGCCTGTCATGGCCTCGATAAGCCTGGCGATCTTGATGCGGTGCTCCGTGGGAATCCCTTCCACACCGGAAAAATACTTCCGCACCAGGTGCCCGATATCTTCACTCTCAAGATCATACTGGCTGGGAAGCGTGGCGATAAACCCGCCGGCAAGGTCCAGGGCCAGTCGCGCCACCTCGAAATGGAATCGGGTGACGTTCTGCTTGCACACATTGGCCAGCATGGTGTCCACCATGTAGGCGCCGGAAGGCGTGGGACACCCCTCGGCCGAGCAGGCAATGGAGGAACTGTAGAGGGTTTCACAGAGGTGGATCATCTCCGTGATTTTTTCTTTGACGTGCGAACCCTTGTCGGTGCCCTGAATCTGGGTCAGATAGCTCACCGCCCCGGTCAAGACGTCCATGAGTCCGGTTTTGCATGCCCCGTAATTGGCTCGATGGTGCGCTGCAAACCGGTAGACGAGGGTGCCGGTCAGGTCCGTTTCGCCATTCATGAAGATACGCTCCTGCGGCACGAAAACATCCTCAAAGGCGATCACGGCCTCTCCGCCCACGGCGCCGAACACGGGCTTCCCCGTATCGATCCGTTCTTCTTGGTCACGCCGGTCATCGCTGGCCTGCCGCCCAAAAATCATGGTCACCCCCGGGGCATCGACCGGCACGGCACAGACAACAGCGTAATCCCTTGACCGCTCGTCCAGCGCCGCGGTGGGCATGACGAGGATCTCATGGGAATTGACGGCCCCGGTCATGTGAAGCTTTGCGCCGCGAATGACGAGACCGTCCTGCCTGCGCTCTGCAATGTGCACGTACTGATCGGGGTCGGGCTGATCCGCCGGACCCTTCGATCGGTCACCTTTGGGATCGGTCATAGCCCCGACCACCATGAGATTTTCATCCTGAATATAGATGAGCCATTTTTTGAAGCGCTCAAAGTAGTCGGTCCCGTACTTTTCATCAATTTCATAGCAGACGGAATAGGTGGCATTGATGCCGTCGAGGCCGACGCACCGTTGAAAGCATGAACCGGTCTTCTGACCGAGGACCCTCAGGAGTTTGATCTTTTTGATCAGATCTTCGACGTTCTGATGAACGTGGGTAAATCGGCTGATGGTATGACCGGTCAGGTGGGACGTAGCGGTTGCCAAATCGCGATACTCCTTGCTGGCGGCCAAGGCATACGTCATGGCCGCTGCGCGAACGTGCGGCGCCGTGGCCGGATGCCTGGTGACATCCTCGATCTTCTTCCCCTTGTAATAAATCCTGGGTTTGATCTTTCGCAGGCTTTCCATATATTCTGCGCCGTTTTTGAGCTTCATGATGATCTCCTTCTCTACGTACAAGTATAGAAAAATGTGCCGTTGTATGTCAATGGCCAATACAGTGCACAATGTTAAGCCCTTCTCCATATCCCCTTTTTTTGTTTGCAGTGTCCTGGCGTAATACGGTATACTGGGCTTGATAAAGGACAGCAACAAGTGTCGGAAGAGGAGGTTTAGGATATGAGAAGAGAGCCGATTATACTGGGAATAGTTTTAGCCGTCATGGTTAGCTTGCTCTCTGTACCCGCAGTCATCCCTGCTGAAGTAGAGTGGACCATTGGCGGGCAATTCGGCCTTAAGGCCCCGTCATCGGATATCTGCGCATCGGCTGATGGGAAATGGCTCTATATCCTGTCCGCGGGAGAAATCGCCATCTATTCGTTCGCCGAAGACAAGATCGTCAATCGCATTGTAATCGATAAGGCCTTCGACAGGATGATATATGTAAAAGAAAAGAACGCGCTTGTTGTCACGAGCCGCTCGGGCAATACGGTACAGATTATTCAGCTCGAAGTAGCGCATAAGTTCTCCTTCTCCGGGCTTCCGTATAAAGGCTCCAAGCGCGCACCAATTACCATCGCCGTCTTTAGCGACTATCAGTGACCGTACTGTGCGCGGCTCGAGCCGCTGCTCCAGCAGGTGCTGGACAAATATCCCAAAAAGGTCAACCTGGTCTTTAAAAACTTCCCCCTCTCCTCCATACACCCCTTTGCTTACGCGGCTGCCGCTGCATCCCTGGCAGCTGATGCTCAAGGAAAGTTCTGGGAGTTTCATGATAAATTATTCGCCAACCAAAGGGCATTGAATGATGCCCGGATTCAGGAGATTGCCAAGGAACTCCATCTTGATATGGAACGATTCAACAGTACGATGCGGGACCCGGCCATACAGAAATTGATTGCCAGGGATATGGAAGAGGGCCGGCAGGCAGGCGCTGAAGAAGGGATCCCCCTCATCTTTGTCAATGGCAGGCTTCCCAAACAAGGCAGCCTGCAGGGCATCGAGGCACTGATAGAGGCGGAATTGAAGAAAGAGAAAAAGAAATAGGGTCTGCTTTTGTAATTTTTCTTTTCTGCTGAAGAACGAACGCTGATCCGCTAAGCGAGAGTGTGCCGTAGCTGGTGGTGCAGGTGAGAGGTAAGCTTAAAGATATAAAAGGGCATCCCCTCGAGGGATGCCCTTTTGGTCTAAGCGTAAGTTATAAACTACTTGTTTGGAGCAGCCTATTACGGGCGGATCTCGATCTTTGTTGCCATATTCTTGCCTCCCTCGACCTTATAAATGATCCAGAGAGTCTGTCCCGTCTTCAGATAATCGAAGGACAGTTTTTTCTCCTTGTTGTTTTCTACAAGTTTAAAAATCTTTGTTTTGTCATTAGTAGCAAAGGTCATCATTGTTTCTATGGCCTTCTTCCCCTTGGGCGTCACTATCTTCTTGAAATCAAACGTCTTCGCTGCCGCATCGATCTTTTCAAGGACCCCCACGGCAGCATTCCAAACGTCTGCCGCAGGTGCAGGTTTTGCCGGGGGCGGGGTTGTCTTTTGCTGCGCCATGGCGCCAAAGGCAAAAGCAACTACTGTAAGCACTGCTGCTACAAAGATAACTTTCTTCATATCCTTGACCTCCTCTTTCACGTTGGTTTTGTACTGTTCTCTGAGTCGCCGAGAGAATTCCACGATAATTCTGCGGCATCCATTTTTTAACTCTTTCATAGAGGCGATAAGCATACCATATCTTGTAATAACAGTCAACCCGTTCTTATCAAAAATGGTACCTTTAATATTTCTTACCAATCCATAAGAGCCGACCCTTTCCATGACATCTTGACCCCGCTCTTATAATCCACTATCATCAGAGGAAGTCAATTTCCTTTGAAAGGAGATCGGCATGGATCTTAAAGCAAGCAAGACCGAACAAAATCTTCACAAAGTATTTGAACATGAAATGAGGGCCTATTTTGAATATATGCACGCCGCCGAGGCGGCAAGCGACGCCGGCCTTGCATTGGTTGCCGACATGTTTTACCAGACGGCCCGGAATGAGGCCGAGCACGCGGAGCACGCATTTACTCTCCTCGGCGTCTCCGGCGACATCAAAGCAACTGTGCGCCAGGCGATTGAGCATGAAGAAGAGGCAACGGCCTTTTATCAAGAGACGGCCGACGTCGCGGAAAAGGAGGGGTTTGACAAGATCGCCGCTCTCTTTCGCAGGATCGGCAAGGGCGAAGAAAACCATAAAATAAAATTTACCGAACTTTTACACTCGCTCGATCAGGGAACCCCTGTCGAGGGCAGGACCGTGCGACATTCGGCCCTTACCATGGCGCAGCTGATGCTGCCCGCCCAGGCGAACCCGGCGGGATTCGTCCATGGCGGGGAGCTGATGAAGCTCATGGACAATGCCGCCGGCGTCACCGCCGGCCGTCACAGCAATTCCTACGTCGTTACCGCGCAGGTCAACGATATCCGATTCCTGCAGCCCGTCCGGGTGGGAGCGCTCGTCTTGGTATATGCCAAGATAACGTTTGTCGGCCGCACCTCGATGGAGATCCAGATCGAGGTCGAAACCGAGGACCTCTCCAACGGGCAACGGACTAAGGCGCTCACCTCATACTACACCATGGTAGCCGTGGACGACGAGGGACAGCCAAAACAGGTGCCTCCGCTGATTGTCTATACAGAAGAGGAAGAAAAGCTATTCAACGAGGGGATGCAGCGATATAACGCTAGAAAGACGGCCCAAGCAAAGGCCTGACCAAGAAGGCGATCAAGACAAAAAGGGCATCCCCAGGTGGAATGCCCTTCTGGTATAGCCGTAAGCCTTCAACGCGTGCCGATCTTCGCCAGCAGCAATGGCTGCCCCTTTTCGCAGCACCCTTTCGATAACCGCCGACGGCTCGGGGCTGTCCAACAGCCAAGCCGGGTAATCGCTGGTGCCTGGAGAGGGACTCGAACCCTCACGGAGCAAAGCCCCAAGGGATTTTAAGTCCCTTGCGTCTACCAGTTCCGCCATCCAGGCCCAGATTCTACCTTATATCCCCCTTGAACCCTTGTCAAGGCGTGATCCCCAGCGCCGTTAATGGCGATGATGGCCCACCTTCCTATAGTGGGGTTTTTGATGGACTGGATGACTAAGGTATCCCCCTCTTTTCCAGATTCTCCTGGTCTTCTTTGCACTTGATGCAGAGGGTCGTTACCGGTCTCACCTCCAGCCTCTTTTCTGAGATCTCCTCCCCGCATCGTTCACAAATGCCGAAGGCCCCTTCTTCTATCCTCGCCAGGGCCTCTCCGATCTTCGTGATCAGCTTTCTCTCCCGTTCGCGTATTCTGAGCAAAAAGTTGCGGTCAGACTCCCATGACGCCCTATCGGTCGGGTCAGGGAATTCCCCCTCGGTGATCGTCATATCGTTGACGGTCTTGACCGCCTCCCCGATGAGCTCCTTCATCTGTCCGTTCAAGAGGGACCGAAAGAATTCGAGCCTTTTCTCATCCAATCTTTTTCCTCCGGAAAAGAACCGCTGCAAAATAGAAAAGGTTAATAAAAAACCTAGGGGAAGTCAAGAGCGAAAAAGGGGCAGCCCGGGCGCCTCTTCGGTTAAGAAAAGAGGCTGATTTGTGCCGGTATCATGGGACCCTACCGCCCCCTTGGGAGGAGAAGAGACAGGAAAGGCGATGATAGGGGCCGGGTGGAGGAGCTTTACAGGCGCTGCCGTTGCCGACGGAATGAACGTGCATATCAATCCGCATGGTTTCTCCCGCGATTAACGTGCAATCATTTTCCTTAACCTCACCAAGAAAAAACCTTACGGTCTTTGCAAAACAATGTCAATATCGCCCGCCTGTTGACTCATTCGGGGAGTAAGCCTACAATGGTTAAGATACGGTGCCGTGCGACGTAGTGTTTGCTCTTTCAGCAAAGGAGGTGCAGTATGCGGGGATTTATAGGCCTGATGGCAGCGTTGATCATAGGTGCGACCGCGGTCGTTCTACTGGCCACTACAATAGCCATGGCGGGCGTTCCCACCATAACGGCCGAAGAGCTCAAAGCAAAGCTCGGAGGCCCTGATCTCACTATCCTGGATGTCCGCCGTGAAGCTCACTGGAAGGCCAGCGATCGCAAGATCGTGGGCGCTGTGCGTGAAGACCCTAACGCCGTTCAGTCGTGGGCGGGGAAGTATGCTCACGAGAGGACCCTCGTCCTCTACTGCGCGTGACCCTTCGAATACACAAGTGCCCGGGTGGCACGCAAGCTGGTCAAGATGGGTTTTCAGCGGGTCTCTGTGCTCAAGGGTGGCTGGAAACGGTGGGTCAAGGAGCAGTTCCCCACCGAGCCGAAGTAGCTTTCTTATCGCGGCCTCGCGGAGTTCTCAGGTAATCGCTTGTTGCCTTATTCGAGCGATATCGCAAAAGAAGCGAGCTCTTGTTTCACCTGTTCAGGATCCTTGAACAGGATCGTATGGATGCCGAGCTTTTTCGCACCCGCGATAAAATCGACCCTGTCGTCGATAAAAACAGCCTCGTGCGGTTTAACCCCCAATCGCTCCAAGGCTATCTCGTATATCTTTTGTTCCGGCTTCCTCGTCCCCTCTGCACAGGAGAAGACGGCGGCATCGAACATCGCGTACCCCTGCTCATTAGAAGAAGTCCATCGCCGCCATCTCTGCGTTGGAGAGCAGCCCCACCGTGTACCCCTTCTCCTTGAGCCGGGAGGCCAGGACAAACATCTCCTTTTTAGGGACGTAGATGGCGCGCAAGGCATCCCCCCACAAGGACGGGTTATGGAGGCGCTCTATCCCCAGGGTAGTGGCCATCCCCTCCCACAGGTTATCCTCCGATATCTCCCCCTTTTGGAATGCCGCCAGAAATGGCCTGAAGGCGCCGACCAGCGCTTCCGGGGCCACGCCGAGTGCCTTTGAAAAATAGGAGATCAGGCCGAGCGCCGTTTCTTCACAGAGTACCCCGCCCCAATCGAAGATGATCGCCTTCATCGTATCAGGCAGGATCACAGGACCCCCCTGTCCAGGGTCCGGTACTGGATGGCCTCGGA
>MGQS01000104.1:4943-7771 GCA_001797905.1 Deltaproteobacteria bacterium RBG_16_54_11 | reverse complement strand
TTGTTGCATTCGAGGCGTCTATGCCGACTGCCGCAGCCGAGGGAGTCAGGGTAATCATTGTACCCCCAAGATCGCCGGCAAGCGTTACCGCACCATCTGCCGATACATCAAAATCGGTGTAATCAATCGTGCCCGTGCCACCCGCGATGTCGACGTTGCCGCTGCCATAGACCTGTAAAGAAGTTGCCCCTGCCGCTGTTATCAATAAAGGGTCGGCATCTGCATCGGCAGAAATTACTTCAAGCACCGTTCCATTGGTCGGGTTGCCGGTCTTCTGCTCGATCCTCATTATCGACACATCACCGAAAGCCCCTAGCCCTTGGAAGTTCCACTGGTCGGCTGCGGTCGAAGTCCCCGTGAAGATACTAGTATAAGTAGTGAAGGCATGGGTCTTATTCGCGTCGGGTGATGTCAGGTCGTCCCATGCACTCGGAGACAAACTGGTGTATGTCGTGCCGTTTAAGGTTATGCTCTTATTGAGGGTTATATCTTGGTCAAAGGTACAATAGCCATTGAACAAGATATCATCGTATTCTGTTCTTGCTGATGCGGTCCCTGCGATTACAAAAAACAGAATCGCAACTAAGGCTAAAAGTTTACTTTTAAAGTTCATCTGGTATATCCTCCTTTGTTGGATGTAAAATTTTCCCTGCTTGCTCAGGTAATCCTATGATGTGATCGAATCCAGCCTTGATCCCCTTGAGCGCCATGTCAAAGTCCCTCGTGTTTTCTGTTTTGCCTAACTCTTCTCCAATATGCGCTAGGCATCGTTTGAGATAGCCTTCGACTATTTTCCAATGGCTATCCTGGTTATAAAGAAACAATATCTCCGCTTCGTCCTTTCCCGGCCTCGGCAACTCTAAAATTTTTTCTATCATGCTGCCATTCTCTCTTCTTACAGCGCACCTTCGCCTGGTTGCATTACTCCCGCCTGCACTTGGGCATTTGCCGTCAACATCTGCAAAAGCATGTCGCCTTGCTCATCAATTTTGTCTTTGCTTTTAACGAAGCGCTCCGCATCCTGAGTCTTGAAAACCTCCCGATATAAAGCAGGTATTTCTGTCATGAACGCAGTGATTTTGTTTGCAAGCGCGAATGTAAGCAGATTGAGCAGACTCGTTGCCCTTACCTGCTTGTCCATGAAAGAATTAAAACCCGTAGCATGGCAAGCGTAATCTCCTTTGATATTTTCGTCGGTATCGGCAATCATAAAATAAACATAAAGAGACTGGATATAGGGCTCGATATGCTCCGAATCCTTGTTGCGAATAACCTTGCTCAAGGTCTTGTTTGCACTTTTCAAAAGTTGAGCCATTTCAAATGCCGTCTTAGGTTGATACTGCGCCGTCTCACCCTGAAGAATTTTGGGAAGATTAGCTTCCTCGTCAGCAAACCGTTCTGCAAGGTTAATGAGATCAATTAAGCCATCGCTGATATCAGGGGGGGAAAACCATTGCAGCGCAGATCTCACATCCTGCACATGCTCGGCAAGCTCTATCCATTTACCCGGTGACGGATTAGGGGATACCCCGGGCGCGAGGTTAGAAGATTTACCCGCAAGCATTAAATTACCGGCAAGCGACTTATTGTCGATCAATCTGCGATACGCGGAATTTATCATCTGCTGTGCATCTTTCATGTTCTCGGGGATGCCTATCCCCCCAGGCTCATGCACCCCGTACTCCCACCGCGATATCCATAAGGGCCTTCTTTTCATCGGCAATCTATTTTCCTTGGGCGGTCTAATCATAAAATATTCTCCCCCAGCCCCCGCCAAGGCACAGAGGATTTCCCTTTCATTCCCTTGCCGGTCGCTCGTCTCTACCCCTGCTTTTTTCAAGAGACTTTTGTCAACGCGTCCAGAATATTCAATTATTTCGATTCCCCTTTTCAGTTCTGTTAAATCCTTTAAATAAGGATTCACTCCTTCTTTTGCGCCGGAAGCATCTTTGAATTTGTCGATAACGGTATTCACTGCCGCCTTATCATAGAATGCGGGTTTTTCTTCGGTAATAGCCCGTAACATGCCGGGCGTGACGGGAATCCTTTGAATAATTGCCTGTCCTCCTTGCGGATCAAAATCTTCCAAGTCCCAAAAAACATCCCATACTGAAGGATGCGACATCGACGGCAGCCAAAATTTCTCGACTGATGGAAAATAGCGCATATATTCTGCCAAATCCATATCGGGATAAATGAATGGGACCTGGGGTAATTTTGCCGTGAATTTAATGCGCTCATATTTTTTCAATACCGGAAATTTCAGCCAAGACCAGCCGTAGATTGCCTGTTCGGTAATCGAATTGGTAAATGGCCTAACTGCATTCGTTTCCTGGATCGTATCCTTTATCTTCTTCCGCATGTTCTCGCAACGCTTCTCGATTGTTTTCTCATCGAGCAGGAACGGCATCGTTGTTTGTGGTTGCGCGGTCGGGTGTATA
Source organism: Deltaproteobacteria bacterium RBG_16_54_11 (assembly GCA_001797905.1). Taxonomy (GTDB): domain Bacteria; phylum Desulfobacterota; class B13-G15; order B13-G15; family RBG-16-54-18; genus RBG-16-54-11. Next base: position 5,330 of record MGQS01000104.1, on the reverse strand, counting down.
TCCCACGGCAAAGATCCCCCCTGTAATACAATATCTTCGATCGATGCAACTGCGCTCACTACTTTCATTTTCGTCGCGCGGACAAAAACCTTTGACCGCCATTTGGTCATTTCTGATGCTGTCCACTTTGTAAGTTGGTCGGAATCATACTTACCCTTAAACGCATCGAAAGAGGCTTGCATTTGATCCTCAAGGAGATTCTTTCTCTGCGTCTTGAGGGTTGCGTATTGGGTATCAATAATCTCTTTTTTTAGGTCATCGTAAGCCATCGTCAACTCTTTTTGTTGGAGGGGAGCCAGCCTGTACCAGCCCCCCTCCGTCCCCACACCAAAGAAGGAGGGTTTAGGGATTCTTAAACGGGTTCACCTGCCACGTCTGGCTGTTTCT
>MGQS01000104.1:4574-4915 GCA_001797905.1 Deltaproteobacteria bacterium RBG_16_54_11 | reverse complement strand
CAGACCCTTAATCATCTCAAGGGTAATCTCCTCCGGGGCAAGCCCCAGAGATTCGACAAACTCTGAGATGAGGTCAATGACCTGGGGGCCGTACTTGAAACACAATCCCACGATATAAAGTATCAACTGTATCTGTGCTGGGTTCATGGTTTCACCTCCCCGTAAGTAGTCGGCACCGAGCCGGGCTTAATAGCATTGATTACCTTCGCCACCTGCGCCCATTTCTCACCTGCCAATGCGATGGCCACCTTCAACTGCTCCTTGTTCTGCACCGTGCTTGAAACCGCATAGACCTCAAGGGCATCCGAGGCCGCGTTCTGCGCCTCACGATAAACCTGCGC
>MGQS01000104.1:3852-4568 GCA_001797905.1 Deltaproteobacteria bacterium RBG_16_54_11 | reverse complement strand
GTTGATCTCCACCCTCTGATCCTCGGTGATCTTCCCGTTATCATAGAGATCGTTGCAGACCTGCTTAGCCAGGATGTAAAGGTTCTTCGTTGTGGTCAGGGTGACATAGGAAGCCTTGATGGTTCCCGCACACCCGACCGCCACTACCAATATCGCCACGATCAAGATGCTTAAAAGTATTCTATTTCTCTTCATCGGTTCCTCCTGTTGTTATTCCCCGCCGTTTGGTAGTGGGGACTGTTTAAGATACATTGCCGCTGCGACTATGGCAGAAACGAGAGCAACTGCCATGACCTTGGTGAATCCTTCGGCCAAGTTAAAGCCGACCGGATCGACGATCATCACCGTCACGCCGTTTGCCGCCGCACCTATCACAGCCGAAAGAAAACCCTTTAACCAATTCTTCAAGTTCATGTAATCACCTCCTTTTACTTTATATCCTCACACGCCCTCAGAAATGCTTGCCGCACGTCCTTGGGCAAGTTTTGGATGATCTTGTACGCCGCCTCCAGAGCATACGCGAACCTCGCATTCTCCGTTATGACCTCGGTGATGTTCTTTGGCTTCGTTTCCCAGTCTTTATTGCGCGCCATAGGAAGTATCCTACCCCGATAAACATGGGGATGATAAAAGGGAGTGCTGGCATCCACCATCTCACTTCTTCTCCCAGTTCGGAACCATCGCGATTACTTCATCATGATACTTGAGAGGGGGGC
>MGQS01000104.1:2756-3776 GCA_001797905.1 Deltaproteobacteria bacterium RBG_16_54_11 | reverse complement strand
CTTAACAAGAACGCAAATTGGTTCAGGTTCTTTTACTTTTTTCGCAAAGAGTTTCACTTGACCACCTTCTTCAGGGCAGTCAGATATTCCTTCCGTAAGGCTGGGCTCATTCCCTCAATGATATTGGTCGTCCTTTCAATCAGATCACCATATTTCGCATATTTAATTTTGAGATCATCAATCGTCGCTGCAAATTCTTCCTCCACTTTCTGTTTCTTTTTTCCCAACCCAAACATTGCAGTCTCCTTTTTCAGTTTCTTGATTATTGCTTTTAAGTTTTTATGCCTTGCATCAATATTTATCTCCAGCCCGGCAAGCAATCCTACTATCGCTCCGAGAAACCCCGCTGCCAGAGCAATAAGCCAACCGAATAATAGTGGGGATAATCCCATAATCAAAATCGGCGGGCATGCGGGCATTGGAAGCTCCGCGTGGTCGCAAGGATGCGCGTTGTTATCTCGGCCTCGGTCATCTCGTCCCCGCCGGTGAAAACATCTGCTGGCACTTCGGGCAGTAACAATAACCGGAATCCTCATCCCTACTCGTCTGCGTCCCATCATGCGGGCACTTGCCGCACTTATTTTCGCGCGGGCTCACCATCTTTTCGGCCTCAGCCGTCTTGCTCGCCGCTATCATCTTAAAGAGGCTCACCAACCAGCCTCCGGGTCGAGTTGTGGGTATTCCTCCGCTTGTTGCCGCCGGCAGATTTCTTCTTTTTTCGCAGGCCGCAATGCACGATACATGCAAGCCAGCCGCACCTCCTCGTAAAGATGCTCTTCCTGGTCTTTGCCCACGATCTCAGGTCTCTGGTCGTCGGCAATCATCTCCGGCATGAGCCGCCAAAAATGCTTATCGTGCCCCTGCATTGTGAGTAGCATCGGCGTCCCACCATGCAACGTTTGATTGAGTCGCGTATAAGTCTCGATGAGACCATTGGCAGGATTCTCATCGCCCATTACAAACACTACCCTCTTGGCAGCCATTCGTTCCGCAATCGACTTGCCTCCTGTTGTGTTGAAC
>MGQS01000104.1:0-2737 GCA_001797905.1 Deltaproteobacteria bacterium RBG_16_54_11 | reverse complement strand
CTCTGCCCGCGAACTCCTGCTCGATCTGCAAGATGCCATCCGCCACTTCCTCGGGGTCCATCTTAATTCCCTCGTTGGCGTTGCCGTTCCAACCGTACCACTCACGGATGCGATAGAGACGAGCATTAAAATCTACGGCATACAAACCATAAGAAAACGGTTGTGCGTGCCCCCAATCCATCGCCCGGAACAATTCCCATGAATCAGGGACGTGGAACTGTTTGATCTGGTGTATATCGGGCCGTAGGATATCAAACACCTGCCCAGCAAACACATCATAATCTCCATCCTTGTATGCCCTCTTGAGTGCTGGAGGTAGATTTTCCAGCCGCTCGCTGTATTGCGGGTCTGTTTCTACCATGCGGGGGTTATCATCCACTTTCGCTGGTATAAAACATCGCGACATAGCTCCCCTCTCTTGCGGCTGCCATATCGTCATCGGCATATACTTTCCGTCGGGCTTCACCCAGCGCGACTTATTCCAGGCATGGCCGACATCACCAGGATTCCCGGAATTGACAACGCGCGGGAGCAAATGCTTATATTCCAGCGGCACATCAATGTTAAGCCGTACGCACGACATAAGTTGCTCGTACATCCACCGCGTCCACTGCTCTACTTGATCTATGAGCAACACATTGATCGCTCGCCCTTGATACTTGAGTACATCGCGCTCATGCTGGGCATAAGCCATGTGATAGTAGGACCCATTGCGGAATCCAAAGACGTTGTGTTTTTGGTTGTACTCTGCGATATCCTTAAACTCAGACAAAGCGTATTTGATATGATTATCCCAAAGCTCCGGGTATGTCCGGCGGAAGAGATATACCTCAATCCCCGGCACTCTCAAACACCAATCAAACCCCTCATGCCTCAAGGCCCACGATTTCCCCCCACCCTTTGCCCCACCATAAAGGATTTCACGCGCCGGGCAGCGATGCATACTCGCTTGCTTTTCCTGCGGCGTGTAACTATGTTCGATCGTCTGCTGGGGAGCTATCTGCACTTGCATCCTTAAATTCTCCCGGTTTTGAGTCTCGCTCGATCTTAGAGATCACAGTGATGTTACCACCCATAATATCAAACTTCTCTGCCGGATAGTCACCAGCCAGCTTGCACAATTCCTTGACCGCATTTAACTGGATGAAATGATCGGGGGCAGTAACAACCGACCCCGCTTTTGTGACAAAGGTTTTCTCCGCTTTCGAGAGATCAATGAGCTTTATAAATCTTGTACACTTATCAAACTTGAGTTTATCAAGGAGATCATTATTAGACGCAAAAACGCCATCAGCAGCAATCTTGCCATCCGATGGCGTTATTTCCTTCACTCCATTATTCTCAACCATGCTATATCATAAAATGTCCTATTCCTTATGTCAACTAGGAAATATTAGGGGAATTCTAGGGTAAATTCCATTTTCTCCCTTCGCTTTCGCTTGTTTCCGCGCTTTCCCCCCTTCGCAAGAGATATTCTTGATATACCACCTCATCAAGCTCTACCTGCCCATTGATTCTCATCACAGGAATCTTATATAGTTTCACCCGTTTCTTCGCGGTCTTGACGCAGCATCCAAGCCTCGCTGCCACCCGTGGCCAGGTTCGATGTGTGCATCCCTCGACAGCCATAGCTATGTCCCTTTCCCCATCGATTTCCCACAATCGGGGCAATAAAACGGCCCTCTGCGAATGTCATCGCATTTAATCATCACCCCTGGCGTCGGTTTCCATCCACATTCTCGGCAAACCAACGTCTTCGGCCAGATAGCCACACCTATCCACTTCTCAAAGCATTCCCTCGAACAAAAGTGATATTCGTGAAATTGATCGGGGATCAAGATGCCCCCCTTATCTTCTGGCACATATCCCTTAATCATAATTTTGGGTGGCCAGATCTCTTGCTTCCCACAGTCATCGCATTGATAAAGGTTCATATCGCCCCCTTCTCTCGCAACCGCTTCATATCCACAAATCGCCTCATGGATTTATTGAATTGCCGTTGCTCGTCTACGACATCTCCCGCGGTTTTCCCACTATAGTGTTCATCATTCTCTTCTACCTGCTCCAACAGGTTCTTAAAATCAGCCGCCCGCAGCACGACAAAGGCATCCCTCACGTTCGTATCATGCGGCCTGATCGACACGAGCGAGATCCACCCCGATGGCGTGTTGGCCTCTGCCTGAGCAAATATCTTGGTCAATGGCGTCCGCTTCACACGCTTGCTTTCAAGGGTATACGGTTCTTTTCGGCCATCTTCCTGCCCTATGGGATCCAAATATATAAAACCTAAATAATCACAAATTTCTTTTGAAGCCCTACGCCCCGCTCGCTTATTCCTGGTAAGAGGGTGTACCATAAATCCTCCTTTGTGCTGGCCTTCTGTGATGTCCTTCTATTCTAGCAATCTTCCCCATCTTCCCCCCTCTCTTTCCTCGGCAATACCTTTTCTCCCGTGGCCTCGCGGAGTGCTTCATCAATCATCCGATATTTTTTATATTCCTTCTCGGTTTTCGCATCCATATATATCCCCAAAAATCCCAGTCCACTATTGCCTACATACCACCAACAATTTATAGGCATATGGGGTTGCAATACCTTTTTAATAAATATCAATTTCTCTCCGTCCCAATGATAAAGAGAATACTGGCGGGGGCTGCCGGGCCTCTCCGCCCCGGAGATCGCGCCATCGGGTTGTTCACGATCTAGTATGCTCATAACACACCCAGCCCCCATAACT
>MGQS01000103.1:39339-43231 GCA_001797905.1 Deltaproteobacteria bacterium RBG_16_54_11 | reverse complement strand
ATGAAGATATAAATGATGGGATGTTTCGCGTTGCGTAACAGTGTGGGACTATTCCAGCTCTTCCAGCAGCCTGGTGATCTTTACCGCAGGTATCGCGAAGCCGATGTTCTGGGCATCCTGCACGACCGCCACGTTGATGCCGACCAGCTCCCCGTCGAGGTTCAAGAGGGCGCCGCCGCTGTTGCCGGGGTTGATGGAGGCATCCGTCTGTATTAAACCCGAACACGTGTACTCGCACACCTGGCTTGCGAATCCCCTGTCCTTGCCGCTCACCACGCCGACGGTCACGGAATTCTCCAGGCCAAGGGGATCTCCGATGGCGATGACCGTTTCCCCGATCATCAGGTCCCCGATATTCGCAAACCTTACCTCCTTCACCGGATAAGGAAGCTGCGCCTTGATGATGGCGAGATCGTCACCCTGACTCACCTTGACGACCTCCGCCTTCAATATGGCGCCGTCCTTGAGAACGACGTAGATCTGCGTTGCCTTCTGCACGACATGCGCATTGGTCACGATGAGCCCGTCCTTGCCCAGGATAACCCCTGAGCCCAGGCTCTTGTATTGCAAGACGCCTTGGGAATACATCTCCCCGTAAAATCTTTTTAAAAAGGCGTCAAGCTGCGCGCCGTATCGCCCCCACTCGGGATATTGTTTTAGATCGACGACGTTTTCCGTCCTTATATTGACCACCGCCGGGGCATACGCCCGGACCACCCTGACGACGGGGGTCACGCGCGCGCTCGTAATGCCTTTAATGGTGAAGGCGCTGGTAAGCATGGCAACTGCCAGAAGGACAAAGACACCGAGGATCTTGACGATCTTCATCGCACCCCTTTTATTCATTGAAAAAAGATCAAACCTCATCGTACTCCCCTTTCCCTGTATCACGTTGACATCGCCTTTGTTCCCATCACGTGCCTCAAGACAGGGCAATTATACCCCTTTCCCCTGGAAAGTAAATCCAATGCCTTGCAAATCCTCTGAGCCCCACGGCCCCACGCATCCCGGCGGAGGCTGCCCTCACTCGGGCGATAATGGCCCGGGGCTGAGGGCTTCCATAGGGAAGGCCCTTTGAACCCAGGCCTCAAGCCCTCCGGCAAGGGGCCGGATCTGCGTAATCCCTTGCTGCCTTAATAACAGCGCCGCCCGGGCGCTCGAGGCCTCATTGGGTCAGGTGCAGAACAAGACGATCTCACGGTCCCGGGGGATCTTATGATGGCGCTCCTCCAGCTCTTCCACGGAAAGACGAAGGGCGCCGGGGATGGTGCGGGGCTCGATCTCAAATTCAAGGGCGTCACGCAGATCTACAATGAGAATGTCCTCGCCCAGATCGAGCTTCTCTTTCAGTTCTTCCGGGGTAATCCTCGCCATAGCCAGCCGGCGGAGAAAGCGTTGCCGCCAAATATATCTCCACAGGAGATAGGCGCCGAGCCCGAGGGGAACAACCAACCAAATCCACGTGCTTAACCCACTGCCGTTGAGGGCATGCTTTTCGATCTCGTGGCCAAACTGATAACCCAGCAAAATAAAGACACCTGCCCAGATAAAGGCCCCGAGACCGTCAAAGGCAAGAAAGGGCAGAAGGCGCATGCGGAAGATCCCTGCCAGCGGGGGTGCAAGCGTACTCATGCCCGGAATGAACTTGGCGATGAGGAGTGAGTGGGGACCATAGCGAGCGAAAATCCCTTTTGTGCGCCGAACGCAGGAATCAGGATTCAAGGAGATGCGGCAGAGGAAAGGTAAAACCCTACCCCCGCGGCGGAGGCCAAGCTGGTACCAGACTTGATCGCCTAACAACGCTGCCAGCAGGGCTACACTGAAAACAAGCACAATATTTAATTTTCCGATGCCGGCCAATGCGCCGGCGGCGAGCAATATCGGAACAGCCGGAATCGGGAGGCCGAGTTGTTCACAAAGCACCAATAAAAAGACGACGATATACCCTTGCTTAATGAGAAACTGAGCCGCTTGATCCATGGTCTATGTCCAAAGGGAACCCTTTCTTTAAGAGTCAGTATTATAATCGATCGATCTCATTATGGGCAAGCCAAATAATAGCACGAGAACCCTGCGACACCTTGATCCCGATCCCGGCCTTAAAAAAGCGGATAGATTATGCCCTTTCCCCCTCAAAAGTCAATGCCAGAGCAAGCTCATGACAATTTCATCATCCGCAAATCCCCCCTTTGTCCCCCCTTTAGAAAAAGGGGGGTTGGGGGAACGGAGCGCCACCCGCAAACCATGAAAATATAGCAACCTCCCTCTCATGCTGGCGGGAGAGGGCCGGGGTGAGGCCGAAGGTGGCCCTTTGGCCAGTGGTTTGCGTTCGAATAGTTTCCCCCTCACTGTGTCACTGGGTGACACATCCCGTATTCCGTGATTTATGCAAAGCGTCCCGCCCTACTTTGTATTAAAATCTGAATAATGGGATGTCGCAGTGCGACAGTGCGGGACTTCATCCTCTCCCCAGCGGGGAGAGGAAAGCGAGAGGTTTTATTTTCTAGGCAATTCTTCATGACGGAGCGTCGCCCGCAAATCCCCCTGGCTCCCCCTTTCCCAAAGGGGGAGAACTCCTCTGGCTAAACCGAAGCCGAAGCCGGAGGTGGCTCTTTCGCCAGTGGCCCCTTGGCCAGTAACCCTTTTGGCTAAAGAGCCACCTTCGGCTTTTTTGTTAAGGGAGGTGGGGAGGGATTTGGTTGGTCTATTTTCTGAGCAATACAAGGAGTAGGATGCCCCCTCATTAACTGCCGCTTTTCCCGCTTCTCCCCTACCTTTAGATTCTTAATGAGGGGATGTCGCTGTGCGACAGAGCGGGACTGCCCAACCCCCAGGCTTCTTTTTCGCTTGCAGGCGGTATATAATAGCAATGACTATCCGGATATGGCAAAAGGAGGGAAATCATGAGAGCATGTCTGGTCTGCAAAAGGATCGTTTTTCTTGTCTCTTTGTGTGTGCTCTTCATCGCGCCGGCGCTTCCGGCGTACGCATGGACAGAGCATCCCCTCATCTCGTATCAGGCGCTCTCTGCGCTGCCGGAGGTGCGCGACGCAAAGGCCGTGCAAGCGGAGGAGCTCGATGTCTTCCTTAAGGCAGAGGAAAAGAGCCTGGCAGCCGCGCTCGCCCAGGAAGAGGCCTGGGCCAGGCAGAACCTCGCCTGGTACAAGCCCTTGCCCCAGGCTTTGGCTTTCAAGGCCACGGGAGACCGCAAGGATATTCGGCGACGGTTCTGCCATGCCGTCAGGATCAACCCCGCTGCCCCCTTTGTCCTCTACCGTGCGCTGCTGCCCGGCATGGATGCCCGCGGCATGATCCCCATAGCGCCGGAGCGCCTCACCGTGCTCAAGGATACCTCCGACTGGAAGGGGAGGCAGTTCGTGAGGCTGCGTAAAGGGGCCTTGGTGTCGCCCCTCTCGGTGGTGACCACCGCCACCGACGAGCCGGACTTCGGCCTCGACATCGGCCTGTATGCGGACAACGATACCGCATTCGGCAGGATCTACGGTTTCGGCAAACAGCCCTTTGGAAACCCCCATCTGGAATACGGCAGCCAGGCGCCGTTTCACATGGGCTTCTACCATGAGGCGTGGATCACCAACTCCCTAGCCGGTTTCGTGAAGCAGACCTACCCGGAATACCGGATACATCTCTATCAAACCCTCTCGCGCATCGCCTTCCAGACGGGACACTACTACTGGGGATGGCGCTTCATGGGCATAGGCCTGCACTACGTCATGGACCTCACCCAGCCGTATCACACCACCCTGATGCCCGGCGCAAGCGTCTGGCGCATGCTCTGGATCAATACCCTGGCTATGATCGGGGTCAAGGGGCCCAAGGCGGATGCCGTCCAGCTCCTCTCCAACCGGCACACGGCCTTGGAGAAGTTTCA
>MGQS01000103.1:38778-39312 GCA_001797905.1 Deltaproteobacteria bacterium RBG_16_54_11 | reverse complement strand
CGAAAAGGACGCCCGCTACCCGGTCTTCATGACCCTGCGTGCAACAGGGGAATGCCCTGCCTGGACCGACCGCACCCCGCGTGATGTCATCTCCGCCCGGAGCAACGCCCTTGCCGAAAGGACGGACCGGGTCGTTGAGGAAACCATGCCCGCGCGCCTTGTCTCCGACCCGGCCTTCGAGCTCGGCACGAGCCCGGAGCTGGGGGAGATCGTCGCCAGAATGAAGGAGAAGGGAGGAGACAAGGCGATAGAGGAAGCGACGGTCCTGCTCAAGGATCTGCTCTCCCCCCTGCCCGCTTATATGTGCTCCTATGTGCGCAGCGTGCAGAAGAAATGAGAAAGGCCTAGGAAAGAAGGGGGCCGAGTCTTTAGGGCCCGTTGAAAAACGCCCATCTGTCCCGTGCTTCGCGGGCTTTCTCTCATCCTGCGTGGCGTGATTTCGATGCCCCCCGTAAGCAGCAATCTCAACATTTCTGGGCAGCCTATGGAAGGTCACCTTTTCAACAACTCCTCGAGGTTTTGCCCCGTTTATAT
>MGQS01000103.1:34178-38610 GCA_001797905.1 Deltaproteobacteria bacterium RBG_16_54_11 | reverse complement strand
AACAAAAAAAGGAGATTGAACGATGATTAGGACGGTGAAAGAGTATCTCGATAGTCTCAATGACGGACGGGAGATCTGGTGCCTGGGTGAAAAGGTGGCTGACGTGCGCACCCACCCTACCCTCAGCAGCATAATCAAGGGGGCTGCCATGGATTATGTCCTGCCGAACCACCCCGATTACCGCGATCTCTTTGTGACGCAGAACGGGGAAGGAGAGGACGTCAATTTTCTGCTGACCGCCCCGAAAACAGCCGAAGACCTTTTGCGGAGGAGGGAATGTTTTATCGTCGGCATGAGAACCGGCGGGGGGGTTCTCCTCCATTGCATGGGCGCCGATGCCCTCGCCGCCTTTACCGTCACGGCGAATGTCATGGATAAGGAGATTGGGACGCACTATACCGAACGCGTGGAAGCTTACCGGAAGCTGCTCCAGAAGCAGGACCTCGGCATTACCGGCGCCATCACGGACGTAAAGGGGGACAGGAGCCTGCATCCTTCGAGGCAGAAGCAACACCGGGATTATTACCTGCGTATCGTCGACAGACAGAAGGACGGCATCGTCGTGAGAGGGGCGAAGGTGCACATCAGCGCCACCCCCTGCGCCAATGAGGTGCTCTGCTCTCCCTGCCGCACCCATGGCGAGGACGACAAGGATTATGCGCTGGCATTTGCCGTGCCTCTTAATACGCCCGGCATTAAGCTGCTCGCCGTCGAGCCGGTGTCGAGGACGTACGGGGAGGAAGGGCGGTTCGATTATCCGAGGACCAGCGCGATGCAGCCCACCGAGTGCCTCATCGTCTTTGACGATGTCTTTGTGCCCTGGGAAAGGGTTTTTATGTGCGGTGAATGGCAATTTTCGCGCACCCTGGCGTATGCCTTTGCCAGTTATCATCGCCTCTTCGGCACCTGCAAGATGGTGGGGAAGCTGGAGGCCATGACAGGGGCCGCGGCCCTGATAGCCGAATACAACGGGATCGAGCAGCACAACCACATCCGGAACAAGCTTGCCTGGATGGCCATGATTACACAGATGGTAACGCAGCTCAGCAAGGCGGCCTGCCTTGAGCCTGTCACGGAATTCGGCAACGACGTGGTGATGCCCGACAGGATGACCATCAACTCGGCCAAGTATACCTTCGCCAGCAATTTTCACCAGATGTGTCAGCATATGCAGGATATCGCCGGAGGCCTCTCGACGACGGTCCCGACGTACCGCGATTGGAAGAACCCCGAGATCAAGCCGTACCTTGAAAAATATCTGGGGGCAAAGGACGGCGTACCGACCGAACAGAGGATCCGTATCATGAGGCTCATCAAGGACATGACCGGCAACTATTGGCAGATAGACACCATACATGGCGAGGGGTCGATGGCCGCTCAAGAGATGTTCCTGTACGGGAGCGCCGATTGGGATAAGCTGAAGGCGGCAGCCAAGCGGGCCGCGCATATCGATGGCTGGCAGGACCACCCTGTGTATGGGAAGCTGTTAACCACGGACCTGGTAACCATGCCCGATGTCGATGAATCGTATGAGAGTATACCTGTTACCGCCGGGCATCGGCGGCAATAATTGGATGAGCCCTGCATCATGCCCCTGGTTCAGCGCGTACCGGATGTGATATAGTACTGCTGTTTTACAGGCTTGCACTAACGACAGGCTTATCAACCTAATTGAAGGAGCGCATCAATGGCATACGAGACGATTCTCTACCAGACAGAAGGCGGCATCGCCAGGATCACGATGAACCGGCCAGAGGCCATGAACGCAATCACACCCACCATGCTCAAGGAGATGACAGCCGCGGTGCTCGAAGCCGGAAAGGCACAGGAGACACGGGCCATCGTGCTCACCGGAGCGGGCAAGGCATTCTGCGCCGGGGTGGACCTCAAGGCGCTGGGCGATTGGACGCTGGCGGGGGGCAAGGTCGGCGATATCCTGGACATACCCGCCAGGGAGCTGATCGACGCCATCCGCTCGGTGCCCAAGGTCGTCATCGCTCTGGTCAACGGGTTCTGCTTCACCGGCGCCGTGGAGATCATGCTGGCCTGCGATTTGGCGATCGCCTCGGAGAACGCCAAGATCGGGGATACGCATGCCAAATGGGGATTGAGGCCGACCTGGGGCATGAGCGCCAGGCTGCCGCGCCGGGTGGGGTTCCTCAAGGCCAAGGAGCTCTCCTTCACCGCCGATGCCATCACCGGCCGGGAGGCCGAGCGCATCGGGCTCATCAACCTGGCCTGCCCCGCCGATAAGCTGGAAGAAGCACTCGAGACCATGGCGAAAAAGATCATGGGCAACAGCCCGCAGTCGATCGCTGCCTACAAGCACCTCTATAATACCAACGAGGCAATGACGCTGGATGAGAGCCTCGATCTCGAATTCGGCAGCGAGTTTACGATCGCCGATACCGATGAAAGGCTGAAGGGGTTTAAGAAATAGGCCGAGCGCTGGCCAAAGGGTCACCTACGGGAATCCCGCCGTGGCGGGGAAAATTGGCAATCCCCCCTTCCCCCCTTTGCTAAAGGGGGGTGAGGGGGGATTTGAAACCTATTTTCTAAACAGTTACTTGCCCAGAAAAAGATTCCTGGGGTTATCCACCATCATGGTCTTGATCTGCGCGTCCGTAACGCCGAGTTTTTTGAGTGCCGGTATGAAGCGCGTCGATATGGAGTCGATACGCCAATTGGCAAATAAGGGCATGGCCTTTTCCGGCACTGTGATCTGCCGGCCTAACCAGAAGTTGACCGTGTCGTGGGAGAGGATGATCTTGTTGGCATACCCCAGCTTGCAGAGTTCGGCGACATTTTGTACGTTGACATCATACGGCGTGATGATGTCCAGGCCGATACGGTCGAAGCCGATGTATACCCCCTGCGCGAGGATCGCCTTGTGGTATTCGATGTCCCTGGAATTGGACACGTGGCCTATCATGACCTTTTTCAGATCGGCACCCTCTTTGATGAACAATTCGGCCTGCTCGACCCCGCCGGTAGGACCGTCCGTGTGGGTGATGATGGGCACGCCCGTGGCCTTTTGGGCCATAACCGCGGCCTTCAGGACACTTGCCTCATAGGGCGTTATCTCGCCCCCGGTGCCGACCTTGATCACCCCCGCCTTGACGCCGCTCTCGCCGATGCCCTCGGTGATCTCTTTGATAAAGAGTTCGGCTATCATCTTGGAGATGTCAGCGCCCCAGATTACCCGCGTCTTCCAATAGGCCGGAGATCCTTCGTGCTCGGTATAGAGGCCGGTGGAGCAGATGATATTGATGCCCGTCTTCTTGGCCAGCTTTTTGTAGAGCTCCGGGCTGCGGCCTCCCACGTCATTGGGCGTGGCATCGACGATGGTTTTAATACCCACGGCCTTCGCCGCCTTGATGACGCCGAGGTTGGTTTTCAGTGCGGCCTTGTAATCCTCAGGCGCGATGGTCGCATCCGCAAACCAGCCCGGGTAGGCGAAGGTGAAGTGTTCGTGCATAAGCGTTGTGCCCAGCTTGTCCGGCGAAATCGGTCCCCGCACCGTGTTGATCATGCCGGGCGGCGTTACCTTTGCCCACGAGGCTGCCGCGCCAGTCAGCATAAGCAAGATACCGAGGATGGCTACTAAGGAACCCCTTGTAAATCCGTGTCTGTTCATATCTCTCCTCCTTGTAAATTTTTTTACTGCCTCGCCTATTTTATTGAATCCCATCATTCGCGTTCAGCGAATTTGGGCGTCCGCTTCTCGAAATTGGCGGTTGCCGCCTCCATCTGGTTTGGCGTTCCTATTAAGGTGCGCTGCAGGGATTCTTCCAGTTTAAGCCCCTCTTCGGCGCTGCTGTGCCAGGCGGTTTCGAGCAGCTGTTTCGCCGCGGCAACGGCATGGGGGGATCGGGCGGCGATCTCGCCGGCCAGTTTATGCGCCTCGGCAAGCGGGTCGTCGCAGACGCGCGTGACCAGCCCGAGCCGGGCCGCCTCCGCTGCCTCCACGATCCTGCCGGTAAAGGTCAGCTCCTTGGCGATATCGAGGCGCACCAGATCGCGCAGCGTCTGCGTGATGGACATGTCGGGTATAATGCCCCAGGTGATCTCCATCACCGACAAGCGGGTCCCGGGTGCTGCCAAACGGATGTCCGCCCCGAGCGCAATCTGCAGGCCGCCGCCGAAGGCCACGCCGTGCACCGCCGCGATCACCGGCACAGGCACCTGCTTCCATATATACCCGGGCATCTGCGCCGTGTTGGCGGGGCTGCCTTCCGTCCTCTGTAAGATGTCGATGCCGCCGTCTTTGCTTTTGCCCATCTCGATAAACCCCTGAAAATCAAGCCCCGCGCAGAAACCGCGTCCTTCCCCGGAAAGCACCACGGCGCGGATAGAGGTGTCTTGAGCAACGGCCTTCCCCGCTTCGATGATGGCCTTAAACATCTGCGGATTCAGGGCATTATATTTGTCC
>MGQS01000103.1:6767-34150 GCA_001797905.1 Deltaproteobacteria bacterium RBG_16_54_11 | reverse complement strand
GATCTTTGATTTTGATTGTAACGAGTTCAGGCATGGTTTCTCTCTCCCCTTCTCCCCCACCTAATTATAGATAATCTATAATTGAGGGGATGTCACTCCCGCTCTTCAATATAGAATTAGGGACGACGGGATCCCGAAGCGGGAAAAGTGACACTTTTTTGCTTAGATATTTTTATATATAATAGTGGGGATGTCGTGTAACGACACCCTCCCTCCCCCACTGTCGCTTTGCGACATCTCCCGTTATGTGGGACCCCGTTGTCCACAAAAATCATAATGTGTCGCATTGCGACATCCTGCTTTCCTTAGACTTAAAATTTAAGGAGCAGGAAGGTGTGGGGCCATCATTTTGATTTCCATACAAAAAGTCCCCTCCCACTCTCTATAAAGATATAAATGACGGGATGTATCGCCTTGCGATACAGTGTGGGACTTTCATTGCTTTATTTTATTGAGTATCCTCTGCACCAGCCCCTCTTTATCATGGTGTATGCCCTTACAGGCGCTGCAGGAAGGAGCTGCGCGACATCCCGGCGCCCACCGAATCGCTGAGGATGATCTTGGCATCCTTGAGTCGCTGTATATTGCCGTTGATACGGAAACCCTGGAGGGTGTCCGGCTGCAGGGCTCCCCGTTGCAGATCGTACGGCAACCGCGGCATGCACACCACCGAGCAATTGCCGCGGTTATGGATATTGATGATCATTCGATTTTCCACAAAATCGGCAACGGCCTGCTTTTTATCCGGTCTATCGCCGTCGATAAGCTGGTCCAAGGTCAGGGGAATCATGGCAAAATTGGCCTGGTGCTCTATCAAAAGCTCGATATCGTCGAGGGTCAAATGATTTCTTCTCAATAAATGGGAAAAGTGGGTGTTGGCGCCCTGCGTGGCATACAAGAAAACCCCTTTGCCGTCCATTTGACCCCAGACCCGGTTGTTCTCTTTTATCGCATAGATGTAGTTGCCGAAACAGCCATGGGTGCGCGTGTGGGCATCCACAATGCCTTTTTCCGGAATCGCGCAAGCGAATCCATCCCCGCGATGCAGGCGCACCACCAGCCGATTATCTCGGCCCATATACACCGCCGCTACGGATTTTTGGCGCCCCGAGCATATATAGGCCTTGACGATATCATTGACGTGCGCCGCATCCGCCGTCATGGTCATGATGTCGAAGGCAAACGATTGTACCTCCCGGTCATAAAAGTCGAGCGCATCTTTAAAACGATCAAAGGTCTGGCGCTCCCTGGTTTCGGGATGCTGCAAGAGCACGAGCGCGTGCTGGACCCGGGCGGCCAGGGCCGGCACCCGGTAAATCAGTTGTCCCAGCTGATTATCGATGATGATGCCGTCAAGATGTGCGCTGCCGATCAGTCGATGTATCGTACGGGCAATAGCGTCGGCGTAATCGCCCTGTATGGTACCTTCGGTTTCAGCTTCGATCCAATGGCGGCCCTGCGGGGTTAGCGTCGCCGTGGCTGCAAGGGCGGTGGCCATGGCGTCATCGCCGAAGATGATGTTGGCGGTATCATCCGGGCGAAACGGTTTGGCGCGATGGACATTTTCCGCGCCCACGATGATCGCCAAATCGTTTTGCTGAAGCCTGCCGGTCAGAGCCAACATGAAGATAAGCTCCACCGAAACGTTGAAGCCGGAACAACCGGCATACAGATCGAATACAAGGGCCTGGGGGGCGTACGATTGTAAAAGCGCGTACGGGTAGCCTACCAAGGGGCCGGGATCATCCATGTCTTCGCCCACATTGGTGGCGCCGATCACGATTTTTATGCGGGAGGGATCGATATCCGCCGTATCGAGCAGGTTTTGAAGCGCATCGACACCGATACGCGCATCCGCAGGGGCGGCAACACGGGAGCGGACACCGACACGCTCTTCGATCGTCCGGGGGGTAACCGGAATGCCGCCTTTAAAGGTCATCCCCGTGTCGGCGTATACCGAATTGTCTACCACCCGGCCGCCGTTCCAGGCGCCGTAGGCGACGATCTCCAGGACCGATCCCTTCGTCAACGCCCTCCTCCTTGCACCATCGACAAAAGAGCTTCGATGTTGAGTAACGTGTTGTTATTGGCGTTACTGTTCTCTCTCACGCCGCGTTTCCTAGATCGATGGGAGTGCATTCGGGTAATGCAGGGGATATAGTACCGATTAACGTACGTATTGTTCCCGGCAAGGGCATTTTTTTATGCTTCGTACCCCGCCCATTTTTCATCGACCTGCCTCTGAATAGCGGAAATGCGCGCTCGCGTCAATGCCCGAAAGCGGGTCTGGGTCTCAAAATAGGCCGCTACCGGCTTGCGTTCCTTCCCCAAGAGCTTTTTCGACGCCCCGGTTAAGCGAAAAACCCCGTGCTCGATCTCATAGAGATCGAAGAGACCGGTCTCGACGGCAAGCCGGCCGACCTTGACGGTATATCGCGTATCGAATCCCCAGCCCGGGGGGCAGGGCGTATGAAGGTGAATGTACTTCGGTCCCTCGATGGTTTTTGCCTTTTTGATCTTATCATACACATCGAGGGGATAGGCAGCCGATCCGGTTGCGACGTAGCTGATGGTGTGGGCGGCCATGATGGCGGGCATATCCTTCTTCTGCTGGGGCTTGCCGTGGATGGGCGTGGTCGTGGTAATGACGCCTTGCGGGGTGGTGCCGGAGCGTTGCACGCCGGTATTCATGTAAGCCTCGTTGTCGTAGCAGATAAAGATAAAGTTGTCGCCCCTCTCGCAGGCGCCGGAGAGCGCCTGAATGCCGATATCGCTGGTCCCCCCGTCTCCGGCCCAGGCAGCCACGGTGATGTCCTCCTTGCCCCGGACCTTGAGTGCGGCAATGATGCCGGTTGCGGCGGCGGCGGTGGAGGCAAACGTGACGTTCAGACAGGGCAGCTGGGTGGCGGCAATAGGATACAGGCCTTGCAAAACCGTGAGGCAGCTCGGCGGCACGACAAGAATGGTATCCCGGCCAAGGGCCTTGAGACCGAAGCGGTATAAAATGCTGAGCCCGCAGCCGGCGCAGGCCCGATGGCCCGGATGAACCAGTTCTTCTTCGGGGAGAGTGAGTATTGTCGTCTTTGCGCTCATCTAGTTTTTCCTTGTCGGGACAGACCTTAAATCGGATGTTTGTTCATCCGGTGATCGAATAGTATTTTAAAGCTTCAAGCCGATCCACTCAGGGACATCGGTTTCATATCCGGTCGCGGTACAGGAGGCGCGGAAGGCCGCCAGCAGATCGGCCGTTCTGATGTCCCTTCCTCCCAGCCCCAGGATATAGTTGCGAACAAAGGGCCTGCAATCGCACCGATAGAGGGCCGATTTGATATCGCCGTACAGGGCTCCCTCGTTTCCGTAACTCAAGGCCTTTTCAAAAACGACGATCCCCTTTGCCTTGGCCAGGGTATCGCGAACGGCCTCGTCCGGAAACGGCCGGTAAAGACGGATACCGCACACGCCCGCCTTGAACCCTTCCTGTCGCAGCATATCGACCACATCCCGGAGCTGATACGAGAGAGAGCCGAGACAAACGGCGATAACATCGGCGTCATCGCAGCAGTAGGGCTCGACGTGCGGGCAGCCGCCCCGTCCGAAGGTATCTTTGAATCTTTCATCGATCTCCGCAACTATCTCGATGGCCTGCCGAAGATCGACATGAAGATTATGCCGGATTTCCATGTAGCCGGGCGCGAGATCCCCGCGAATGTCCGGTCTGATATCCGGCAGGGTCACCGTGTTCAGATTGGCCGGTTGTCGCGGATCGAGCGCATACACGGGTTTGAAGGGCGGGAGAAATCGGTCCACCGCAGCAGCCTCCGGAACATCAAAGGGCATGTACGTATGCGAGAGCAGGTAGCCGTCGTAGCAGACCATCACGGGAATGCTTACCGTCTCGGCCAGCAAGAAGGCCTGGATGACCATATCGATGATCTGCTGATGATCGCAGGCATACACTTGAATCCAACCCGCGTCCCTTTGGGAGATCGAATCTTGATGGTCGTTCCATATGGTCCACGGCGCGCCGATACCGCGGTTGACCACGCACATGACGATCGGCAATCGCGCTCCGGCTGCCCAGTGGACTTGTTCGTTCATGTACAGCAGGCCATTGGCGCTGGTCGCCGTGAAGGTCCTGGCTCCGGCGCTGGATGCGGCGATACAGACCGCTAGGGCGCTGTGCTCGCTTTCCACGGGGATATATTCAGCCTGCATCTCTCCGGCTTCGACGAATTCGGATAATTTTTCTGTCAGCGGCGTCTGCGGGGTGATGGGGTAGGCGGCGATCACCTGGGCGCGGGCCAATTTGACGCCGTACGCGGCTGCGACATTTCCCGACTCGATGATATGCACGGGGCTACTTTTCCTTCTTTATAAATTCCGTTTCTTCGACCATACGGATGGCGCCGGCCGGACATTCTTCCGCACAGATTTCGCACCCCTTACAATAGTCATACTCAATGGTCGGCGGGATCGTGCGGGTGACGACGCCGTCCGGACAATACAGCCAGCAGTTGAAGCAGGCCATCTTCTTGGTTTTGGCAGGGATGCAGAGCGTCACATCGATAATGGGGCGCAGGACGCGCCACGTGCCGGTCTTGCCCGCATCGCCCGGTCCGGGCTCACTATGGGATTTTCTGCGAGCGAACGGTGAACGGCCCATCTATTTCTTGCCCGGCCGGACGCCAATAACGGTTTTTTCATACACGAGTTTGGCCGCTTTGACGTTTTCATTTGGTCGCATATCTTTAAACTCTTCTTTGATGGCATCCACGAGCGTTTCGATGGTCAACAGGTCGCCGGCCCTGGCAAAAGCACCGATGATGCCCGAGTTGACGATTCCCGGCTTGAGGCCCGTCTGGCTGGCGAGTGAGGTGACGTCGGCAACCGCCACCTTCATTCCGGGAAAGTCATAGGCGTCGGGCGGTTTGGGGGTGTTGATCACGATCAGCCCTCCGGGTTTCAATCCGTTGACCACCCCGTTCTCTTCGAGGAGCACGTGGTCCAGCACGACGAGCATATCGGGCTTTTCGATGGGGGAGAGATCATAAATCTTATTCTTTGAAATCTTGAGAGAGGTAAAAACAGGCACCCCTCTGCGCTCTGTTCCGATGGTGGGCGTCATCACCACGCCACGGTAACCGGATCTAAAAGCAGCATTGGCGACGATCTTGGCAGCGGTGACCGTCCCCTGCCCGCCGCGGCCGTGCCATCTGATTTCAATAATTTTTTCTTTCGTCATGCTCAACCGTTTTTTGTCGGCAGTCTCAAAGAAGCAATCAATCGCCTTTCCGAGGTGAATTTTTTATTATAAAGGAATTCGGCGTGTGTGTCAAGAATGAGAAAACGGGCGGCCCTTTTCCCTTCAAAAATAACTATCATGATCCCGGACCCTCTTTAATTCAGCTCGGAGCTCTGTGCGGTCAAATTTCCCCCTTGTGGTCTTGCGTGCTTTTTTAATATAATCACTGTGATGGAAATGCCTGCTCTACGAGGGTGGCATGTGCGGAGGCGAACAATGAGGTATGCCCATGCAAATCCTTGAAGGAATAAAGGTTATCGACGTCACGCAGTTCATTGCCGGGTCACGCTGCGCCCAGCTGCTCGCCGATATGGGGGCGGAGGTCGTGAAGGTGGAGCCGCCGGAAGGCGATACGCTGCGGGTAACGTTCAATCTCACGCCGGGCGCAGAGCGCAACTATTCCGTGCTCAATCGCAACAAATACGGCATTGCCGTCGACATGCGCAAACCGGAAGGCCGGAAGATCATCCTGAGGCTCGCGAGCGTATCCGATATCTTTATGCACAACCTGATACCCGGCACCCTCGAAAAGCTGGGCCTGGGGTATGAAGATATCAGATCCCGGAAAAAGGATATCATTTACGCCGCCGTCTCGGGGTTCGGCGCCGTCGGCGTGGCGCCTGAGCGGGCCGCCTTCGACATCATCGCCCAGGCAACCGGCGGCCAGTTCTGGAACAGCCAGGAGACATTTCGCATGCCGGACAATTACTGGGGCGATTTTATGACCGGAGCTTACGCCGCTATCGCGATACTGCTTGCCCTCATACACCGCATGAAGACCGGCAAAGGGCAGTACATCGACATCTCCATGCAGGACGTGATGTACTTCAACAACTACCGCGCCCTCATGGACAAGGGGCTCGGACCGATAATGGCCGACATTGAGAGGCAATTAGGCAGAAGACCGAGGGATGTCATACATTCCGCGGACCGGATGCCCTTCTACGGCTTCTTTAAAACAAAGGACGGCAAGGTGGCCATCGTCTCCACCACCGCCCGGCAGTGGAAAGAGCTGACCGAGATCATCGGGCGCCCGGAGATGGCCTCCGACCCCAAATTCAGCAACCTCATCGTGCAGGTCCAGAACCATGAGGAGGCGGTGCGCTTGATCGAGGAATGGACCGTTGCGCACACCTCGCAGGAGATAATTGCCGTCCTGGAAAATAAAAAGATACCCTGCGGCATCGCCTACACCCTCGAAGAGGTCAACAACGATGAAAACCTGAAACAGCGCGGGATGTTCCAGCAGGTCCATCATGAAAAATACGGCGATATCGATATCCCCGGGTTTCCCTTCAAATTTTCCGCAACCGAGGGCAGCATCCGCATGCCGGCGCCGGTCCTGGGCGAACACAGCAGGTTGATCCTGGAGCAGTGGCTCGGGTATACCCCCGCGGAGGTGCAGGAGCTGTATGAGAAGAAGATTATAGTATGAAGATTTCCTGGAGAATAGGTTTTAAATCCCTCCCCACCTCCCTTTACGAAAGGGAGGTGTAACTTCCCCCTTTGGGAAAGGGGGATCGAGGGGGATTTTCATCGTTCCCTGAGGTGATCCTTTGGTCAGGGGGGCAAAGGGGGATTTAATATTTCTTCTAAAGTAGCCCCAAGACCAAGAGCTATCCCTCTCTTGTCCTATCTGTCGGTCTTTTCCTCGGCATCAGGAAAAATCCTGATGGAGCAGACACCGAAGCCGTCCCACTCGCTCACGGGCTTGCTCGAGGTGAGGACGAATCCCTTTTTCCCCTTCTCATCCACAAAGGAGATGGTCACCTCGCCCGCGAGTCCGTAAGTCTCGGGGCTCATAACGAATTGGAGGCCGTCAACTTCCTGGATCAGATCGGACTCGCGCATCCGGTCCACGCTAAGGCCCAAGGACGCATCGCAGCACCCGGTGGAGCAGAGCTCGATGCGAATCGGCCCTGAGCACCCCTGTTCGGCGAGAAACGATTTGATTGCCTGGCCTGCGCCCGGCGCCAACTGGACCATGGGAATCATCTTTTCTCCCTCTTTTTCCATCTTCCTAACAATCGAAATAATGCCGCTGAGCTCCCTGAGCAGTTTTTATAACAACAGTATAACGTAGGGATATGCCGCCTGGCAAGAGAACCTCCCTTGCTGCCAAGGCCCTTCTCTACTTCCTTTTCAAGGGAGCGTCGCCGACTACCACGCGCCTGCCGTCATAGACCGGGCGGATCGTGCCCTTCCGGCGGATGTAGGCGATGAGGATCTCCAGGCGCTGCTTCCCTGTATCCTGGAATTGTACCCTCGCCCCTTTGAGCGCCCTGCCTGCGAAGTGGGAATTCGTCGCCGCCGTATAGCGGCGGTTATCCTGTAACGGCTCCCCGTTGACGAGGGCCTCGACGAGCTCCCCGTTCTCCAGGCGATAGCGGATCCCCGAGACGGCCGGGGCGTACCTCCCCAGGAGCTTTCTCAACTGGAGGCCGCTGATCTTGAAGGAGACGACGGTATTCGCGAAGGGATCGAGGGCGACGAGGTCCCCGCGGGTGATGGTGCCCTTGAGCAACGCAGAGCGGACCCCGCCCAGGTTCTCGAGCTCGATCTCCGTACCGAAGGTCTCGCGGACGGCATCTGCCACCAGGTTGTACTCCGCCCAGTCTGCGCATCGGCTGCTGAAGTCTGCCGCAGCCTCGCCTATGACCTCGGCGTAGCGGGAGGCGATCGGCTTCCAGTATTGATCGACCACGGCCGCCACCCGGGCATCGGCCTCGATGGCGGCGGTGACGGGGATAAGGCGCGCGCGATACCGGCCCACCTGCCACGCGCCTGCATGATCCTTCTTGAAAAAGAGGTCGCACCTGCCCAGCTCTCCTCCCCACTGATGGGCCTGTACGATGACGGCGCCCTTGACTTTATCCGCCGCGAGGTCGCCGATGCGCGGGATGAACTCCCCCGAAGGCAGGCGGGAGTGGGAATGCCCCCCGACGATGACGTCGATGCCGGGAACCATCATGGCAAGCCGCTTATCCGTCTCCTCGCCGCAGTGCGAGATCAGAACGATGATGTCCGCCTTTTCCGCGCGCAGCTTGGCCACGATCTTCTCGGCCGTTCGCACGGGATCGGTGATGGTCACGCCCTCTTTGGCAGCGGGATAGGACCTGGTCTCGATTGTGACGAGGCCGAATATCCCGACCCGGACCGGACCCGTCTGCTCGACCCGGTATGATTGCGTGAGCGGCTCCTTGGTGGCCCTGAGCAGGGCGTTGGCGCAGAGGATGGGATAGCGGGCCAGGCCGATGAGCCTTTGCGTCTGTGCCAAGGAATAGACGAACTCGTGGTTCCCCAGTGCCGCGAAGTCATAGCCCGCGGCATTCATGGCAGCCACATCCGCCTCCCCGCGGTACTCCATGGAGAAAAAGGTCCCGTCAGAGAAGTCGCCGGCATCTATCAGCCAGACCGGCGTCCCCGCGGCTGCCAGCTCGCTCTTGATCTGCTTTACCAGCGTGGCCCGCCGGGCAATCCCCCCGATATCGGTGCGCCTGGGCAGAGCCGCCGAAGCAGAGCAGGGATCGATCAGGGCAGGATAGCTGAAGGGGAGGAGGTGGCTATGGGTGTCGTTGGTGTGCAGGATGGTCAGCGAGGCCGCCGGGCAGGGCCCGGGTATCAGGCTGATCAGCAGAAGGGCCGAGAGGAAAAAGAGCGCGCCTGCCCTTGTGAGCGCGCGCAGGGATAGCTTCAAGCAGTCACCTCCGAGAGAGGGTTAATCGGGCCGAGCCTCGTCATGTCTTTGAGACCCCGCTTTTAATCTCCCGAGCGGAGCGAGGGACCCCGCACCTCAAACCGGACGGCATCGACGATACGGCCCTTTTCATCGACGAGGCTGAGGGTATAGGCGCCTGCCTGTGGGGTCCACGGGTGATTGTGTTCTCCTTCCATGATCGTATGGTCGTTTAAGACCCATCGCAGGCAGCTCGCCCTGGGCTGGGAGATGAAGAAGATCTTTTGAAGCTCGGGCGGTATATCGGGATCCAATGCAATGATGGTCCCTGAAGGAGGATAGATGATCCGCTGGTTTAATTGGCCTACGTTCTGATCCTTTGCATTCGGTTCCGTCCCTTGAATGAACCACTCCGCCCTGGCGGGTTCTACTCCCTGCGAAAA
This sequence comes from Deltaproteobacteria bacterium RBG_16_54_11, assembly GCA_001797905.1. Lineage (GTDB taxonomy): Bacteria > Desulfobacterota > B13-G15 > B13-G15 > RBG-16-54-18 > RBG-16-54-11. The sequence goes on along the minus strand of MGQS01000103.1, from coordinate 24,729 downwards.
TTGGATCTCTTTCTTGACCAGGGATTGAGGAGGCCCCACCTCCGGATTGTTGTCTGGATAATGGAGCTGGTTCATGATCTCGATCCAGACAGGGGCTGCCCCGGTGATGCCGCTCACATTCCACATCGGCTCTCCGGAAAAATTTCCGACCCAGACCCCGATGGTATATCTCCTGGAATATCCTATGCACCAGTTATCCCGCATATCCTTGCTGGTCCCGGTCTTTACCGCTGTCCAAAAACGGGTGGCTAAGGGGTTCTCCAGCCCAAAGGTGGCGCTCCTCGCCTCACGGTCCGATAGGATATCCGAGATGAGGAAAGAGGCGTCCGTGGAAAAGACCTTTTTGGTCCGTGCGGCCCTTGCTCCCGAAGCAGTCAGGCGCGGTTCGCTCCACGTGCCTTTGCTGGCCAGGCACCGATAGGCGTTGGTGAGCTCCCACAGGCTCACATCGACGGAGCCGAGGGCAAGGGATGGGCCGTAGAAATCGCCTGACTCATTGAGCCCCCTGACCCCCAATCGGCGAAGGGTACTCAGAAAAGGCTCAAGGCCGACCAAAGAGAGAGTCTTTACCGCGGGCACATTCAAGGATGCGGCAAGGGCGATCCTCGAGGTGACCAGGCCCTTGAATTCCGAGTCGTAATTTCTGGGTTGATAGATCCCCGCGAAGACCGCGATATCGAGAGGGGTATCCTCCAGCACGGAGGCAGGGGTAAGGATCTTTCTGTCGAAGGCAACGGCATAAAGGAAGGGCTTGAGCGTCGAGCCTGCCTGCCGTTTGGCCTGAACGCCGTCCACAAACCAGCCGTGCGCGGGGTCGCCGCTATAGCTCGCGTAGGCCAGGACCTCTCCTGTCTTATTCTCTAGAACGAGCACGGCCCCATCGGTGACATTCTGCAATCGCAAGGTGATGAGGTGGTGCCGTAAACGATCGAGGGCAAAGCGTTGGATACTCATGTCTAACGTACAGGAGACCGCCGCCCCCTGGGAGGCCTTCTTGAGGAGGAGCCGGGCAACATGAGGGGCGAGGTCTTCGCGAGATCGTAAGTTCGCGCCCCCCCACAGGATGCGGCTCACGGCGGCATGGATTTCACCCTCCACAACGGGCCAGTCGAGCGCCTGACCGAGGAGCAGCGCCCTCTTGGATATCTCGGCTGTGGTGGCATTGGGGGATCTGATCAACGAGGCAAGGATAAGGGATTCCGATTGATCAAGGCCGTGCGCATCCTTTCCGAATAGGCCCCGCGAGGCAGCGGCAATTCCCTGAAGTTCCCCCCGAAACGTGATAAGGTTGAGGTAGGCCTCCAGGATCTCCTTCTTTGACCACTTTTTCTCAATTTCCTGGGCCTCGATGATCTGTTTCCCCTTCTGCCAGATGCTCCTTTTCCCTCTCTTCTTGGGCCGGAGCTCCTCATTAAGAAGTGAGGCCAGTTGCATCGTGATCGTGCTGGCCCCGCGCAGGCTCTCCGAGCCCAGCCCCTTGATCAGGGCCACTGCCATGGACCTATAGTCCACCCCTGCATGGTCATAAAATCGCTTATCCTCCGCTTGGATCACGGCATTCACCAGGGCAGGGGAGGTATTATCAAACGAAGTCCAGTCCAGCCTCCGTTGGTGTTGATCCGTCCTTAACTCATAGAGTGGATCCCCATGCCGGTCCAGGAGGATCGAATCCGATTTACAATAGGCATGACGCACCTCATCATAGGTAGGCAGGGCATGGGCGATGCCGCTGAAAGAAAAAAAGCAGATACATAATAACAGACAGCTATTTCTCATCCATGATGCCCTAATAAACTCCCCTCCTCCGATCGGAGGCAGGAAGTTTGAACGCCGGGAGATACGCAATTATGGTTGAACCTCGATGGTCTTATTCGGTATCTCTCCGAACATCTCCGGGAAATAGAGGGCTTCTACCCGTGTGGTCGGGAGCTGGAAGCGACCGCTCTGATTCAACCGGACGGTATATTCGACTTGCCAATTCCCCTTGGGAACATATTCATAGTAGGCCCGGAACGCCTCGAAGGAACGTTCCTCAAAGGTCGGCCAGACCCAGCCCTTGCGTTGTTCCCCTTTGGTCAGGATTTCGGAGTCCCTCGCCAGCCCTTTTCCCAGGATCGTTGTCCCTGCGGGGACAGGATCGCTCACCACGACCCAGGTCTGGTCTGCCTGGGCCTCGATCTCCAATCGTATGCGAAAGATATCACCGCGGCTCCACTGCTTGGGGTCCCTCTGTTCCACGGGGCTGATCGTCTTCTTGACCTTGTACCCGCTGGACAGGGGTTCTTTCAAGGGGATGGCAGCGAGGCTCTGGATCGTTGCCCACGGGTTCCCTTTCCCCTGGTGGGCAATGGCAACGTCCGCTTTTTTTGTGGGCCAGGCGAACAGGGAGACCTTCCCTTTGGGTAAGGCGTTCCAGTCCGTAGCCTGGGTTTGCCCTGAAAGGGTTGTACGGGTTGTGCCTGAAACCGGAATTGCTTCAAAGGCCTTGGCGAATTTCTCTATGGCCAGCACGCCCCAGGCATTGGCAAGGGTCAAATCCCATGCGCCCCGCCGCTGCCGGGCCAATGCCCCCAAAACGAGCCTGGGCATATCCGCCTTCCATTGCTCTTCAGGGAGCAGGGAGAGGATGAGACGGACGGCATTCACATCGGCCGAGACCATCAGCCACCACAAATGATCCGACCCTTCGGTTGAGAAGCCCATCCGCGTACCCTGGAAGTTGAGGCGGGACCGCACTATCTGCTCCGCCTCCTTGATTCGCTCCTCTCTTTTGGGGATATCTTCCACGTTGTGCAGGATATTGAACCAGTCGATTACGGCAGAGGTTGGCCAGAGATTGGGGTCAATGGCAATGGAGCCCAAGAGTCTTGCCTCGGCCTTTTTTCCCCTGGATAAGGCCTCTATGGCCGATAACTTCTGGATAGAGAGGTCTGCCGTGGGTAAGGGCGAATATCGTGCAATCGATCCCTCGATGAACTTTTTGAGGCCGTCCTCCATCTCCTCTCTGGCCTCATCCGGTATGCCCCATCCCGCTTCATTGCCGATAGCGATGATGTAGGAGGTGAGAATTGGAGATCCGTACAGGCACGTCGGAAAGTACTTGACTAGGCCGTCCGAGTCGAGATGAGAGGGGAGCTCGGCAATCCATCTCTTCCAGAGTCTCTCGTTTCGCAAGGCCACGGCTATGGATATCTTCTGTTCCATACACGTATAGGGGTAGCTCTTCATATAGTCGACGACGCCGCTTAATCCTTCGGAGATCCTCGGCCGCAGGGTCACCCTCACCCCTCCCCGATTCGCAAGGGCATCCTGAGGCCTCTCTACAAAGAGGCGGTAGTCTTTTGTTATCTGGACAATAGTTGCCTGAAATGTGCTGATCGGGGTTGCGGGCACTACCCGCTGCTGCACCTTGATCCTGTCCATTGCCGGGGCGCCCTTCTCCTTTACCTCCACTGCCCAGCCGAGTTTTTCCACGCCGATGGGTACCGAGACCTCCCACCCGACCTCCTGTGCCTCCCCCGGCTGCAGGACGAGGGCCACCGGTGGCAGGGCCCCTGAGATGCCGTCTACCTTTGCCGCAACATCGAGAGACATCCTGCGATTCGTTGTATTGCGGATGGTGAACTCCCCCTTGAATCGATCCCCTTCCCTGACCAGGGGGGGGAGCCCGGAAAGGACCATCAGGTCTTGGGTTGTTTGAATCGATGCCGAACCCGTGCCGAAGAGGCCGGCGCCTCCCTGGGCCACAGCCACGATCCGGAAGCTGGTGAGGGAGTCATTGAGCGGCACCTCGATCCCTGCCTCCCCATTGGCATCCAGCAAGACCCGTCCCTTCCAGAGGAGCAGGGTATCGAAGAGCTCTCGGGTCGGCTGTTTCCCGCCTCCGCCCCCCGGCGGCAACGCCTTTAATCCAAAATGGCGTTTTCCGATGACCTGCATCTGGGCCGTCGCGGTGTGCACCTCGTACCCCCTCTGGCCCATCATGGCCGTGAGGATATCCCAGCTCCGGTTGGGCATCAATTCGAGAAGCCCTTCGTCCACGGCGGCGAGGGCCACCTCGCTCTCCCGAGGCGGATTCTTCCCGTCTGCGGTCTTTACCTTGATCCGGACCTTCGCCTTCCCGCGTACCTTATAGACCTTGCGGTCCGGCGAGACACTCACCTTCAATTCATGCGTCTTCCATCCGACCTTGATCTCCGCTATACCGAGTTTATACGCCGGCCTCCCGAGGTCGACCATGGCTGTCGGTTTGATCCCGGGCGCGCGACCTCTCACCACGAGGGCCGAGACAAAAACATTCGGCGCATACAGCCCTCTGATGGGCACTTCGATGACGGGTTCTTTCCCCGAGATCTGCTTCACCCAGGCCTCCAGCACCCCTTCCCTCTCAACAGTGATGAGGGCCGTGGCATTCCGGAAAGGCATCCTGACCTGAAAGACGGCAACCTCACCGGGCTCATATCGTTTTTTCTCCGGCAGAAGGTCGATTCGATCATTATCCGTCACCTCAAACCACCATTCGCCTTTCCCCGCCACCCAGACCTCTTGGTGGGCCATTGTCCTGCGCCCCTCGGCATCCGAGCTCTCTGCCTGGAGCAGGACATTCCCGGACACAGGCGACTTCACCTCACAGATCAGAAGCCCTTTAGCGTCGGTCTTGCCTTCACAGAGGAGGGCGATCCTTTTGGTCTCCGTCGAATGTTCATAGGCATAGAATCCTCCGACAAGGCGCTTCCTGTGGGTATAGGTCTTGCTCTCAAAGAGATTGACCTTCACCGGTGCGCCTGCAATGGGTTTGCCTGCAAGATCGAGGACAGCTACATGAAATTTAAAGGCCTCTTGGGATGCGGCCCATGAATCCGGCTTGATCCCTATCAGGTATCTTGAGGGCCACAATGGTATCCTGGAGGAGACGGTCTGGATCTCCCCATTGGGGTCCCTGAACTCAAGCTCGGCGAGGATCTCTTGAGGGAGCTCCAACTTCGGCAGATGGGGGATCAGCGTCCGGGCAGAGCCCGACTGATCCAGGACCAGGTCTATACTGGGGATTTTGCCCGCCTTCTTCTCCCCTCCCCGTACCGCCTCTTCTCCTTCGCCCTCTCCCTCCTCATCATACTCCAGAGGTTCGCCCCTGCGGACAATCCCCTCTTTAACCGGACCGTTGCCGAATACGAATTCGTCAAATCCTTCAAAAGGGGTTACCTGTTTCGGCCGGATCTCGCTTCTCAGCTTTGCCGGGAGGAGACCGGCCCCTCCCCCTGCAAGGTACTGGACGCTCACATCAAGGGGGACCTCTTTGGCATTGATCAACGGTTCGGCAGGTGGCTTGATGATCCCCTTGAGCAGCGGGACCCGGAACTCTTCCACCCTGAACTCACCTGCCCTCCATCGGTTGGACCCTATCGAGAGCAAACCAAAAAAAGCCTTCCGCTTCTCAACATAGACCACCCCGTAGTTCCCGAGTTTTGCCCCCTGGGGGATCTGCCACTGTGTCTCGGCTACCCCGTTGGCATCCCAAACCAAGGGGAATTCGTACCGTTCCTCACTGCCATAGTGCTCGATCAAGAAACTATTCGGCAGTCGATCCTTGGGAGGCGTGGAGAAGCCCTTCATCGTGTGTTGACGAAAGAGGTGCTTCATATGGACGGTTTCGCCTGCCCGAAGCAGTTGCCTGTCAAAGACGGTATGGGCGATGGAGGGGTCTGCGTAGTAGTCCTGCGGGAGCTGATACCTCCATGGTTCGATCCCCTCGTCCCAGCTGGAGTGGACAAAGGCCATGTCCCCGGCGGTTTGGGCCATGATAAAGAACCCGGTATCAAGCGAGCTGAGGGCTCCCAGCTGGGAGTAATTATCATAGTCTATCTTGTAGTTACAGCGGGCGAGTTTTACTTCCGTAGGCAACGGACCTTCAATCCTGGCTATCCCGTTGACATTGGTCCGCCCTTTCCAGAGGACCTTTTCCTGGCAATCCTTCACCGTCACCGACGCATCCCTCACCGGTTCTCCTGTATCAAGGGCGGTGACCCACACCAGAGAGGATTCCCTCCCCCATTTGAAGTGGACGGAGAGATTGGTCACCAGGACGGCGGCCGGTACATACAGGGGCCTCGGCGGATGGAGGAGCGACGATCCTAAGATTGCGCTCTCCAGTTCCACGATATAGAGACCGGGCTCCTTTAACGGGATCCCGACGACCTCAAAGGCGCGGGGGCCCGCTGGCTTGGGGATTTTGAAGTCCTTGATCCCCTTCTCGTTACTAAAGAGGGATCTCTCTCTGGCGGCCGAGGCCACTCGTCGTAACCATTCCTGGACATTATCACCCTGCTCAGGGGCGATGTTCAGGACCTTACCGGTCACCCGCTCGATGAAGCCTTGCTCTTTGCCCGCCTTGAGCATCCGCGCCTTGACCTCGGGCTCGAGGTTCCGCAAGGTCACCGGCAGTACGGGATCGGCCTTCAGCTCCAAGACCCCAAAACGGGCGGCAAACTTGGCCAACGGGGGGTACTTATCGGTATGCACCGAGAGGGGAAATTTATTCGAGTTGATAAGGGGCCTGCCTGCGTCATCCTTAAGCTGGGGCGGCAATTCAATCTTAAAATTCGTGCCCTCGGGGAAAGGACCTGGAAAAGAGACGTGCTGCATGAACTGGTCCTCTGTTTCATCCCCCGTGTCGGGCTTCCATACCTTCCCCTGCATATTCTTCAATACGATCCGTTGTGCCTGTTCCTTGGAAATGGGGGCAGAAAAATAGAGGGTCATGGGTAACATCGGGATACATCCTGCATGCGGGTTCTCCCGTTCGCAGTTGAAGGTGACGGTAAAGGGCTCTCTTGTTTGGAATCGGAGGATCTGGTCCTGGCTGATCGCTACCCCGGTCTTGGACATCACCCCTCTGCCCCAGACCAGGCTGACCTTGGCCTTTGCAGGAAATCGCTGTTTGCACTGGATCAAGATCATCGCAACGTGCGGCGGGACCTGATATCTGAATCGAGCCTTTACTATATCCTCCCTCTCCTTCCCTTCGATGATCTTGATACCGATGTGATCTTCTATGCCTTCCACCGAGAAAAAGACTTTTTTCAAGACAGATGCAGTATCCGCCGCGGCATCCAGGCTCAGAATGAATATCTGTTCTTCGTCGATGCGGCTACCTTCATAGGGGATAGAGTTCTTGATCGCGGGACCGCCTGTTGAAAAGGAGAATTCCTTCTGACCCTCAATCTCCTTTCCGGCAAGGGTCTTTAATCCCGATTTTAATCGAAAGGTGCACTGAACCCCGGCAGGGAGGTCCCTCTCAAAATCGAAGACCCAGTTTTCCGCATCTGCCCATCTGCCTGTTCCTTTTTCAGGGCAGTCTATTTCAAAGGGTTCGATGAGACCTCGGGGGTCGCCAAAGGGCACCATCTGCGCCGAAAAGCGCACCGTTACCTGGCGGACACCTTTTACCGTCCCCTGCGGAGAGAAGATCTCCACCGATGGTTTATCCGCCGCGTAAACGAAGGGGATAACAGAGAGAAAAAAGACTACGATAAGCCCTGCGGTCTTGAGTTTCATAGCCCTCCTCCATCGTGTGATATGATAACCTTTATTTGCCGCCTTATACGCACCAAACAAAAAAGGGGCGCGCCTGCCCCTTGCAATATTTGCACTTTATTCTCCCTCACCATCCTCGTGCCTCATCCCTCATACCCCTTAAGGCGGCGTATCCTTAAACCCTGTTTACATCCCCTTGATTCTCTCCCCTACCTATTGGATCTATCTATAATTGAGGGGATGTGTCGCCTTGCGACATCCCATCTATAAAAATATCCTAATGGTAGGGGACCATTATACGACACACTTTAGAAATATCCGAATGTCCCTACTACTTTCTATTAAAATATAAATGACGGCCCCGCACCTTCCTGCTCCTTAAATTTTAAGTCTAAGGAAAGCAGCCGAAGGTGGCCCTTTGGCCAGATGTCGCAATGCGACACATTATGATTTTTGCGGACAACGGGGTCCCGTAAAACGGGAGATGTCGCAAGGCGACAGTAGGGGATCGCGAGTGGCGACACAATTCCCGCACAACGGATACAGTATACCCTTTTGCCGTAAAAAGTAAATGCCACGATCTCGTGAAGGCAAAAAGGAGAGGACGCCCCTTTATGGGCGTCTCATTGCTTTCTTAACAATTTTACGTCTTACCTTATCTGATAATTGATTTATGGCATCGCTCAACCAGATGAGAGGTTTGGGCTTGCGATAATGCAGAAAGTTAAACAGGACGCGCGCCATTTCCGGCGTCCGCAGATATCCGTAGGCAGAGTGCGGATTTTGCTCCCCCTCATATTCATAGTCATTATGGACAATTATATCAATGGCCCGGACGTGTTTCGAGTTCTCTTTATAATCGTCGCTGAGATTATAATCTGTCGCAACCTTGTCCCGGCGATCGGAAAAATTGTACCATGTTCCTCGTATGTTTTCCGGTGTGGCGGCGCTGATATGTTTTTGAGGTTTCTTTCGCTGTTCGGATAGGATCTTAAGCATTACCGCCGGTACCCCCAGGGGAGATCCCATCGTTACCAGTGTGTGTATAGAAATATCCGGTACGGACTGGGTCAGTACATCATACGCAATAATCGACCCCATGGAATGCGCGATGAGCAGGATATCTTGTTTGCTGTGTTTTCGTAACACGCGGGCCAGGTCCTCGCGCATCACATCTTGTACCGGACACTTGGCTTTTTTTTGTCTGTCGAGGCATTGCTTGGAGTAGTAGCTGCTGAGATCCCTGAAATAGCGGCGTAGAACGATGTCCGTGACCGAAGCGTAGTTCATGGACAAGTCCTCGTTTAAAATGATTTTATATATCTGTCGTTCGATATAGTCCAGAACCCTTTTCCTTATGTTCGGTTTTTTTCCTGGAACCGTGCCGGCGGGGATGTAGGGGTTGTCAAGGTAGAGGGGGTTTTTCTTGTCCCGCACCTCGGGATCGAGCGGTTTCGGGTGGAGGAGATCGGCCCAGTAAACCAACTTGAATTGAACGAGACGCCTCGGATGACCGATGGCCCTGAGGCCTTCTTCAAGAGCTTTCTTCCACCATTTTTCCAAAAGCTTCTTCGGCGGCTTATTCCCCATACCGTGGATGCCAAGAATGATCTTAGGCACTACGGAGTCCTCCTGCAAGGCCTCGGATGCATGTCAGTAACGCCCCCTTTGTCCGCCTCACCACGGGTATTTTCTCCTTGAACTTTCAGGGTGAAGCCGATATCATACTATCAACTTATTTATCCTGAAGCAAGTCACAGTCCACGGGTCTATGGACATGAAACACCTCGAAACCTTCTGCAAGGTGGCTGAAACGGAAAGCTTTTCCCGGGCAGGGGAGGCTATATATCTCACCCAGCCTACCGTCAGCGGACATATCGCCGCACTCGAGCAGATGGTGGGGCTCAAGCTCTTTGACCGCTTGGGCAGAAGGGTTGCACTCACCAATGGGGGACGGATTTTTTATCGCTACGCCAAAGAGATCCTGAGACTCCGCGATGAGGCCCTCACTGCAATCTATGAGTTCTCCCACCTCATCAAGGGGAAGATAACCATTGGCGGGAGCACGATCCCCGGTGAATATTTCCTCCCCAAGGTCATGGGGAGATTTCAAAAGGAGGCACCCGGTATCTCCATAAGCCTTGTGATCGCGGATTCTCAGGAGATCATCGATTTGCTGCGTGCCGGAGAAATAGAGGTGGGCGTGGTGGGGATGCGGTTCGATGGAGAGGGGGTTGCTATGTATCCCCTGTTTCACGATCGGGTGATCGTCATCGCCGCTGCCCAGCATGCGCTTGCCGTGAAGGGCGAGGTTTCCTGGGATGATCTGCAAGCGGCCCCCCTCCTGATCAGGGAGAGGGGATCGGGCACTCGTAAGGCCTTTGAGCGGCATGTGGCAGCGGCTGGGTATCGATTGGATGATTTCAGCATCATAGGCGAAGTGGGGAGCTCCACCGCTGTTAAGGAAGGAGTGAAAGCAGGGATAGGCCTCGGTATAATCTCCGATCTCGCCGTGCGGGAGGAGATAGAAAGGGGCAGCATAAAAGAGGTCGCCGTTCAGGGGCAGGGTGCTCCCGAGAGGGATTTCTTTGCCGTTGTCCCCGCGGGAAGAGATATCTCACCTCCTGCGCGCCGGTTTCTGGAGTTTCTCCAAACGCAGAGGTCTTGAGATATGAGGCACGTAAAGAAGCTATCCCTCTTTTTTCTTCTGTTTGTGGCAGCGAGCCTCTTGCACCCCGGCACAGGCAGAGGGATCATCTACATCGATATCAACTCCCCGCAGACCCGCAAGTTCTATCTGGCCCTGCCCGCGATCACGGCATTAGGGCAGCTCCCGCAAGGGATGACGGGGGAGGTTGAGAAGACCCTCGCGCAGGACCTCATCATGGCGGACCTCTTTTACCTCCTGGAGCGGGTCAAGCTGCCCCGACAGGCGGCCTATATCACCGAGGAGAATGTCGATTTTAAAGAATGGGAGGATAGAGGCGCCGAGTTCTTACTATCGATAGGCCTCAAGGCGGAAGGGGATACGATCTCGATGGAGTTCAGGCTTTTTGATGCAGTCCAGCATATCTATATAGCGGGCAAGAGGTACAAGGGATCGCAGGGGGAGGTGCGGGTCATGGCCCACCGGACGATCGATGAGGTCATCCAGCAGTTGACCGGGGAGCGGGGGATCTTTCAGACGAAGATCGCTTTCGTTACGGACCGCACCGGCAACAAAGAGATTGCCCTCATGGACGTCGATGGGCGTCTGGTCAAGGCGGTCACTCAGAATGGCTCTATCAACATATCCCCTGCCTGGCATCCGGACGGCAGGAGTCTTGTATACACCTGCTTTCAGCGCCGCAACCCGGATCTCTATCAGGTGTTTATCTCTACGGGGAGCAGTGTTCTCCTCTCCGCCGTCCCGGGACTCAATGCCGCGCCGGCGTGGTCTCCCGACGGCAAGAGTATCGCCTTAATGATGAGGGGGAAGGGCAACACGGAGATATATCTCCTGAATCCGCAGGGCAAGGATCCCTTACAGCTCACCCGCTCCTGGGACAATAAGGCCTCTCCGGCATGGGCGCCTGATGGAAAGCAGATTGCCTTTGTCTCCGACCGATCGGGAAATCCTCAGATTTATATCCTGGATCTGGCTACGCAAAAGCTGAGGAGGTTGACCTATGAGGGCAGCTACAATTGCTCCCCTGCCTGGTCACCCAAGGGGGACAAGATCGCCTTTGCCCGTCAGGAAGAAAAGGGGTTTCACATCTACACCATCAGGCCGGATGGGACCGATGTGCGGAGGATAACGAAGGAGGGCAGCAATGAGAACCCCTCGTGGGCCCCGAACGGAAGGCATATTGCCTTTACCTCAAGGAGGGGAGGAAGCTGCACAATATACCTTATGACCGCAGATGGAGGTGGCCCATGGAAGGTGACCGCTGTCTCCGAATCAAACGAGACGGAGCCGGCGTGGTCACCGTGGTTGCAATGAGAATAATGCTTGGAGAAGGAGAAAGGGGGATTTTACGATGGTGAGGAAAAAGGGTCGGTTATGGATTGTCATGCTTACAATTATGCTCCTGGTTTTCGTTTCGGGATGCGCTGCGTTACAGAAAAAACAGGCCCTCACCCCTGAAGAGGAACGGGCCGCGCAACAAGAGAAAGAAAAGGCCGCGCAGCAGGAGCAGGAGAAGAAGAGCTTTGAGCAGGGCCTTGCCGAGAAGAAATATCCCGGGATCGAGGGGGAAGTATGGGAGAGCACCCTCTTGAAAGATATCCTTTTTCAGTTTGATCAATACGACCTCACGGAGGAGGCCAGGAAGATATTGACGGAGGATGCCAAGGTATTATCGAAGCATCCAAGCCTCAGGATACAGATCGAGGGCCATTGTGACGAGCGCGGGAGTAACGAATATAACCTGGCCTTAGGAGAGAGGAGGGCCGTGAGCGCAAAGCTCTACCTCATTAAGCTCGGCGTACAAGACAATCGGCTCTCCACCATAAGCTATGGGGAGGAGATGCCGGCGGATCCGGGACACACTGAGGAGGCATGGTCCAAGAGCAGGAGGTGCCACTTTGTCATCCTCTCTCGATAACAATGGCCCTGTTGGATAGGTGAGAAAGGAGGGTGAATATGAAGCTCCGCACTGGTGCCTTACTGTTGATCCCCCTGGCCTTTTTCCTCCTCGTGGGTTGTGCTACCACCAGGGATGTAGCTTCCCTACAGGGACAGCTAGGGGAGCTGCAGCAAAAGGTCGATATCCTGAGGGGGAGGGTTACCTCCGAGATGCAGCAGAAGTGGGTCAATTATGAAACCTCTCTTGAGGAGTTGCGGCAGGAGATCAAGATCCTCAGGGCAAATGTTGAAGAGGATCGAGAGCTCCTCAATAAGATCGCCAATGATCTTGACGTATTGAAGAAAGACTATGAGGCGAAGACCTCGGTCTTGACCAAGGAAAAAGGAGAAGACGCTGCTGTCGTACCTTCACCGACCCCTGCTCCCCCAACAACCCCACAAGAAGAACCCAAAGAGGATATGGAGGGGGCTTACCAGAGGGCCTACGGCTCATTCAAGAAAGGCGAATACCCCGCTGCCTTGAAGCAGTTTAGGGCCTTTCTCAGCGCATATCCGACGTCGGAATATGCGGATAACGCCCAATATTGGATCGGTGAATGTTATCAGCGCCAGGGGGATTATGAGAGGGCCATTTTAGAGTATGAGCAGGCGGTAAAACAATATCCCAAGGGCGATAAGGTTTCTGCCGCCCTCTTAAAACAGGGCTTCGCCTTTTTGGACCTGGGTGATCGGGTAAATGCCAAACTCCTCTTTCAGAAGGTGATCAAGCAATATCCTCAATCACCTCAGGCGGAGATTGCGGCCAAAAAACTGAAGACCATGGATTAATCTGCTCCCGGAGCACCCTCTTCTCCTTGCGCCTTGCCCTCTCCCGCTATCTCCATCGCCTCCAAGGGAGGAGGATACCCGCCCTCTACAATGGGCGTGATATTGCGATAGCGGGGATTCCCGGTCCCCGCGGGGACCAATCTCCCCATGATGACGTTTTCTTTAAGTCCCCGCAACGTATCGATCCTCCCCTCTACCGCCGCTTGGGTCAGGACCCGGGTGGTTTCCTGAAAGGAGGCAGCCGATACCCAACTATCCGTGATGAGCGAGGCCTTGGTGATGCCCAGGAAAAGGGGATCGGCGATGGCCGGCTTCCCCCCTTCCTTGAGGATCCGCTCGTTTTCTTCCTTAAAGACGTGTTTTTCCACCTGCTCATCCACGATGAACCTGGTATCCCCGACGTCGCGGATCTTCACCCTCTTGAGCATCTGCCTCACGATGATCTCTATGTGTTTATCATTGATCTTGACGCCCTGCAGTTGATAGACCTCCTGGATCTCGTCGACCAAAAATCGGGCCAGCTCTTTGTCCCCTAATACCTTGAGGATATCGTGGGGATTAGAGCTCCCGTCCATGAGGGGTTCTCCCGCCTTGACCACATCCCCCTCGTGGACGCTGATGTGTTTCCCCTTGGGGATGGAATATTCCTTGGGTTCGCCCATCTCCGGCGTGACGATTACCTTGCGCTTTCCCTTGAGCATCTTGCCGAAGCTTACCGTTCCGTCTATCTCACTGATGAGGGCATACTCTTTAGGCCGCCTGGCCTCAAAGAGCTCGGCCACTCGGGGGAGCCCACCGGTGATGTCTTTGGTCTTCGTGGTCTCCCGCGGTATCTTCACCAGGACGTCGCCTGCCTCCACAGGCTCGTCTTCTTTCACATAGATATGGGAGCCGACGGGCAGGATGTATCGCGCTTCGGTCTCCATGGCCTTCTTCCCTACCGCATCGACCCTCTCCTGCTTGATGGATATTCGCGGCCGGAGGTCGAGCTCCTTGCTCTCGATAATGACCTTGTGGGCATGACCGGTCACCTCATCCACCTGCTCTTGCATGGTGACCCCCTCAGTTATATCGCCGAACTTTATCCAACCAGGCACCTCGGTGATGATGGGGATGGTATAAGGGTCCCACTCCGCTATGAGCTCTCCTTCCTTCACCTTCTTCCCCTCTCCCACCGCCAATTTCGCCCCATAGACCGCCGGATACCGCTTCCGTTCCCTTCCTTCGTCATCCAGGATGGCGATCTCGCCTTTACGGCTCATCACCACCAGCATTCCTTCCCTGTTGTGCACGGTCCGCAAATCGATGAACTTGATGGTCCCGTCCATCTTGGCCTCAAGGGCGGTCTCCTCCACCCGCCTGCTCGCCGTCCCCCCGATATGGAAGGTCCTCATGGTCAGCTGGGTTCCCGGCTCCCCGATGGACTGTGCGGCTATCACCCCCACGGCCTCGCCGATATCGACGATTCTGCCGCGGGCGAGATCCCTTCCGTAACAGAGGGCACAGACACCACGGCTGGACTCACAGGTGAGCACGGAGCGGATCTTCACACGATCCGACCCCGCATCGGCGATCTTCTGTATCGCCTCTTCATTGATCTCATGGCTCGCCTTGACGATGACCTCATCGACAAAGGGGTCCTTGATGTCCTCCAGGGCCACCCTGCCCAGGATCCTCTCCACCATGGGTTCGATGATCTCGCCGCCTTCGACGAGGGAGGAAACGTATATCCCGTCCATGGTGCCGCAATCGTATTCGTAAATGATGATGTCCTGGGCAACATCCACCAATCTTCTGGTGAGATATCCCGAGTTGGCTGTCTTCAGGGCGGTATCCGCCAATCCCTTCCGCGCGCCATGGGTGGAGACGAAGTACTGCAACACGCTCAGTCCTTCCCTGAAGTTTGCGGTGATAGGGGTCTCGATGATCTCCCCCGAAGGTTTGGCCATCAAACCCCGCATCCCGGCCAACTGGCGTATCTGCTGGGCGCTGCCCCGCGCCCCTGAATCGGCCATCATAAAGATGGGGTTAAAGCTGGGCACTGCCTTTTCTTTACCCTCGGGATCCTTTATCGTCTCCGTCCCCAACTCCTTCATCATCTCATCGGCGATCTCTTCGGTGAGCTGAGCCCAGATGTCGATCACCTTGTTATACCGCTCGCCATCGGTGATCAGCCCATCGACGTATTGCTGTCTGATCCTGTCCACCTCCTTGGTCGCCTGCTCCATGAGGTGGGGTTTGCGAGCGGGGACGCGGATATCGTCGATCCCGATGGAGAGTCCCGATTTGGTGACGTAGGCAAAGCCCAAATCTTTCAATTTATCCGCCAAGATGACGGTCTTCTTGCTCCCCGCCACCCGGTACGTATAGTCGATGAGGTTGGCCACCGCCTTCTTGTTCATCACCCTGTTGATCAATTCAAAGGGAACCTCTTGGGGAACGATTTCTCTGAGGATGATCCTGCCCGGGGTTGTCTCCACCACGTGGCCGTTCATCCGCACCTTGATGCGGGCTTGCATATCCACCGCATGGGCATCATAGGCAATCCGTACCTCCTCGGGGTTGGCAAAAACCTTACCCTCGCCCCTGGCATATTCCCTTTCCCGCGTCATGTAATAGAGACCCAAGACGATGTCCTGGGTGGGGACGATAATAGGTTTCCCATGGGCAGGGGAGAGGATATTATTGGTGGACATCATCAGCACCCGCGCCTCGGTCTGGGCCTCCACGGAGAGGGGGACGTGCACGGCCATCTGATCCCCGTCAAAGTCGGCGTTGAAGGCAAGGCAGACGAGCGGGTGGAGCTGAATGGCTTTCCCCTCTATGAGCAGGGGTTCAAAGGCCTGGATGCCCAGCCGGTGCAGCGTCGGGGCCCTGTTGAGGAGAATGGGATGTTCTCGAATCACCTCCTCGAGGATATCCCAGACCTCGGGTCTTTCTTTCTCTACCATCTTTTTGGCGCTCTTGACCGTGGTCACATAGCCCCGTTCCTCCAACTTATTGTAGATAAAGGGCTTGAAAAGCTCCAGGGCCATCTTCTTGGGCAGACCGCACTGATGCAAGCGCAATTCCGGCCCAATGACGATGACCGATCTCCCCGAGTAATCCACGCGCTTGCCCAAAAGGTTCTGGCGGAATCTCCCCTGTTTGCCCCTGAGCATGTCGCTCAATGACCTCAGGGGTTTTTTGTTGGCGCCGGTGATCACCCTCCCCCTCTTGCCGTTATCGAAGAGGGCATCCACTGCCTCCTGAAGCATCCTCTTCTCATTGCGGATGATAATGTCCGGGGCGTTCAATTCCAGGAGCCTCTTTAAGCGATTGTTTCTGTTGATCACCCTCCGATAGAGGTCGTTGAGGTCAGAGGTGGCAAACCTCCCTCCGTCAAGGGGAACCAGCGGTCTGAGATCAGGGGGGATGACGGGGATGACGTCCAAGATCATCCACTCGGGCATGTTCCCTGAATCCCGAAAGGCCTCGATGACCCTCAAGCGTTTTGCCAACTTTTTGCGCTTGGCCTCGGATTGGGTCTCCTTCATCTCAACGCGGAGCTGCTCGGCCATCTCTTCTATGTTCACTTGTTGCAGGAGTTTTTTCACGGCCTCCGCGCCGACGCCGGCCTCTATAGCGTCCTCCCCGTACTTACCCTTGATCTCCCGATATTTTTCTTCGCTGATAAGATCCCCCCTCTTGAGGGGAATGTCCTTGGGATCGATGATTACATAGGACTCGAAATAAAGAATCCGCTCAAGCTCCTTTAAGGTCATGTCGAGGAACATCCCGATCTTGCTCGGAATGCTCTTCAAGAACCAGATGTGTGCCGCGGGCGCCGCCAACTCGATATGCCCCATACGCTCCCGGCGGACCTTGGTCTGAATTACCTCCACCCCGCACTTCTCACAGACGATCCCTCTGTGTTTCATCCGCTTGTATTTTCCGCAGTTGCACTCATAGTCCTTTACCGGCCCGAATATCCTGGCGCAAAAAAGGCCGTCTCGCTCCGGCTTGAAGGTCCGGTAGTTGATCGTCTCCGGCTTCTTTACCTCGCCATGGGACCAACCCCTGATCTGCTCCGGGGAGGCCACGGCGATCCTGATGGCATTAAAGCTCGATGGATCCTTGGGTTTTTCAAAAAACGACAGCACATATTCTTCCAAGGTACAACCTCCTTCTTATATGCTATTCTTCCTTGGCGGTCTTCTTTTCTTCTTCCAGCAGCTCCACATTGAGACAGAGTCCCTGAAGTTCCTTGATGAGGACGTTGAAGGATTCCGGAATGCCGGGTTCAAGGACGTCCTTCCCCTTTACAATGGCCTCGTAGGCCCTGGTTCTGCCGGCCTGGTCGTCCGATTTCACCGTCAAAAATTCCTGCAATGCATACGCAGCCCCATATGCCTCCAAGGCCCAAACCTCCATCTCACCCAACCGCTGCCCGCCGAATTGGGCCTTCCCGCCCAAGGGTTGCTGCGTCACCAGCGAATAAGGTCCGATGGACCGTGCGTGGATCTTGTCATCCACCAGGTGGTGGAGCTTGAGCATATACATGTAGCCTACCGTGACCTGGTGGTCGAACGGCTCGCCGGTGCGGCCGTCATGGAGAGTGGCTTGCCCGGTGACAGGCAGGCCGGCCTTTTTCAGGGCATCCTTAATTTCTGCCTCCGATGCCCCATCAAAGACAGGGACGGACATAAAGACCCCATCCCCCAATCGTTGCGCGAACCTCTTCAACTCCTCTTCAGTGGCCTTATCAATGGCCTCCCTGACCTCTTCCGAGGTGAAGATATCCTTCAAGAATCCCTTGAGCTTATCTACACCCTTGCCTGCTCTGATATATTCTTCGACCTTGCTGCCCAACCCCTTGGCCGCCCAGCCGAGATGGGTCTCTAAGATTTGGCCCAGGTTCATCCGTGAAGGCACCCCCAAGGGGTTGAGGACCATATCTATGGGGGTTCCATCCTCGAGATAGGGCATGTCTTCTTCAGGAAGGATCCTCGATACGATCCCCTTGTTTCCATGGCGTCCGGAGACCTTATCCCC
>MGQS01000103.1:0-6718 GCA_001797905.1 Deltaproteobacteria bacterium RBG_16_54_11 | reverse complement strand
ACCCCGGGGAGGAGTTCGTCCCCCGCATCCAACTTCTTTAATTTCTCCTCTGCCCTCTCCTTGATCGCCTCGATCTCCCTGATGCCGCCGGTCGTGAGTTGATCCACCTCTGTTGCGATTCTCTCATCACTAATGGGGATCTCCCTCCACCGCTCCCAGGGCATTTGCTCGACGATCTCCTCGGTAAGCTTAACCCCTTTCTCCACCAGCTTCTTTCCCTTGAGGGGATCCTGCAGGGGTGCGGCGGCCTTCTTGCCTATGAGAATCCCTCGAATGCGCTCTTTCGTGTAGGTCTCGATGATGGCGATCTCCGCATCTCGGTCATCGATGATTTTTTTCTCTTCCTCTGCCTCAATGTCCTTGGCCCTCTTGTCTTTCTCCGTTCCTCTCCTGGTGAAGACCTTGGCATCGATCACGACCCCCTCGATTCCATGGGGGACCCGAAGGGAGGTGTCCTTGACATCGCTCGCCTTCTCGCCGAAGATGGCCCGCAACAGTTTCTCTTCGGGGGAGAGCTGGGTCTCCCCTTTGGGGGTGATCTTGCCCGCGAGGATGTCCCCCGGCTTCACTTCCGCCCCGATGCGGATCACCCCGCTCTCATCGAGATCCTTGAGCATTTCGTCCCCCACATTGGGGATATCGGGGGTGATCTCTTCCCTGCCGAGCTTGGTATCGCGAGCCACGCACTCCAGTTCCTCAATATGAATGGAGGTGTATATATCCTCCTCCAGGAGCTTTTCATTGATGAGCATGGAGTCCTCAAAGTTATAACCGCCCCAGGGCATAAAGGCGACAAGGACATTGCGCCCCAAGGCAAGTTCACCCATGTGGGTAGAAGGACCGTCGGCGATGACCTCTCCTTTTTCTAAGCGCTCACCCTTAGCTGCGATCGGTATCTGATTGATGCAGGTCCCCTGATTGGAACGCTGATACTTGGTGAGGTTGTAGATGTCCACCCCTACCCCTTTGCCATCCTCCTCTGCCTTGACGACGATCCGGGAGGCGTCTACGCTTTCTACGACGCCTTCTCTCTTGGCCATCACCGTGACCCCCGAATCCCTGGCTACTATTCGCTCCATGCCGGTGCCGACCAGCGGCGCCTCGGTGCGCAGGAGGGAGACCGCCTGCCGTTGCATATTGGAACCCATCAATGCCCGGTTGGCGTCGTCGTTCTCCAAGAAGGGGATAAGGGAACTCGCCACACTGACCAGTTGCCGGGGAGAGACGTCCATGTAGTCCACCTCCTCGGGTTTTACGATGATGAACTCCCCGGCCTTTCTGGCGGAGACGAGAGGAGCGGTGAAGTTCCCCTCCTCGTCGAGAGGGGCGTTGGCCTGAGCGATGGTGTATCTCTCCTCATCCAGGGCGAAGAGGTAATCGATCTTGTCGGTAACCCGTCCGCTGTCTACCTTGCGGTACGGGGTCTCGATGAAACCGTATTCGTTCACTCGGGCAAAGGTGCTCAGAGAGACGATCAATCCGATATTTGGACCTTCCGGGGTTTCGATGGGGCAGATCCTCCCGTAGTGGGAGGGGTGAACGTCTCGGACCTCGAAACCGGCCCTCTCCCTCGTGAGACCTCCCGGTCCCAAAGCGCTCAGCCGCCTCTTATGGGTGATCTCCGAGAGGGGGTTGGTCTGATCCATGAATTGAGACAGCTGACTGCTCCCGAAGAACTCCCGCACCACTGCCGTCAAAGGTTTCGAGTTGATGAGGTCGTGGGGCATCAGGGTCTCCACCTCCTGGAGGCTCATGCGCTCCTTGATGGCCCTCTCCACCCTGACCAAACCGATGTGAAACTGATTCTGCAGCAGTTCCCCCACCGTCCTCACCCGCCGGTTACCCAGATGGTCGATGTCGTCCACGCTCCCCCTGCCCTCCTTGAGGCCGATAAGGTATTTTACCACCTCCAGGATATCCTCGCGTCTGAGGGTGGTGACGTCGAGGGGGACATCGAGGCCCAGCTTATGGTTGATCTTCATCCTCCCCACCTTGGAGAGGTCATACCTCTCCGAATTGAAGAAGAGATTGTTAAAGAGGGTTCTGACCGTTTCCAACGTGGGTGGATCCCCTGGGCGCAAACGGTGGTAGATCTCGATGCTGGCCTTTTCCTGTTCTTTTTGGGCAATGACGGCGGCATCGGCACGGGGCAGCTTTTTCCTTTCGTCTTCAGACAGGACGATCTTATCCGCCAAAAGGGTCTCCCTCATGGACGGGCTGCTCTTTACTTCCTCGATGAGGAGGACTTCAAACTCCCCTACCCCCCGCTCCCTGATCTCCTTAATGTTCTCTTCGGTCAGCTCCCGATTGATCTCAACGATGATCTCTCCGGCGTTAGGGTCCACGATATCCCTGGCAGCGACCCTTCCCATCAAGGTGTCGGGTTCGACAGAGACCTCAAAAATGCCTGCTGCCTCGAGCCGTTGTATAATCCCCTCGGTGATCTTCCTATTCTTTTTGACCAGGACCTCGTTTGTCTGGGGGTCTATGATATCCGCCGAGGCCCTCTGCCCCATCATCAGGCTATGAACAACCTTCTTGTGAAAACCGTGGGGATTGAGAAAGATCTTCTCTTTATGATAGAAGGTGTCCAAGAGTTCCTGGGTGGAATAACCGAGGGCCTTGAGAAAGACCGTTACCGGGATCTTCCTCCTTCTGTCGATTCGCACGTAGAGTATGTCCTTTTGGTCAAACTCCAGGTCGATCCAGGAACCCCGATAAGGGATGATCCGGGCGAAGTAGAGAGGTCTCCCCGTATGGGTTTTGGGCTGCTCCTGATCAAAGAAAACGCCGGGGGAGCGGTGAAGTTGGCTGACGATCACCCGTTCCGTGCCATTGACGATAAAGGTCCCGTTCTCCGTCATCAGGGGGATCTCACCGAAGTACACCTCCTGCTCTTTTATGGCCTTTATCTGTCCTGTTTTCACCCCTTCTTGGACATCGTAGATGATGAGCTGGATGGTCACCCGCAGCGGAGCAGCATAGGTTATTCCCTTCAAGAGACACTCTTGGACATCGTACTTGGGTTTCCCCAAGCGATATTTTACAAAGCGCAGCTCCACCGTTTCATAGAAGTCCTTGATGGGAAAGACCTGTTTAAATACCCCCTGTAAGCCTCCCTGTAAGCCGACGTCTTTGCGTTCCTCCGGGGGAACGTCCTTTTGCAGGAACTGTGCATAAGACCGCAACTGAATCTCAATGAGATTGGCGATCTCCAGAATCTCCTTTATTTTGCCGTAGTCCTTCCGGAGCCTCCGGCGATCGATAATGGAACGTGCCATATAACAATCCCCTTTTATATTAAAACAAGGTGGAAAAAGGGACCCCTCCCTTTACTGCTGGCTTCCAGCAGCCAAACATATGTGAGAAGCCCCCTCTCAATGGACATTAGATCCTTTAGCACCGCGCTATTTGATCTCTGCTGTTCCCCCAGCATCCTCCAATTTCTGCTTGATCTTGCCGGCTTCCTCTTTTGCAATCTTTTCCTTGACCGCTTTGGGAACCCCTTCAACCAGATCTTTGGCCTCCTTCAGGCCGAGGTTGGTCACTTCCCGTACCGCCTTGATCACCTGTATCTTCTTGTCGCCGAAACCGGTCAAGACGACATCGAATTCCGCCTGCTCCTCTTCGGCAGGCGCTGCAGCTGCGCCAGGGGCAGCTGCGGACGCCACGGCCATGGGCGCCGCTGTCACCCCAAAACGATCTTCCAAGTCCTTGACCAATTCCGCCAACTCCAGCACCGGCATCTCCTCAATGTACTTGATCAGTTCCTCTTTCGTCATCTTAGCTTTTGTCATCTCCTCGTTACCTCCTTAAGACTTCTCTATTTTTTATGCCTTCTCTTTCGCTCTTTTTACCCCGTCCAATACCGTTACCAGACTCCGTATCGGGTTGTTGAGGGTCTGGACAAGGCGGGTGGGAACGACTTTTAACAGCGATAAGAACTTTGCCAGCAGAACCTCTTTGCTCGGAAGGGAGGCCAGGGCCTTGATGTCCTTTGGAGTCATGACGGTGCCCGCTACCATTCCTGCCTTGATCTCGAGGGCCGGTTGCACCTTGCTGAACTCCAGCAATATCTTTGCCGGTGCCACAGGATCTTCATAGGCAAGGGCGATGGCAATGGGACCGACAAAGTGCTCCGTCAGGAGCTCGATATCGGTATCGTGAGAGGCGCGCCGCAACAGGGTATTCTTTACTACCTTGTATTCCACCGCGCTCTTTTTCAGCGTGCGGCGAAGCTGGGTTATCTGCTCTACGTTCAAGCCGGTAAAATCCGTCAGGATGGCGGCCTTGGCCTCTTTAAACTTTTCGTGTAAATCCGCTACCAACGCCTCTTTTTCTCTTCTCTGCAACCTATCTTCCTCCCTTTTTGATGTGATTCCTTACACCTACAGCAGATTCCTCGCCGAAAGGGGATCGACCTTGATCCCGGGCCCCATCGTCGTAGAAATGGCAAGCCCTTTCACATAGGTCCCCTTGCTGGAGGCTGGTTTTGCCTTGATTACGGAGTCCAACAGGGTGACGATGTTCTCCCTGAGCTTCTCCTGGCCGAAAGAGACCTTTCCCACGGAGACGTGGAGATTGCCCGCCTTATCGGCCTTGAATTCCACCTTGCCGGACTTGATATCCTGCACCGCCTTGCCCACCTCAAAGGTCACCGTGCCTACCTTTGGATTGGGCATCAGACCCCGCGGCCCTAAGACCTTGCCCAACTTGCTGACCACCTTCATCATATCAGGGGTGGCAATCGCCTTATCGAAGTCCAACCATCCCTGTAATATCTTTTCCACGAGCTCTTCTCCGCCCACAAAATCGGTTCCCGCTTCCCGGGCCTCTTTCTCCTTCTCTCCCTGGGCAAAGACCAGAACCTTCACCTTCTTTCCCGTCCCATGAGGGAGGATCACCGTTCCCCTGACCATCTGGTCGGGTTTTTTGGGGTCTACCCCGAGACGGATGGCAACATCGATGCCCTCATCGAAGCGGACATAGGAGGTTTCGGGCAGGAGTTGCAATGCCTCTTCCAGAGTATACCGCTTGGGCCTGTCGATCTTATCTTTGGCTTCTCTGTATTTTTTGCCCAGCTGACCCATAGCACCTTCCCTATACGATTTTTATTCCCATGCTCCTGGCCGTTCCTTCGATCATCTTGATGGCCGCCTCAAGACTGGTAGCGTTGAGATCGGCCATCTTGATATGAGCGATCTTGTTGACCTGCTCCTGGGTGAGCTCTCCCACCTTCGTCTTATTGGGTTCCCCAGACCCTTTGGCGATCTTAGCGGCCTGTTTTAAGAGCATCGAGGTAAGAGGGGTCTTTGTTATAAAGGTGTACGTCCTATCGGTGTATACCGTGATGACTGCCGGAATGATGGTTCCCTCCTGCCCCTTGGTCTTTTCATTAAAGGCCTTACAAAAGTCCATAATGTTGAGCCCATATTGCCCCAGGGCAGGACCCACCGGAGGGGAGGGAGTAGCCTGCCCGGCCGGTATCTGCAACTTGATCGACCCCATGACCTCTTTTTTCTTCGCCATAATCCCTTCCTTAATTAATTGCGTTCTATCTGAATGAAGTCCAGTTCGATAGGGGTTGCCCTGCCGAAGATGCTGATCAGGATCTTCACCTTTCTCTTATCGGGCCTTGTCTCCTGAACCGTCCCCACAAAATTGGTGAACGGCCCGTCGATTACCCGCACGCTCTCCCCCTCATCGAAGGTGACCTTCGGTTTCGGCGTATAGGCGCCCTCGGTGATCTGGGTGATGAGCGTCTCAGCCTCCTGGTCGGAAAGAGGGGTAGGTTGAGTTCGGCTGCCCGCAAACCCCGTTATCTTGGGGGTATCTTTTACCACGTGCCAGCTTTCGTCATTGAGCTCCATCTTAACCAGGATATAACCGGGGAATATCTTGCGCGAAGAAGTCTTCTTTTTCCCCTTGACCAGCTCTATAACCGTCTCCGTAGGGACCAGGATTTGGGAGATATATTTCCCCTGGGCATCCTTTTCACCCTGTCTCTGTTTCTCCTCTTCGAATTTCCTGATCCGCTCCTCCAGAGAAGCCTTCACCTTGTTTTCATATCCGGAGTACG
The DNA here is from genome assembly GCA_001797905.1 of Deltaproteobacteria bacterium RBG_16_54_11. GTDB lineage: Bacteria > Desulfobacterota > B13-G15 > B13-G15 > RBG-16-54-18 > RBG-16-54-11. Next base: position 639 of record MGQS01000103.1, on the reverse strand, counting down.
TATGAACGATATACCATTTGTGCGACATTGCGAGACCTTTTCGTTTTTCCTGCGAGATCCTCCCTGAGGTCAATCGCTGAGGACCAGCTTGATCAATTTGGAGAGCCCTATATCTACGATTCCTAAAAAGGAGGCCGCAATAAAAACGATGATCAAAACCACCATTGTTCCCGCTAACGTCTCCTTGCGAGAGGGCCACGTAACCCGCTTGAGTTCAAATCTGACCTCTTTTAAAAATTGGGTAACCTTTTGTATAGTACCACCCATACTCTTCCCTTCCCTTAGCTTTCTGACTCAGGATGAGCGAGGAATTCGGAAAGAATGAAGAAACACTGGCAGGCCAGGAGGGATTTGAACCCCCAACCCCCGGATTTGGAGTCCGATGCTCTAGCCGTTAGAGCTACTGGCCTCAAGTTATGTCGGTTTGAAGGCAGAGAACCTTCCCCTGTTAATTGCCCCAAGTCTATCGTATTTCTCTATGAAGGGTATGCCTCTGGCAAAAACGGCAATATTTCCTAGAATCCAGCTTATCCGGTTTAGTCTTCTTATTTTTCGTAGTGGTGTAGTTCCTCCTCTTGCACTCTGTACAGGCAAGGGTGATTATTGTCCGCATCTCTTTCCGTCCTTACTCCAAGATTT
>MGQS01000102.1:13380-15005 GCA_001797905.1 Deltaproteobacteria bacterium RBG_16_54_11 | reverse complement strand
AACCGGCTGTTTTTCCTTTTTACTATGGGCCTTCGCAAAAACTGCCTGCGCGGGCGTCAGCCCTCGGACAAGAGGGGAATTTGCATTGTTCTGAGAAGAAAACGGCCTGATGGTAACACGATAAACAGAGGAACCGCCGCCATCGCCTCCGCCGCCGCCGTTCGGGCTGCCTGCCATCAGATAAAAAATCATGAAAGTGATCAGGATCATGTGGAAAAGGAACGATATCCCTCCCGACCCCAGCAGTGCGCGAATATCTGATGAAGGCATATCCACAAGAAGACGGAGTTGTGCCATCACAGTGCGCGCTCTGTTCATCTCCCGAGCTCTTTCCCTGAACCGGAATCTCTCACGCCCCACTGTTCGAGACATCCGTCGCCTGCTTGAATCTCGCAGCCTGAACATCATCTGTTGCCACCACGGCTTCCAGACCTTATCCCACCACATGCCCTACCCTTTTTAAAATTTGCTTATTGTACTCCATCTCAGGAAGAAAGGTAACCCCGAAATTGCAATGGCGAGACCTATGATGTCGGTCGGCTGCTTGGCGGAGGCTCTGTGAACGGCAATCCAGATATAAAAATAGATAAACACCAGGAGAACGGCAGGATATCCCCAGGCACAGCAAGGTTGCGGCAGCTGAGATTTTCGGAAGCGTAACATAGCATATGCCAACCCCACATTTCCGTGCCGGGCCGGGTAGTGTCAGAAAGGGTGAGTCTTCGCTTCAGGTGCATCCTTAGATTTTAATCCAGGCACGGACCGATATAAATCAAGCCTAAATGCTGCTCCTTCTCCTTCTCCGCCCTTTCTATGACCTCTTTGAGAGACGTCTCAATGATATATGCGCTGTCCGAATAACCCGCCCTGTACACGAGGTGAACGGACGTTTTGTTAGAGTAGAATTTTTGCAAAAGGGGCCTGAGGGTTTTTAACTCCCTCAGTCCGACAAAAATAACGAGCGTATCTCCATTATCGGCTACGGCCTTGAGCATGGCCTCGTTATCCTTCAGGCCTTGCGGGACGGTAATGACGATAGAGCCCTTGCAACCAATATGTCTCCCCATCATGGCATTGGCGGAATTAAAGGCGCTGATGCCCGCAATGACCTGGGTTTTATCTTTAAACTCATCGAGCCAAAACATCCACCCCCCGTAGACAGTAGGGTCTCCGTATTCTAACAGGGCTACGCTCTTACCCGCGGTAAGGGCATCCTTTATCCTCTGAATATCCTCTGTGCGCTGTGCCTCCAATGATCGTTTCATTTCCTCCGGCGGCAGATCGGGATGCGCCTTTTTAAACATGTACTCCGTGTTTCTCAGGGGGTCGAAGAGGATTGGTTTGTTTCCCATATACTTGGCAAACCGCTTTTGTATATCCTCCGGGCAGACGAAGACATCCGCCTTTCCCATATACGAGATGGCCTCCAGCGTGACCAAGCTGGTGTCTGCGCAGCCCATCCCGATAATGTACAAACGGGGTTTCTGCTTAAAGGTCACGACCTCGATGCTGCTCACGGCCTTGATCGTCCTGTCGGCAGCGAGATCATCAGGCAGGATCAGTTTAAATTTTCCGCCCTTTGTGAGAGACTTATCTGCCATCTTATCGGCAACCATGATGCTCTT
>MGQS01000102.1:11855-13197 GCA_001797905.1 Deltaproteobacteria bacterium RBG_16_54_11 | reverse complement strand
CCATCTTGGCTAGGGCCTCGACGCGCTGATACGACTCGAGGCGAGAGACGGTTAATTTTTTCTTGACTGCACCTGCTACCGTGAAACCGGGCGAAAAGAGATTCTCCATCTTTTTGTTTTCCATCTTAAGATGGAGGTCAACCACCTCGATGTTAGTCACGTTTTCCAGGCAACGGTCCGTATAAAAGTCATCGGTAACTACCAACTTGGGGTAGCCCACTGTTCGTGATAGAACATCCTGCCATTTTTTGTACTTCTCAGGCCCATGGCACTTGTTGCAGTCGGTATGCGGGATAATGGGGCTGGAGGACAAGGCAAGGACCACCTCTGACGGATTGCTGTAAAAAACCTCTCCCCATGACAGGACGGCCTGCTTGCCCTCTTTGTTGCGCACCAGGATGGCCAGATCAACCTGCTTGGAAAAAGCCGCTTCTTCCTTTTGCACGGCGGCGAGCTCCAGCAAGGTCTTCAAGGGGATACCGCGGAGATAAAATGCGCCGTGATACTGCCGGTCCATGGTTACTTCATTCAAGCGGACGGTGACCGTTTCAAATCTTTGCAGGTCTTCCAAAGACAGGTTCAAGGGCTGCCTGATTGCGCCGGTGATGCTTATGGCAGGGGAGGACCCTGTCCAGCCGCTGACGGCATAAGACAATGAAACAAAAATAGTCAGAAACAGACCAACCGACGTAATCTTCTTGAGCATGGGGTCCTCCCTTTGGAATTAATATTTCGCTTCCAACCCGAAATAATAGTTTATCCCAGGAGCCGGAAAGCCGTATTCCGACGAATAGTTCCTGTCGAAGAGATTGTTGATTGCCGCATAGACCTCAAAATACTTGAAAAATACCTTCGAGAGCCGCACGTTCATGGTAAAGTAGTCGCCAACCTTCTGTGTTGCCTGGGTTGGGCTTGAAATCGTGGGGAGTTGGCTGTAGATATCCCCCATATAGACGCCCACCAGATCCAGGCCGGTCTTGATGTAGGGGATCGTGAGGTGGAGCCCCATGTCGACCTTATGCGCAGGGACATTGCGCACCTTCTCGGTTACCCGGCCGACGCTCTTATCCCTGGCATAATTATAGGTATAGCTGGCCCACAGGGTCAGATCCTTCCACAGGGAGAAGTCTTTTAGCGGATAAAACTGCCCGGTGATCTCAATGCCGGTCAGCCCGATCTTGGCAAAGTTTTCATAAGGGCTGAACCTATCCGGGCGGTCGATGAAGTCCGCGAGGTCATGATAAAACCAGGCCACCTCCGCCCATGCGTACTCGGTCAAGGCGCGCGATACGCCCAGGGTATAGTTGATGGCTGTTTCCGCCGTGAGGTCCAAATTGCCGCT
>MGQS01000102.1:11538-11846 GCA_001797905.1 Deltaproteobacteria bacterium RBG_16_54_11 | reverse complement strand
GGTCGGGAAACGTACCTTGCGGGCAATGGAGCCGAAGAGCTTGGTGTCGAAAATAGTATAGGTGGCGCCGACCATAGGGCACCACCCATCCATAATATCCGGCTTGCCTGTAGCAGCCTCTGTTACGTCAAACCAGTCGTAGCTTAGGCCGACTACCATGGATAGATTCCTTATCAAGTTGAATTCATTCTCCAGGGCAACTGAGCCGGTGGTGGAAAAGTAGTCGTTAAAAGGCAGAAACTCTTGACTGCGCTCTTGGTGGGAATCGCCCTTGTAGTGAAAGGCAAACCTGATGGCATCCCACTCCA
>MGQS01000102.1:10622-11509 GCA_001797905.1 Deltaproteobacteria bacterium RBG_16_54_11 | reverse complement strand
CTTTGAATCTGCTGATTGCAGTTTCTACATCGTAATTTATATCCTGATAGGATGTGTAGTCGTCAATGTGGTTGTGATAGAAGACCTTGCCCTTGAGCGTCAGGCTATCGAAGATCTTCTGCTGGCCGCTGAAGTCCAGGCCCCAGTCCTGATATTTAGTGATCCGGTCAAAGACCTGTGAAAACGAAGGTCTATGCCTTCCGCCGTATATGTTCGGGGGATCGCCTTTCTCCTTGGTTATGAAATGGGCATTTACATAGTATTCCGAGCCTGGCCATGGATCGAGCCCAATCTTGGCCCAGACGCTGTGCTGCTCGTAATCGGAATTGGTGCGGACGCCTCCGCCTTCCAAATATGCTGAATAGTCACCACCTGCTGGGTTGTTAAATGGAGGCAGATCAACATAGCCTAACTTAGGGTTAAAATCGTCAGACACGTTCCAACCTTGAGACCCCCGGTGGCTGTAGTTCAGCCAGTAATTGAGCATCCCGATTTTCCAGCCGTGCGACAGCGATTCCCGATTGGTATAATTGGCTCCTACCTCCGCAAGCGCCTGGGCAGCGAGCTTTTCCGTGCCTTTCTTGGTGATGATGTTGACCACCCCCATCAACGCATTCGGCCCGTAGATCACCGAAGGCGCCCCTTTGACAACCTCGATCTTCGCGATGTTGTCCACGGGAATCTGATTCATATCGAGCTTTCCGTAGTTGGTCTCGTAATAGGGGACCCCGTCGATCAGGACCAAGATCTTTTCTTGCGGCATACCGTGGATCTGAATGGCCGGCTCGTTCTTGCGCCCGGTGGAGACCCGGATGCCGGGGATATACGCCAGGGCCTCGGCAACGGTCTGGCTGTTCGTCGCCTTGATCTGCTCCTCGGTCACTTCA
>MGQS01000102.1:208-10529 GCA_001797905.1 Deltaproteobacteria bacterium RBG_16_54_11 | reverse complement strand
TTGCCCCCAGGCAGCGCCGAAACACATGAGAACGATAAAACAGATTTCGATAAGAAAAACTCCGGCCTTTTTCATAACCTGGTCCTCCTTACGTTTGAAGTATTTTGCCATCTCTTTATCGGACCTCAAGACCCTTGGGGATCTCAAGCAACCAAATAATGAGTCATGATCGCCTTCCCCTTGTCACATTGCCCTGCACCATGCCCATGCCGGATTGTGCAGCTAGGTGACCATTACTGTTTTTTGGTGCTAAAATAATATTAAAAAGAACGTTTTTCATCGGCGGGCAATGATAATTTCTGCCGGGGGACTATCACTTACTATTTTTGTAATAAAAAGTCAATACAAGAAATTATAAGTAATTTTTAGTTAAATATAAGCCATTTTACTCTATTATTGACATGGGTGATGGCTTGTGATAGGTAATCAACTATGGAAGAGCTGCTCACCACCAAGGAGCTGGCCGATTTCCTCCGCCTCAATGAGAAAAAGGTGTACCAGCTCATCAAGGAGGGGGGTATCCCCCACGTAAGGATTTCGGGCAAATGGCTTTTCCCCAAAGGGCACATTCTGCGCTGGATCGATGAGCGTGTGCAGAGGGAAAAGGATATATACATGGTGGGGAGCGACGATATCCTCCTGGCGCGCCTCTTGGCCCTCTATTCCCGGGAGCAATTCCCCCAGTCCCTTACCTTCTATTCTTCCGTAGGGAGCATGAGGGGCATCGAGGCCCTCGCGCACAAGAAGGGGCATGCCTGTTGCGCCCATCTCTTGGATCGGGAGACGGGGGAGTATAATCTCCCCTTTCTCAACAGGCACCTCGCTTCGCAGAGGTACATCGTCGTCAATCTGTGTTACCGAGGGCAAGGACTCCTTGTCCAGAAGGGCAATCCCCTGGGGATCAAGGGCCTGGAGGATGTGGTTAAAAAGGGCCTGCGGTTCATCAATAGGAACGAAGGGTCCGGCACCAGGCTCCTCCTCGAATATCTTTTAAATGAAAAGGGGTTAGCGGGAAAAGCGATCGTCGGTTTTGCCGATGAGGTTGATACGCATCTGGAGGTGGCCTTAAAGGTCTTGTTCGGCGAGGCGGATGTGGGCCTGGGAATCGAGTATGTAGCGCACCTCCTCCCCCTCGATTTCATCCCCCTCCGAGAGGAGCGCTTTGATCTGGTTATACCAAAGGAGCTATGGCCCACACAGGTTATGAAGGGATTTCTCTCCTATATAGACCCCGTGGCGATTCAGCGACTTGCCCGTAGCCTACCCGGATACAATCTCAAGGATACGGGAAAGGTCATCTTTGAAAATTAAAGGGTTTTCTCAAAAACCCATCGCCTATCCCCAGGTCACCAACAATCCCTGGGAATAGTGAGAGGGCATCAGGTGGGGATGGTGGGGTGAGATGCGGATATGGTAGCCGAACTTGCCCGTCTGCCTGCACATCAGCGTTGAGCGGAAGAGATAGACGCCGTTTTCAGACTGAATGGCCTCCATGAGGAGGAATCTCCGATCGACAAGCCTGCCCTCCGGATTGAGTTGTCCGTAATAGACCTCTGCCTTGACGTCTTCCGGCACCAATTCGCCGAGATGAACCGAGGCCGTTATCTTTAATCTCTCTCCTATTGCCAACTCGTCAGGGCATTCTTGTTTCACGTCCAAGATCGACACCTTTGCCCAGTTTGCCTCGATCTTTTGATACCATTCGGCCAAGGCCTTGGCCGCGGTCATGTGGTGCGCGGAAAGCGCGTCAATATAGGTTTGAGCCGGCCGGTAGAACAATTCCACATATTCCTCCAGCATCCGGTGGGTGTTGAATCGAGGGCAGAGGGACATCATGGAGGTCTTCATCTTTTTGATCCAATTTCGCGGCAATCCATTGAGCGCGCGGTCGTAGAAGAGGGGCATGACATCATGCTCCAGGAGACTGTAGAGAGACTTGCTCTCAATCTCATCCTGGTAGTTGACATCGTCGTAATCCTCGCCGCTTCCGATGAGCCACCCTACCTCGGGCTGATACGCCTCCGCCCACCATCCATCCGAGGTGCTCATGTGGAGGGCCCCATTGGCGATTGCCTTCATGCCGCTGGTGCCGCAGGCCTCGTTGGGACGTCTCGGGGTGCCGAGCCAGACATCGGCCCCCTCCACCAGATAGCGCGCCATCTCGAGGTCGTAATCTTCGATAAAGACCAGACGTCTCCGAAAACGTTCTTCTCCGGTAAGGGCGATGATCTCTTTGATCAGTCTCTTCGCCACATCATCGTTCTGGTGCGCCTTCCCGGCGATAATGACCTGGGCGGGACGAGTGGGGTGGTTCACGATCTGGGCGAACCTGTCCGGGTCCTTGAATAAGAGGGTGGGCCTCTTATAGGCCGCCATCCGCCGGGCCCAGACGATGGTCAAGGCGTCGGGGGTTAAGACCTCCTCGGCCTGCGCAATCTCCGCGGCCGATGCCCCCCTGCTGACACGCTGTTCACGCAGGCGCCTGCGACAGATGGAGATAAGGTTAAAACGCCTCCTCTCCTTGACACCCCACAACCCCTCATCGGGGATCTTTGCCGCCCTTTTCCAAACCTTTACGTTATCCGGGTCTTCCGACCAGTGAGGTCCCAGATACTGGCTATAGAGCGACGAAGCATCAGGGGAGATCCATGAGGGGATGTGGATGCCGTTGGTTACCGACTTTATAGGGACATCTTCATCGGGTATGGCAGGCCAGAGTTGATGCCAAAGCTTTTGGGAGACCCTCTGGTGGAGTTGGCTGACGGCGTTGATATGTCCTGAGAGCTTCATCGCCAGGATATTCATGCAGAAGGGTTCCGAAGCGTTTCCGGGTTCTCGACGGCCGAGGTCGAGGAGGGTATTGATGGGTATATCAAGGGCAGGGAGATAGTGGGCGAAGAAGCCCTTGATGAGCCTGGGATCAAACACCTCGATCCCTGCCGGCACCGAGGTGTGGGTGGTAAAGCACGTGCCGGCCATGATTGTTAGGAGGGCGACGGCAAACGGCACCCCCTCCTCTTGTTGCAGCAATCGGACGTGTTCCAATCCCGCGAAGGCGGGATGCCCCTCGTTTATGTGGTAGATGGTGGGATTGAGGCCCAGGGCCCGCAAGGCCCGCACGCCGCCGATCCCCAACATGATCTCCTGCTTGAGACGCATATCCCGTTCATCAGCATAGAGGCGCATGGTGATCTGCCGGATATGGGGGGGATTTTGAGGGATGTTGGTATCGAGAAGGTAGAGCGGTACCCGCCCTACATCGACCCGCCATATCTGGGCCACGGTCTTTTCATCGTTAAGCTCAACCTCAATGGTGAGGGGCATACCGTCGGGGTCCTTCTCCAGACGAAGCGGCATATGGTAGAAGTCTATTTCGGGGAGGATCTCGCGCTGTTCCCCTTCGGAGGTGAGCACCTGACGGAAGGCGCCGTATTGGTAGAGCAGCCCCATGCCCACCATGGGGAGGTTGAGGTCACTGGCTGATTTCAGGTGATCGGCCGCCAGCACCCCCAGACCTCCGTGGAAAAAAGGGAGGCAGTCGGTCAATCCATATTCAGCCGAGAAATAGGCGATGAGAGACTTCGGCCGCAGGGGATGATAGTCGGTAAAATGGGGCCTGGCAAGGTACTCCTTGAAATCCCCATGGACCCTTTCCATAGAGGCCAGAAATGCCCCGTCGCTCTCCACCTCGTCCAGACGGTCGGGGTTTAAGCGGGAGAGCAGAAGCACGGGATTGTGTCGGGTCTCATCCCAGAGGTAAGGGTCCAGACGCTGGAAGAGCTCCGCCGCCTCTACGTTCCAAGAGAACCAGAGGTTATAAGCCAATTCTTCGAGGGGTTTTAGCCGTTCGGGTATCTTGGCGAAGACGGTGAAGAAATGGGTATTCCCTTCCATATCCGGTGCATGATACCATAACGCCTTATGAGATCAATGAGAATGTTTTGCTGTTGCCATGCCTTTGTTATCATAATCACCGGTGATACGAGCGATTGGATAGATTGCTCAGGATCAGAGGCAGCCCTGGGAAAGGGCTCATCGTGATCAAGTCATGCCTGGAAAGGAGTGGAGCTATGCAGACCAAGATCCGCAAGGGGGTGATCCCTGCAGCTGGGGCGGGGACGAGGTTTCTCCCGGCGACCAAGGTCGTCCCCAAAGAGCTCTTGCCGATCGTAGACAAGCCCACCATACAATATATCGTCGAAGAAGCCGTAGCCTCAGGCATTGAGCAGGTCATCCTCATTACCGCCCGGGGCAAGGGGGCTGTTGAGGATCACTTCGGTGTCTCCGCAGAGTTGGAAGAGGTCTTAAAGAGGCAGAAGAAAGGGGATTTGCTGCGGATGGTCAAGGAGCTCTCCCAGATGGTGACGATGGTGGCAGTACGCCAGGAGGAGCCCAGGGGCTTAGGGCATGCCGTCCTGTGCGCGCGTGAGGCGGTGGGGGAGGAGCCCTTTGCCGTCCTCCTGGGCGATGATCTCGTGGATGCCGAGCCTCCCTGCCTTGCCCAGATGGTGGAGGTCTCTCGCCAAAAGGGAGGAGGGGTGATCGCCCTGCAGCGCGTTCCCGCGAGCGAGACGCACCTCTATGGCATCATCCGTGGAGAGCAGGTGAGCGAGGGGGTCTATCGAATAACAGAGTTGGTGGAGAAGCCCGCGCCTGATCAAGCACCTTCGAATCTGGCCATTATCGGGAGGTATATCCTCCCCCCGGAGATATTCCCCATCCTGGAGAAGACCCCGCCTGGCAAGGGTGGGGAGATCCAGTTGACCGACGCCTTGCAGACGTTGGCCCGCACGATGCCTTTGTACGGCTATGAATTCGCGGGGGACCGGTACGATGCCGGGGATAAGTTCGGCTCCCTGCAGGCAAATATCGCCTTTGCCCTGAAGCGCCCAGAGATGGCCGAGAGGTTGAAGGAGTTCATCAAAAAGGTTATCTGATCAGCCCCTGCCCGCCAGTATTCAAGTCCCGTCTGCGGCGGGATTGAACACTCAAACATCTGTGGCACGTGCCTTGGTCTATTGAGTTTTCTGATCGTAATCGAAGCCGTGGGCCACGACGATCCCCGATTCATCGACATGATAGCGGCGCATATCCCTTTCCCGGTCGTAGCCGATCTCTTCTCCCCTCTTGATGACATTCCCGTGATCGATGATGGCCCGACGCACCTTCGCCCCTTCTTCCAGCACCGCATGTCCGAGGATCACTGAATCCTCCACCTTGGCCCCGCTGGCGATGCGCACATCTCTCCCTATGATGGAGTCCCGCACATAGCCGCCGGCGATGATGGAGCCTCCCACCACGAGCGAGTTCTGTACATACCCTGCTTTGCCGCTGGTATCAACTATCAGCTTGGCAGGGGGGTCGTGATGTTTGACTGAGCGTACCGGCCATTCGGGGTTATACAGGTTCAGGTGGGGCAAGGGGTTCTTCAAGTCCATATTGGCATCATAGAAGCTCTTGATGGTCCCCACATCCCGCCAATAGTCGTTGGGACCCGGCAAACCGGGGACTTCATTGCGGCAGAAGTTATAGGCATAGATGCGTCTGCTTTCGTAGATCTTAGGGAGGATGTCCCGGCCGAAGTCGTGACTGCTCTCTGCATCGACGCTGTCTTGCACCACAGTTTCAATCAGCACGTCGGTGTTAAATATGTAGTTCCCCATGGAGACGAGACACTTATCCGGTTGGCCGGGCATGGGGGTGGGGTGAGGGACCTTTTCTTGAAAGTTTGTAACCCGCCATTGCTCGTCCACCACAATGACCCCGAGCTGCTCGCACTCGGCTCTGGGATAGGGGATCGTGGCGATGGAGATCTCCGCCCCTTTCTCAAGATGGTAGCTGATCATTTGGCTCACATCCATAAAATAAACGTGATCCGCCCCAAACACCAGGACCAGATCCGGTTTCGTTTGATGGATGAGATAGATATTTTGAAAGATCGCATCAGCCGTGCCCAGATACCAGGTTTCACCCACGCGCATCTGCGCCGGGACCGGGAGGATAAAGAGGCCCTCGATGGGATACGTCCCCACCCACCCCTGTTGCAGATGTCTCAGCAGAGATTGGGCCTTGTACTGGGTCAGGACATAGATCTGGTGTATTTTGGAATTTACCAGATTGCTGAGGACGAAATCGACGAGGCGATACATCCCTCCGAAAGGGACGGCGGGTTTGGCGCGTTGCTCGGTCAAGGGGTAGAGGCGTTCCCCCTTTCCCCCGGCGAGCACCATAGCTAAGACCTTTACATCCTTCTTCCTCATTGTCGGGATCCATTGATAGTATATGTAAAAAACCAGCGCAATCTATGTCTGGGAAAAGGTCGTCCCTGCGTTAGTCGTCAGAGACAAGATTCATCGCCCCTCCCCAAGCGCTCTCTTCATACGGATTAGGAGGAGGCCTCTTGCCGCATCCCCGGAGAGATCTCGCCATGGTAATCTCCCTCTTTGAAGAATACCAACTCCCAGTGGTCATTGGCCTCACTGTACCTCAAGATGTAGATATTCGCATCCTCGGCCAGAACCTTGAAATAGGCATGATCCGGCCCATACCATTGGTCCACTATGCGCTTGACCTTCATCCGTTTCTTTCCCACCGAGAAGGTCGAAGGCCTCTGATTGGCCTTGTGCCCGGCATAGCAGTCGACCTTTATCCCTGCAGACATTTCCTTTTTACCTTTTTCCAGCATGCCCTCATTATGTCCCTTTGTCAATAATGTCAAGACGGATGATTGCGAAGGAGATAGGATTTTGTCCTTGTCCTGCAGATGCCTTGACAATGCCTCGCAGAGAGGCCGCGCAGAGTTCTCCCCTCTGTTGCCGTCTCTCAGAACAATTCAGCAAGAGCCCTTTTTTTGCAGCTTACTCACTTCTTCCAGCAGTTTCTCTACCCGGTACCCCGAGGTCTTCGACGCCTCTTGTAATGAGCTTACCATCTCCCGGCAGCCGAGCATCTCAACCGTCAATCGCTTGGGCGACGCCGCAGGGTAGCTTATTGCCGCGGTAACGAATATCCACCAGAGGAGCTGCTCGAAGGCTTCTTTGTTGAACCACAGGACCTCCTGGTGGCGATTGACCAGCAGGGCGCGTTGCGCATCGTTGTCTCTGAAAAGAGATGAGAACATTTCATACAGCGGAGCCGCGCCGCCGCTTTCGAGCCAATGCGGGTGCGCGGTGAGGAGTTTGACCAGGGTTACCGCATAATCGGCCGACTGCTTATCCAGCCCGAAGTCCCGGATGACGCCCGCCAGTATCCGACCAAGCTGCCATTCGTCGAGCCAGCTTCTACTCAGCTCCTCAAAGCCGGCGCCCATTGCCATCTTGCCCAGATCGTAAACAAAGAGCCACCCGAAGAGTGTACCCCATGTCGCCGAATCATCGTCGAGCTTTGATCGCAGGTATTCGCCGACCTCCCCCTCCGCAAGCACGGACAGTCGTAAGGCGGACGCCAATCGCTCTCGTATCTCGTGTGCAACCGCCGCCTCATCGCCTTGTCCGCCGGTGAACTCTTTAATGGCGCGCAACAGCGCCTGCGCTTTCCCCTCCACTTCTTCAAGAAGCATCTTGGGGGGCGAGGCACCGACTTTGGTCACGCGTTTTTTCATCAACCGGCGGAATAGGTCGGCGTTGACCAGCTCGATGAACGGTTGGTGGACGGGTTGAAGCAGGATTTCCTGCAGCGCGGCCTCTACGCTCGGCACGCCACGTCCATTCAGATAGGCTGTGATGTACTCGTAATAGTGCCAGTCGTTATCACGGACTTCTCGGAAGTTCATAAATACGTGGCACTTATACGCTGCCATCTCCACGTACAATCCCCGCTCGCATAATTCTTTACTGCTCCGGATATATTCCAATCCCGATAGGTGATCGCGAAAGATGGTGAAGCGGCGTTCGTCCTGATGCAGCGCGAGGGCCTTACCTAATGTCCGATGCACGATCCGCTTGGAGCCGTCCGGCCTTTTGCTCGCGACTCCGACCGAGGTGCGAATCCATCCGCGGACGTCGGCGAATTTGTTGTGATAGACGATGAGTATTCGTTCATCTCCCGAGCGGTTTGAGTATGCGAATACATCTTCGTTGACGTATCCCTCTGACGTCCAAAAGTCATAGAGCACAAAATGCTCCACCTCCGAGAATAGGTGCCGTCGATGGAGCAAGGGAAAAATCTCCCTTTCGTGCCGCTCCACAAGAGACTGGTCGGGTAACTCATTCCAATACGCCCGGCGATACTCCATGCCATATTTTTCAGCAAACCCCTCGATCTGCCCGTGCCCGAACATGGGTAGCCCGGGGAGTGTGACCATCATCGTGCAAATGCCGAAATACTTATCTCCCTTGCCGAACTGGTCTATTGCGGTGTATTCGTCCGGATTGTTCATAAAATTAACGAAGCGCTTGAGGACCTCGGGATCGAACTCGAGGGTATTCTTCATGAGCCATCGGTACTTTGCATTGTCCTCGTCGCGCAACATATTCATGAACGCACTATTATAGACACGGTGCATGCCCAGGGTGCGCACGAAATAGCCCTCCATCAACCAGAAGGCCTCTGCCAACAAAAGGGTGTCCGGCCCCTCCCGGGCCACGCGATCCACTACCTCACGCCAGAACTCAGATGGTATGGCATCGTTAAATTGCTGGCGGGGCAGGCCGTTTTCTGCGCGCGAGGGGATGGCGCCTCCGGAGCCGGGCTCGGGGAACCACAGCCGCTGATAGTGCCGTTTGGTCAGCGTCATTGCCGCGTCGAAGCGGATAATGGGAACCTGTCGCGCCACATGGAGGATCGTCTGTATCACGGCCTCGCGCACTTCGGGATTCAAGAAATTAAGTTGGGCGGTATCATTCCACGGCATGTTGGTGCCGTCGTTGCCGTGGTAGATAAACTTCTCGCTGCCTGTCCAGAAATCAACCCGCTTGAAGACCACGGCAGCGTCGCAGCGGTTGTAGTAGTGATCTTCCAGAAAAATTCCCACCCGCTCGTCCCCCGAGAGGTTCGGTCCGCTGAAGCTGTAGGATGGAAAAGGACTATGGTCCAGCGAGATGAACCAATCCGGGTGTTCGATAACCCATTTGGAATCGATACCCATGTGATTGGGCACCATATCACTGGCAAGACGGATGCCGTGCCGCCATGCCCGCTCTCTCAAGTTATGGAATCCCTCCGGTCCGCCAAGATCCGGCACGATCTCATACTCGCGGAGCGAATAGGCCGAAGCCACCGCCTCGGGGTTGCCGCACATTTGCTTGATGCGTTGCGAGGCTGTACTGCGTTCCCACAGGCCAATGAGCCACAGAGCGGTAAATCCCCATCTGGACAGCGTAGCAAGCTCCTCATCAGGAATGTGGTCCAGGCGCGTGATCGGACGTTGGTATTTACGGGAAAGCTGATCGAGCCAAACGTGCGTATTTTTTGCCACAAGCACTACCTTGGGCATCCAGTCCTTATCCGGGCTGAAACGCTCCGGCTCGTACCCTCCCCTATCATAGACCGGTACCAGGGACGGGCCAGGCCCGAAGAAGATAGGTTTTTCTTCCTCCTTGATAAAATCGAGGCTGCTCAACAAGCGGTAGAGATGCTTGCCCAAGAGAGGTCCCCAGCCCTTCAGAATGTACTCCAGTTGTCCGGACAGGGAATGGGGTGCGGTGATACTCGGGCTGCGAAGCATGTCCACCACGTTCTGGTTGTCCGGGCCGAATAAGGGCTGGGTTTCGAAAAAAGAGCGGAGTTCTGCGAGCAGCGTGAGATACGATGTTTCCTGTTCCAACGCAACGTCGTCAAACAACTCCGGATAGGACATGAAGGCCGGATTCACGTTCGCCAGCCAGAGCATAAGCAGCTCTTCCAGCACGACCTGCCGATGGGGGATGCCCGCTGTCTCGCCGGCAAGGTATTCGGGGGCGGAAATTTCCCTCCGGTAGACGGCAACGGGCGGGAAGATATCGGTGAACTTCAGCAGGGCCGCTTCTACCTCCGCTTTCCCGAGTCTCGCGTCCAGCCAGGACAGTGCCTGAGCCATCACCTCCGGATTCTTTTGATCACGATAGCACGCCACAATATAGTGAAGAATCTCATCGATCAACCCCATGGCATTGATCTGCCCCGCCTTGACCGCCTGTTCCGGGAAGCGGACCAGATCCCGGCTGGCATTCATCTTCTGGGCGAATATCAATGCGGCGCGGAAATCGGCGAAGATGACGTTGCCATGCATCGCGAAGAGCGTCTGATCAAATTGATAACGGTCCCTTGCTTTGCGAGAGATGTGAAACTCGCGCACGGCAACGTCCCCCTGTGTGTGTCTCACCATAGTGCCCCTCGCCTCAAC
>MGQS01000102.1:0-179 GCA_001797905.1 Deltaproteobacteria bacterium RBG_16_54_11 | reverse complement strand
GACCACCCCTTTGCGTAACCTGCCCCTCGAAAACCGGATCAGGAGAATATTTGCAGTCACCTCCGGAGTAACGCGAGAGGCGATTATTTGATGAAAGGAAGTAAATTCAACAAGGGGCGGATTACCCGGACAAACAAACCAAATCTACCATGCGAGATATAAAATTGCAAATTTCTATT
>MGQS01000101.1:4807-15354 GCA_001797905.1 Deltaproteobacteria bacterium RBG_16_54_11 | reverse complement strand
TGTGCCAGAGGGGTTCTGGCACAGGGCCTTTCCTGAAGGGGTCCGCTTCGGCACCCTTATTTTTAGTATCGCTATGGACCCTAACATCACTCAATCAAAGAAAAGAAAGGAGAAAAAATGAATAAGGTGTTTCGTTTTTTTACGGTTTCCAGTGTGGTTGTCGTCTTAATCTCTCTTTTCGCGGGGATAAACGCCCATGCTATGCAGATGGGAAACTTTATCAATGGCGAGCAATACGTGACGTTCAGCGAAACAGAGCGTACCCTCGTTGTTGCCGGACTCTTCGACATGCTGAGCTTCGAGTGGGGACAACCGATCTACGCCGATGCCGCCGACTCCGGCACGCGAGCCCATATGGCGCGCGTCGAGCGGTGCGTTCAGGGCAAGACCCTGAGACAGCTGCGGGAGATGCTCGACGGGTATTTCGCGGCTAAACCCGATGCAAAGCGTTACAACATTGCAAGTAGTTTCGCCGCCATGCTCAATACGCAGTGTCCATAATCTCATTGTTCTTTTTGAAGCGGAAATCTGCATCAAAGTGCCGGAGGGGTTCTGGCACACGGTCTTTCCTTGAGAGGTCCAACATGGCGGGGGTAGAAATCAGGAAAGATAGATAAGAAAAAATTGCCGAAATCACTGCCAGCCAGAGGCGGCATAAACGCAATTAACTATCCCTCCAAAAGTGGGGGTATATACGCAATAATTGCAGATATGAACGAGTTAGGCTGGGCAAGCATGAAGATCATCACAACACAGACAAAAGCCAATTCCCCAAAGCCTTGGCGTACCCTTGGCCAAGCGAGCCGTTAAGTCAATGAATGCTTGAAAGGGAGATTCTATGGCTGAAGAAACCACGATTCAGGAAGTTTGCGCAAAGTTTATAGAGTCATATTGCAAGGAAAAAGGCTATCAAGTTAAAACAACATCTGAGCCGACGAAACTACGTCTTGACATTTGTAATCTTTCGGACCGAACGATTGTTAATATCTACAATACGGGCAAGATTCAGGTTCAAGGAAAAGATAATGATCTACATCAGGAAATATCCGATCTGAAAAAGCGAATTGAGGCTGGACCACAGGACGTCCAACAATATGGAGCGGTTACCAAAGCCTCTAGTGCAACCTATGATATCATTCTTGCCGATTTGCGGGAACGCATCAAAGAATCCTGGGCCACGGTAGCTCAAACATCTGAAATGGAAGTGTCTCCGTCAAAATACATCGCCTATCGGACGAAACTATCAGATAGACGGAGTATTGTAACCGTAACGCAGTTTACAAACGGAAAACTGATGCTTCAAGGCAAGACGGATTACCTCTTTGACATGTGTTGCGATCATTTGGAGAAGACAGCACAGCCATCAGAGAAGGAGGTTGCTGCTAGGTTCGTATCAAGCGATCAATCCGTCCTTGAGGATTTTGTTGCCAGATATACGCCTGATTTGGTCAGTTTTTCAGAAGAAGAGGTGCGAACCGAAATAGGAAATGCGTATGGCTTCCTGGATGACCACGATCAAAAATGGCTGGTCGCATCAAAATGCCTCTGTAATTCTGGTATTATGCTTCCAGAGTACTCACCATTTGTCATGCCCTCATCAAAAGCCTTCGAGGGGTTCGTAAAGAAGCTAATGGTGTCGATAGGGTTGGTGCCAGTGAATCACTTTTTCACAAAAGCGGCCAACTTCTCCATTCTCAATGATAAGACGAACCCTTCGCGGATGGCAGTTTGCGCCAAAGAAAAATACATGGATACGATGTTAGAGGATCTCCGCCTATCCTTAGACAAGTTCCGTAATTTTATGATGCACAGTGACAGCAGCTTCGTTACAAAAGTTGAAACACCTGGAGCAGCTAAATCCCTGGTTCAGGAGGTACACAAGACAATCAAAGAGAAGTTCGACTATTTTGGCAAAGTCTTCAGTTTAAGTTCGTAGGTAAAGTCGATGTCAGGTGCGAAAAGTCTGGTAGAGCTATACAACGAAATAAAAGGCGTTCTTGAGAAGAATGGTTTCACAGTTGATTCGTCTTCGGACATTTCTTACGGCATCCAGTTTCGGGTGGATGGCCCAGGCTGCTTCGGAACCCTCCGGGTGTTTCAGAATAAGAAGGGACTTCTAAAAATTGACTACTCGCAAATAAAGGGCACAAATTCGACCTTGGTTCAGCAGTACCTTGAATCGTCATCAGCCAATGGGCACCCGGAAGTTCCTACGTCAAACTTAGAATTGCCCATCGTTGGTTCGGATGAATCAGGCAAAGGTGATTACTTTGGCCCACTTGTTGCCGCTGCGGTCTATGTCGATAAGGAGATGGCAGAAATCCTGAAGAGTAGTGGCGTGCGGGATTCCAAGGACCTGCCAGAAACAAAAATTGCTGATCTCGCTGCTACAATCCCAAAAATTGTAGGAAGTAAGCTTGCTGTGATTGAGATTTCCCCAGAGAAGTACAATGAACTCTACCAGAAATTTGCATCTGAAAACAAAAATTTGAACATGCTTTTGGCTTGGGGCCACGCGAAAGCTATCGAAGTAGTTCTGTCAAAGGTGGAATGCAAGCATGCCCTGGCCGATCAATTCGCCGATGAAAGGTTCATCCTATCGAAACTTCAAGAGCGTGGCAAAAGGATTGACTTACACCAAATGCCCAAGGCAGAGACGAACGTTGCTGTTGCTGCCGCTTCCATTCTCGCAAGACATAGATTTGTATCGCGACTATCGGAGTTATCGAACCGGTTTGGCATTGAACTACCCAGAGGAACATCACAGCAAACCATTTCAGCTGCCAAGGCGTTCGTGAATATTCACGGAATATCGATGCTCGGCAAGGTGGCAAAGCTACACTTTAAGACGACAGAAATCGTGATAGGCAAAAAATAACGAAAGAAATGCCGGAGATATTCGAGCTAAAGGCCCAAGCAAACAAACTGAGGAAAACGTCTCGGTTTGCGGAAGCTCTTCCCATATACAAAGCTCTTTGGGAAGAAACGCGCGATGCCTTTGACGGTTCTGGTTATCTCTCCTGTCTTCGAAAGTTAAGGAAGTTCGACCTAGCGCTGCCATTGGCGACAGAACTATTGAAAGAACATAGTGACTTCGAGTGGGCACGAAAGGAAGCTATCTGGACGCTTATACAGGGCAAGCTGCTACTCCTTAGAAAAGATGTCTCCCTGGTGGAAGTCATCAACACCGCGAAGAGTGTCATGGAGACAACCCCTGATTTCATAGCAAAAAAACTGACAGTATTTACGGTCCTAAAACATGCAAAAAAGCATAATGATTGGAACTGCATTGCGGAATGGATAGATTTGTTAGACCCTTTGAACCTTTCGGACACTCCGCTCAAAAAAAACAGCATAGAAGGCTGGAGTGATCGAGAAATCTGGTACAACTACAAAATCAACTCCTGTCTCAAGAACAACAACGCTGAAGTTGCACTTGAGCTATGTAATAGTATTAAGGGTAAATATCCAAAACATTCGAAATTTTTCACCCGTTTAGGTGCCTTGTCACTTAAAGCCCTGGGACGAACAGAAGAATCGATTGCGGTTTACAAAGAGCTTTGCTATGGGGACAAGGTGGACTGGTGGTTGTTGTATGAGTATGGGAGCGTGCTTTCGGAAACTGGTGGGTTAGAGAAGACGATATTACTGTTGTGTAAAGCAGCAATAGCTTGCCCCAAATCAGCACTTGCAGTGAGGCTTTATCAGAAGATAGGCGATGTATTGTTTGCGTTGCAAGACAAAGAGAATGCCTTTATCCATTACGCTTTGGCTAAAGCTATACGCACTGAGAATAATTGGCCGATCCCATCAGAGCTTCAGTCTGCAATAGTATCACTTGAGTCAGAGGTCCGCCCACAAGAAGGCCATCGGGCTACCGTAGGGTTGATGAAATTGTGCAGAGAAACATGGAAAAAATTCCTGCCCGATTCAGGACCACGCTCCGATCGCCGCCAGCCACGGATAGGCCTCAAAGGTAGAATAAATATTGTGCCGGGCAGAAGAGTATGCTTCATCAATTGCAAGGACGGTCTATCAGCAATTTGTATGGAAGTGGAAATCCCGCCTGGTATAAAGGATGGTGAAGTAGTAAGATTTGACGCCGTACCTTCTTTTGATAAGAAGAAAAGTAGAGAATCATGGCGCGCAAAGAACGTTCAGAGAAACGCTGATGCGGGAACACTGGGGGACGTTGGTGCACAAGGTACTTGATCGAGGTAAGAGAAGTCGAATGAAGACATTCTTTGCGGTAGTTACTGAAAGAAGCACGGCAGCCACATCGGTCAAGGTCGCATTGTTCGTCTGGTCAATCCTAGCCCTGATCAATTATGGCGACCGCATCTTCCTGCGTGGCGATATGCACCCTGTAGACTGGGTCAAGCTCGTAATCACGTACTGTGTCCCGTATTGCGTGGCCACGTACGGTGCTGCCAAATACGCTATGAGACATACTTACGACAAGTGAAACAACGCAGCCACAGGAGGTCACAATGAAAGAACTATTTCAATTACTTTCCAAGTATAACGCCCAAACCAATGCCGAGATGATAGGGGTTCTGGAAAAACTCCCTGCCGAGCAGATTACCAAGGATGTCGGTTCATTCTACGGTTCCATCCTCGGCCTTCTCAATCACATCCTTGTCTCCGATGTCTTTGGAATAAAGCGTTTTTTCAAACAATATCCCGAGCTGGAGCAGACCAGGGCCAAGCTGCCGACCTTTCGGATGGAAGGCTGGAAGGACATCATCTGGCCGAGCCTGGCTGTCTTGAAGCCGATTAGGACAGCGGTAGATGAAGCCATTCAGCAGGCATGTGAGCTGCTCACCGAGCAGCAGTATGCATCAATACTGGAATACAAAAACTGGGACGGAAAGACCATACAAAAACCATCGTGGCTGGTCTTGCTGCACATGTTCAACCATCAAACCCATAATCGCGGCCAAATAGCCGTGATACTCGACCAGATGGGCGTTGATAATGACTATTCCGGCATGATCGAGAAGTTCTAGCATTAAGAGTCCCTTGCCTGAGTGCGTTAAAAATGATAGACTGAGAATTATATGCGGTTTAAACCAATGCCGACAAAAAACCCAAGGATCAATGTCGTCTTAGAAGAGCCCTTATACGCGGCTATTGAGCAGCTCGCGAAAAGAGATAAGGTGTCATTGTCACTGAAAGTGCGCGATCTTGTAAAAGAGGCATTGGAGATTGAGGAGGACGTGGCCTTGTCCGCATTTGCCGAGGAAAGGGATAAATCACTGAACAAAGCCACCGCATTGAAACATACTGATATCTGGTGATTTTAAAATTTGAAATCACATACCACGAGAAAGAAGGCTGCAAGATGAGAAAGCAGGCGCATTTAGAGAAAATAGAAAAGGTTATTGAGGGCCTAACACCCCGCGAACAGTTAAAGTTAGTTGAAAAACTTGCTCAACGGCTCAGGAAGACCGGACTTGCTACAAAAAAAGGGCTTGACTGGCGCAAGCTGTATGGGCTTGGAAAAGGATTATGGGGAAAGGAAGATGCACAAGACTATGTTAATCGGCAGAGAGAGGATTTTTTGAACAGCATCATGAGAGGCGATGAAGATTTCAAGGCAGGACGGTTTAAAAGATGGTCTGAGGTTAAAGAGAATGTATGAAGTTCTTATCTCTCATGAAGCTGAAAAGTATTACAAAAGGCAAGATAAAGATACCAAGCAGAGACTAAATAGAGCCGCCCATGTTTTAAGGAGAAACAGATGAGCAGGAATAACAAATCGAAAATTTTAAAGAGCAAACCACAGGTTATTATGAAAAACGGCAGACCAAATGCCGTCATAATCGACATCAAGGACTACCAAAAATTGCTTGAGCGCCTTGAGGACAAGGAAGATCTTACAGACCTCGTAAAAATGCGCAAGGGTAGCCTGCGTTTCAGGAAATTCGACGACTTTCTGGCGGATCGCAATAATGCCTTATGAACTGTATATTGAGCGACAAACAATGTCCCTTTCTACCCAAACGCTTGAGCCCTAGGGGCAATTCTTTACGAATATTGAAAAATCTACAGATCTGAATATAATAGATAAATGGTCGACTGGAATCGTTTCGAAGCAGCTGATTTTGAGTATGACTTTGAACATGATAAATTGGGTGTTCATAAAGTCACGTTTGAAGAGGCGATCGAGTGCTTCTTTTCCAATTTTGAAGTGAGGCGCAATAAATCTTACAGAGACCGTTACCAGCTTATTGGTAAAACCATTGGAGGACGAACTCTAAAAATTATTTTTCAACTCAAACCGGACAGAGTTGTCCGCATAATCACAGGGTGGGAGATATGAGAACAAAACGTAAGAAATTCTCTGAGGAAGAAATTGATCAAATAGTAATTTCTCAGGTAGACAATAATGATGCCTGGGAAGATCCGGTAAAGGTCATGAAACAAAGAGCTACATCTTTGTCTCTTCCTGCTATACTTGCCTCCAGGGCAGCGTTTTTCGCCCGTTTACATCGTGAGGCAAGCCTTGAAGAATGGATTAAGCGCATTATTCGGGAACGCTTGGATATCGAAGAAGCAGCCTTCGCTGGATGTAAGAAAGAACTGTCCGTAAAGAACAACCGCTAACAGCAAGCGAAAAAAATTTGCCTTACAATGCTCGCACTTCTTTTCGCGTGCCTTCGTCATGTTCATGCAAATTCCTTTGCAACCTCTATTTGTCCAATCTGCCTGGGAGACCGATTCCAACTATCCTAGCCCCAGTCGGGAAGTTAAAGAGATGAATCCGGCTTTTCCCTTGCTGCCCCATCTTTTTTTTGGTAAAATTAATGTAAAATTATAGGATAAAGAGGGGTTCTATGGCCGTCTCCAGCATCAAGAAAAAAGAAAAGGGATTGGATAAGGTCCGCCAAAAGATCGCTGCCCTGCATCAAAATATCGGCCGAGTGATAAAGGGCAAGCCCGAGGTCATCTCCCTTGCCATCATCACCTTGCTGGCCAGGGGGCACCTCCTGATCGAGGATGCCCCGGGCGTAGGCAAGACGATCCTGGCCCAGGGCCTGGCCATGTCCATCCATTCCGCCTTTCAGCGGATCCAGTTCACCAGCGACCTCCTCCCCTCCGATATTCTGGGGGTACCTATCTACAACCCCCATACCGGCGCCTTTGAATTCAAGCCCGGTCCCATCTTCACCAACATCGTCCTGGTGGACGAGATAAACCGCACCTCGCCCAAGACCCAAAGCTCCCTGCTCGAGGCGATGAACGAGTTTCAGGTCTCGGTGGACGGCCAGACCTACCCCCTGCCCCAACCCTTTATGGTGGTAGCCACCCAAAACCCCATGGAGTATCAAGGCACCTATCCCCTGCCTGAGTCGCAATTGGATCGCTTCATGATGCGGACCCACATGGGCTACCCCCCGCTTGCCGAGGAAAAGGAGATCCTCACCCACCCCAGGATAGAAGAAGAGGTCAAGAAGCTCGAGCCGGTGCTGACTGGCCAAGAGGTGATCGATATGCAGCGGCTGGCGGACGAGATCCGGGTAGAAGAGGAGATCCTCAACTACATCATGGCCATCGTAACAGCCACCAGGAACGCCGACAATCTCCGTCTGGGCATCAGCCCCCGGGGGGCCCTCTTTCTCATGCGGGCCGCCAAGGCCAAGGCCTTCATGGAGGGGAGGGATTACTGCATACCCGACGACGTGAAATCTCTCGTGATCCCCATCCTCGCCCACAGGATCATCCCGGCATCAGGCTATGGGATAGACGGATACCACGAGGAGGCAGAGAGGACCCTCTTGGAGATCCTCGATTGCATACCCGTACCGCTGTAATCCCGATCGAAGCATGGCCCTGCAAATCTCCATCGTCAACCGCTTTCTCCGGTTTACACCCGAGGGGCGAAAGTTCATCATCATCTCTCTCGCCGTCGGTTTTGCCGCGGTCAACACCGGCAACAACCTGTTGTATCTCGTCTTGGCGATGCTCTTGAGCCTGATCATCGCCTCCGGCTTCCTCTCGGAATGGGGGATAAAGGGGCTCACCGTCAAACGCACCCTCCCCCCCTATATCTTTGCCAGCACCCCCTGCAGCATCCTCTTGCAGGTCACCAACAACAAGAGATACCTCCCCTCTTTCTCGCTGGAGCTGGAGGAAGAGGTGGATGGAGAAAACAAAGGGGGGTTGGCCTATCTCTTTCGTGTCGGCCCCCGAAAGACCCAGACCCAGGTCTATCGCCTCTCATTTCCTCGCCGCGGCGTTCATAGGCTGCAGGAACCCCATCTCCTCACCCGCTTTCCTTTTGGGTTCTTTATCAAGGGCACGAGAACGAAGGAAACCCGTGAGGTCTTGGCCTACCCGCAATTGCTGCCCCGGGAGGAGTTCCTGCCGGAGCAAGCGCACGGGGATGAGAGATCGAGGTCCAGGCCGCAAAAAGGAAGAGGCGAGGACATCTTTGCCGTCCGGGAATATCTCCCCGGCGACACCTCGCGGGACATCCATTGGCGCAGCACGGCCAAACGCGCCCAGACAATGGTCAAGGAATATGAGCGGCCGGGGACAAAGAAGGTACATATTGTGCTTGACACGTCCGTGCCAAAGGAAGCAACCGCTGCGGACCTGGCCCTGTTTGAGCAAGGCGTCTCCAAGGCAGCCTCTCTGGCATATCATCTCTTACTAAAACAGGACTTCCTGGTTGGGCTCTCTTTGGGAGCAGAGGTTATCCCGGCCCAAGGAGGTGACGCCCATCTGCACCGCATGCTCAGGGCCTTGGCCTTGATAGAACCCCGGCAAGGAGAACAACAACAGGCGGCACCCTTGCCGGCAGACGCCCTCGCGATAGTCGTGGGGGCAGAAAGGTAAAAGATGGTCAGCGGCGAGAAGAGAATTGACCTCCTGCTGTTGATCACCGCCCACGCCCTGGTCCTGTGCGGGCTTACCTGCGTCATCCTCACCAATGAGATCCCGGCGCCCCTCTGGCTTCTCGCCCTCGCGGCCCATCCCGTGAGCATCTTCAGAAAGCCGGAGCAGGGGAGATATTTCTTTAACAGCATCGTCATCCTCTCTTTCGGCTACGCCCTTTTTTTATTTTTCGTCCTCCAAACCCCCTTTCTCATCGCCTTCACCCAGTTCCTCATTGTGGTACAGGCAATCAAGCTCTTTCACCTCGAAAAGGCCAAGGACTACTTCCAGCTGGCCGGCCTGAGCCTTCTCACGGTGCTGGCTGCCGCGGGACTGACCTCCCAGCTCTACTATCTCTTCTTCCTCTTCCTGCTGCTCCTCTTCGGCATCTGGTTTCTCTTCCTGCTGCAGCTGAAGAGGGCCAGGGAGCAACAGCCGGACTTGCACCATCCTCCCCGCTCCCTGACCGCGCCCTCCCTGTTTATGGGCATCACCGGCGTTGCCTTGTGCTCCTTCATCATCACCATCCTCATCTTTTTCACCCTCCCCAGGATCACCCTCAGTGTCAGCGGCAGAGAGCGATGGGGAGCAACCTCATCGGGCTTCTCCGACGTTGTGGACTTGGGCAATGTCGGTCCCGTCAGATTGGATAATCGCGTGGTGATGAGGGTCGAGCTCCCGCAACTGAGCGAGCGCCCCCCCCTTCCCCTGTATTGGCGGGGAATGAGCTTCGCCCGATGGGATGGTCAGACCTGGGGCAAGGAAACTACTGCGGAGAAGATCCCGCGGTGGAAAGGAGGAGTCAATCTCCATCGCGGGTCGGGGAATACAAAAGCTCTCTATCAGATAATCATGCTCGAACCCTTGGGCACCGATATCCTCTTCTGCCTCCACCCTGCCCTCGAGATCCGGGGTAACTTCCCCCATCTGCTCGTCGATGAAGGCGGCGGCATCCATCTCCCATCGCCGCCGCAGGAACGATACAACTATGAGGTCTACTCAGCCCCGGAACCAAGCAAACAAAGGTATCAGGAATCTATCGAGAAGCCGGCAGAGATATACCTCCAATTACCTGAACAGAAGAAAGCGGTTGCATCGTTGGCCCGGGAGATCGTCGCTAAGGCAAGATCACCCAAGGAAAAGATCGACCGTGTGCTCGCCTATCTCCGGGGCAATTTCACCTATTCCCTCAACCCAAAGCGGGATAAGCGTTTCCTCCCGCTGGAGGACTTCCTGCTCCACTCGCGAGAGGGTTACTGTGAACACTTCGCCACGGCTGCTGCCGTGCTGCTGCGTGAGGCAGGGGTACCCACCCGTCTGGTCGGTGGTTTTCTCCCGGGTGAGTGGAACTCCCTGGGTCGATACTTCATGGTGCGTCAACGGGATGCCCATACCTGGATAGAGGCCTATCTGCCGGATAAGGGTTGGGTCCCCTTTGACCCCACACCTCCGGCTGAAACACAGACCCTTGTCCCCGTGATGTCTACGTTCTATCGATATTATGACTTTCTCAAGCTCAAGTGGAACCGCTATATCATCCGGTACTCGCGCAGGGACCAGATAAGGATCCTCCTGTCCTTGCATCAGAAGGTAATGGGCCTGCGCCTCTTTCCGCACTCATCTCCGTTTCCCGGGGGACGGGAGAAAGCTGGTCGGCCCTCCTC
>MGQS01000101.1:398-4779 GCA_001797905.1 Deltaproteobacteria bacterium RBG_16_54_11 | reverse complement strand
ATCCTGCTCATCGCCTGGAGATGGAAGAAGAAAAGGTACAGGGGGACAAAAAGGGCAGGCAAGCCGCCCGCCGGGATCTCGTTTTATCTGATGATGTTAAAGGTCCTCGAAAAGAAAAAGATCCCCAAGCAGGCAACGGAAACCCCTGCTGAATTCGCCGACAGGGTGGGCAGGGTGGAAGGCGCGATCTTCCCCTCGCTGGAGAGGATTACCTCCCTCTACTATCGGGTCCGCTTCGGCCGCATCCCCCTCGCCCCTTATGAAGAGCAGGAGGCAGGGGAGATCATCAGGGACCTCAAAAAGAGAGGCCCCCTGTCACCCTCCCCCATTGCAGGGGGTTCTTGAAAGGGCCCGAGCATCATTCTTAAACAGCCTTATGAGCCATCCGCCTTCTTATCACCGCCTTGATCACCTCCATGGAGATAAACACGACAATGCCGAAGCCCAAGATGAGTTCGATACCAACAAGTGAAGGTTTAAGTATTCCGAAGGCATTGCGCACTGCTGGGATCTGAACCAGCACAATAATTAAGATAATTTCCCATGCAAGGGCCATGAGCAGCCATTTGTGAGGACGAACCTTGAAGATGCTGTATTTCATGGAGCGAAAGTTAAGGGCAATGATAAGCTCGATGAGTATAAACAGGAAGAATATCTCTGTCCTGGCTTGGGCGATATCGGCGAGTTCATGGTAGAAAAGAAAGAAGAAAAAGGGGATCTCAATGAACAGTGCCAGGAGAATAAACATCCTTACATCCCAGGAAAAGACGCTCTCCTTGGGGTCTCTCGGCGGTCTTTGCATGATATCCGGGTCAGGGGGGGCTACTCCCAAAGCAAGGGCCGGAAGCCCATCCGTCGCCAGGTTCATATACAATATGGCTGCCGGCAAAAGGGGAAGATATTCCGGACCTGAAACCAAGACCACCCCTCCGATCACCAACACCTCTGTAATGTTGCACCTCAGGAGATAAGTGAGATACTTCTTTATATTGTCGTAGATCCACCTGCCGCGCTCTATTGCCTTGACAATGGTGGCAAAATTGTCATCACTGAGGACCATATCCGCTGCCTCTTTCGTCACCTCTGTCCCGGTGATGCCCATGGCCACCCCGATATCGGCATGCTTAAGCGCCGGCGCATCGTTGACACCGTCACCGGTCATGGCGACGACCTCTCCTCGCGCCTTCCATGCCTTGACGATCTTCAACTTATCCGTCGGCGATACCCTCGCATAGACCGTAACCTTGTCGACGATCTTTTCCAGCTCCTCTTCGGCAATGGCCTCCAACTCCTCGCCGCCCAATACCATATCACCATCTTTATAGATGCCCATCTCCTTGGCAATGGCAACGGCCGTGAGTTTATGGTCCCCCGTAATCATGATAGATCTGATGCCCACCTGCATACAGACTCTGATGGCCTCGATCGCTTCTTCCCTTGGCGGGTCCATCATCCCTGCAAGACCGACAAACACCATATTTTTTTCGACCCGTTCCTCCGAGGATTCCGTTGGTCCGGTATATTCCCTGCAGGCAAACCCGAGCAGCCGCAAAGCCGCCTGCGCCATATCCGCGTTTTGCCTTAATAGCTGGGCCTTTGTCGATTCGTCCAGTTCCTTTACCCCATCTTCTTCTAAGATATGAGTACATCGTTCCAAGACCACCTCCGGAGCGCCTTTCATAAAGGCCATTTTTTTACCGTCTGCCATGTGATGGATAGTGGTCATGCGCTTTCTCTCCGAGCTAAAGGGGATCTCTTCTATCCTCGGATTCTCAAGCCTTATTTCTGTCCCATGAATGCCTGCCTTTACCGCTGCAACGATAAGGGCGCCCTCCGTGGGATCACCCTTCACTATCCATTTGCCTTCTTTTTCTTCTAATACGGCATCACTGCAGAGGAGTCCGCATTGAAGGAGCAAGCGGAGGGATCTGCTATCTGTGATATGGATCTCCGACCCCTTAAATTCTCCCTTGGGCTCGTATCCGACCCCGGTAACCTCGATCTGCCGACCTCCTGTGAATATCTTTCTCACGGTCATCTCCCCCTTGGTGAGGGTCCCTGTCTTATCCGAGCAGATCACGGTGGTGCAGCCGAGGGTCTCCACGGCCGGCATCTTTCTGACCAGGGCGTTCCTCTGGGCCATCTGATGCATGCCGATGGCAAGGGCGCCCGTCACAATGGCTGCCAAAGCCTCGGGCACTGCTGCCACGGCAAGGGCCACAGTAAACATCACCATGGTTACAATAAACGGCAAGTCGACCTTTCCCCCGCCCAGAAGCTCCCTTGCTACACTCACCCCGGCAACAAGAAAACAGATCCCGAGGGAGATAATGCCAAGCCATTTGCCTATCTCGTTGGTCCGCTTCTCAAGAGGGGTTTTTTCTGTCTCAACGGCCGTCACCTCCTGGGCAATCTTGCCGAACTCCGTATGCATGCCGGTGGAGGTGACCACCGCCTTACCCCTGCCATAGGTCACCGTGGTGCCTGTAAAGAGCATATTCCTTCTATCACTGACGCGCACCTGTTCAGGCAGCGGATCGATATCTTTACCCACGGGGGCAGACTCTCCGGTAAGAGGGGCCTCATCGCATCGCAGGGAGTAACTTTCAATCAACCTCGCATCAGCCGGGATCTTATCCCCTGCCTCGAGGAGTAAGACATCACCGGGGACGAGTTCCTTCGATGGCACCTCCTCTTCTTTGCCCCCCCTCAAGACGGTGATGGTAGGGGAGAGCATCTTCTTTAATGCCTCTAAGGCCCGCTCTGCCCGATATTCCTGGACAAACCCAAGCGCAGCACAAAAGACGACAATGACCGCGATGATGACTGCGTCGATTATCTCCCCCTTTTCAGGGTCAATGAAATACGTGACAACTGAAAGTGCGATGGCGATGAGTAGGATGATGATGAGGATATTCTTGAACTGATTGATGAAGAGGGTGAGAGGAGAAATCCCCTTTTCCTTTTTCAATTCATTGTAGCCATATGTTTCAAGGCGTTTGCGTGCCGTATCGCCGGTTAAACCCTTATGGGCATCAGTCTTCAGCGCCGTTAATACCTGTTCCGGTTTCATCGCATGCCAGGGTGTCTGCGTAGCCCGTTTACTCATCTTTTTATCCTTCCTGATTGCTAGATTTGCTGTCTATAAAATATGTTTCAAATCCCCTGGCCAAAGGGCCACCTCCGGCCGCGGTTTAGCCAATAGATTGCTCAAAAAATACAAAGGACTTTCCCGAAGGTGACACCCTTTGGTCAGATGTGATCAAGCCTTATCCATGCCGGTACTGCACGCCAAACCCTCCCCGGGGGTAGCTCCATACGAGGGCCCCAAAAGGACAGGCCACCCGGCAGCTGCCGCACTCCAGGCAGCCTTTATACTCTATCAATAGATCTCCTGTCGCCTCGTTTAAGGAATAGAGCCCGCCTGGACAGATGCAGAGGCAGGGCTTGGGCTCGCATCTGTGACAGATTTCTTGTCTAATCACAATATGGGATTCCTGATCGTTCTTAAATATATCAACACTGAGCTTAGAAGCAGGGTCCATCATATCCTCCTGAGCATCAAAAGATCCTTGAGAACCTGAAAATTGAGAAGCCCCTGCCTTGCCCCCTTCCAGAGGGTGGAGGAGATCCGTTCCTTGGGCCCCTCCCCTATCCAAAAAAGCTGCTCCAGGACCTTGCAGGCCCATTGGGGATAAAAGCCGGTCATCCGGGGGTTCTCCAAGGCCTCCAGACTATGCCGGAAGGTCTTCATATCCTTCAGCACAAAGCTCTCCTTGAGCAGCGTTTGATAAAGGGCAAGGGTTGAGGCGGAGAAATCCCCCTTTTCCTTGGCCTTTTTGACGGTCTGGGCAGCCAGATAGCCGGAGGCTATCGCGAACTCCATCCCCCGCACGGTGATCCCCATATTCAGGGCGAGGCCCGCGGCATCCCCCACCACGACGATCCCGTCGCCATAGGGCTGGGGAAGGGGGCTATTGCCCCCCTCGGGGATCAGGTGGGCGGAGTACTCGGCCAATTCTCCGCCCTTGATAAGGTGCGCTATCTCCTGCCGTTCTTTAAACGCCTCGAAGATCCGATGGGTTTCCAGGGGGGGCTTGCTCTCTAGAAAAGATTCTATCCCCAGCACCAGGCCGAGGGAGAGGGTATCGCGATTGGTGTAGAGGAACCCGCCGCCGAAGAGCCCGGGGGTAATGGCCCCGAAAAAAAGGTGTGCTGCGCCCTCGCCGGGGGTCAAGCCGAAGCGTTCCTCGATGACCTCAGGTGCAAGCCTGATGACCTCCTTGAGGGCCACCGCGGCATGGCGCGGGGTCAATGCTCCCCGCAGGCCTGCCTGCTCAGCCATCAGGGAGAGGGCACCGTCGGCCGCAATGACCACATC
>MGQS01000101.1:0-385 GCA_001797905.1 Deltaproteobacteria bacterium RBG_16_54_11 | reverse complement strand
TCGCCGTCGGAAACACACCGACTATCCGACCATCATCTTTCATGAGGTCAATCACCCGACGCTGCGGCACCACAAAGCCACCCTTCTCTACCACCCGTTCCCCCAGCCATTTATCGAACCGTGACCGCAGGATCGTATAGCTGTGCGCAGGCATTTCGCGGAACTTGTCCGAGGTGAACTGCAGGGTGAGGGAGGAGCCCTGCCCCAACATGGTAATCACCTCTTTGGTGACTGCCCGCTCCAGCGGGGCCGCATCCCAGAGTTCAGGCAGATAGGGTCGCAGAGGCAAAAGATAGATCCGCCCACCGGTCACATTCTTGCTGCCGGGGTGATCTCCCCGCTCCAAGACCAGAACCTGTATGCCCTCCTGGGCGAGGCAGTAGGC
>MGQS01000100.1:24028-27449 GCA_001797905.1 Deltaproteobacteria bacterium RBG_16_54_11 | reverse complement strand
GCCGAAGCGTCCGGCGGTGACGGCGAAGAGGGGGCACTCGTAGAGACAGCCGCCGCAGCGCAGGCAAAAGAGGGCCTCTTGGAAAGCGGGTTCTTTGGCAAGCTTGCTGCGACCGGCATCCAGGAAGATCACGTGCATTTCCTTGGGGCCGTGGGCCCCATAGGTGATGACCTTTTCGATGTCGCCGGTCTTGCTGGGGCCGGAGACGAGGTTGACATAGGCGGGAACGGTGTAGCCGGCGAAACGCCACGTCACCTCCGCCACCTTGAAGGCATCCTCGATGGTCGGGACTATCTTTTCCATCCCCACCAGCACGATGCAGATCGGCGGGGCGGAGGTGGAAAGGCGGATGTTCCCCTCGTTTTCTATCTGGAAGAGGGTGCCGGTGTCGGCGGCGACGACATTGGCGCCGCTCATCCCGATATCGGCGCGGAAGAACTTATCCCGCAGGATCCCCCGCACCGTGGCCACCTCGGTCTCGATATCGGGGGGGATTTTCTTGCCGGTAACCCGGCTCAAGAGTTTGGCCACATCCTCTTTGGGCACGTGGATCGCCGGCGCGAGGAGATGCATGGGCTTGATGCCCAGCTGCTGGATGATATATTCCCCCAGATCGGTCTCGTAGACCTCGTTGCCCCTGCCTTCGAGGTGTTCCCGGAGGTCTATCTCCTCGCCGGTCAGGCTCTTCCCCTTGACGATGAGCTTGCCCGTGCCCACGATCCCATCAATGATCTCCAGGGCCTCGCCGGCGGTGCGGGCTATAAAGGCCTTGCCCTTGTTTTGCCGGATGGCCTCGCATGCCTGCTCTGTCAACTCCTCCATGCGGGGGATAGATTGCTCCTTGATCCCCCTGACTTCCTCTGCCAGCTTCAGGGTGTGGGGGAATTTTTTAAGGGCCTCATCGACATTCTTCCGGTAGCTCTCGATGGCCCGCTTCAGGGCCACGCTGATCTTCGGATCGCGGGCAGCCTCTTTTAACCTCTTTTTGTATGCCTTGACTTTAGACATCTCATTCCTCCGGCAAAGCGCTGCGAAGCAATTGGGCCATATCCATGACCTCCACCTCCCGGGCCTTCAGTTTCTTGACCCCTTCCCTGAGCTGGATAAGGCACCCGGGGCAGGAGGTGACGATGATGGAGGCGCCGGTCTTCAGAAGCTCCTGCACCCTGTTGGCGGCTATGGTATGGCTTATTTCGGGGTAGATCACCTCGAACCCCCCCCCGCCGCCGCAGCAGGTGGACCACTCCTCCTTGTTGCGTTCGACGTCGGCAAACACGACCCCCTCGATGGAGCGCAGGATCTGCCGGGGTTCTTCAATCAGGCAGAGGTACCTGGACAGGATACAGGGATCGTGGTAGGTGACAACGACCTCGCGGGGGAGGCGGAACCGCATGCCTTTTTTGATTTCCTCCCAGACGATCTCCAGGAAGTGGCTCACCTCCACCGGCGATCCCTTCCCGCGTTGGGGAAAGAGCGTACGCAGGGCAAAGGTGCAGGAGGGGACCATCCCGATGATCCGCTTGATTTTTCTCTCCTGCAATATCCTCTGCGTCGCCGCAGCCCGCGCAGCGAACTCCTCTTGAAAACCGGCGTAGTAGAGGGGGGCGGCGCAGCAGGGCTCCTCTTCGGCGAGATAGCCGACATCGATATGCATCCTTTGCAGTACCTCGACGGCGCTCAGCAGGGGGTTTTCAGTGCGGCGGAAAAGATGCGTGATCTTGCCATAGAGATCCCCCAGGTTTATCCCCCTCTTGTTGAGGAACCGGGTTATCCTTAGTGTCCGCTCCCAAGGGAGATTGCGTTTGTCCAGGGCCAGGACAGCCGAGAGGATGGCCTCGGCCTCCCCCAGGAACTGATAGCCGCACCCGGCGAAGAATATCGTTTCCGCCTGGGCGGGGAGTTTCAGCCCTGCGGCCCACCGGGCCTTGGAATTGGCCCCGAAGATGTTCCCCTTGGTAAGGATGTTTTCCCTGAACAGGAGCAGCCCCTCGGGGACGAGTTGTTCCTTTTTTTTCCGTACGGGTCGTACAGGCACAAAAAAATCCTTCCGCTTTGTCTTCAATAATTTTTTAAAACTGCTTAATCTCCTACAAGCGATGAAAAAACTATCTATCCCCTCTCCCGTTGGCGGGAGAGGGCCAGGGTGAGGCCGAAGCCGAAGGTGACCCCTTGGCCAGTGGCCCTTTGGCGGGAATCCCCCCTTACCCCCTGGCTAAAGAGCCACCTCCGGCTTTAGTAAAGGGGGGATGGGAGGATTTGAAATCAATTTTCCAGGTAATCATATACCGCTACGGGCAGGGGGGAGTCAAGCCTTTTTCCTGACCTATCCTCCCCCAGGGAGAGGGCCTTGAGCTTCGGACTCTCGTTCAGGTTTACAACAGGCCCCTCTTTTGAGCGAGCCGAGAGGACAGTTGTCCGAACCGAAACAAACGGGGTGGAGAGATGAGCGATTGATGAGGATGGCGATAGAGGGAATAGTTCGTTTACTTGGCAGCGGCCATCAACTCTTCGGGCAGCGCCTCGCCCCGCTCTACCAGATAGTCTTTATACTCCTGGTAGTTGGGCTGCACCCACATCGGCGTTCCAAAGATCTCATGCATCATGATATTGAGGGCTACCTGGGTGATGTAATAGCGGTGGTGCCGTCTCAGGATCGGATTGGGAGAGAAGAGCTTCAACAACTCCAGCGGCCGCCAATAGTAACGCCTCATGGTATCTTTATAAATGAGGTTTACTTGCTCGAGGTGATCCGTTTCCTTGGTCGCCATCACCGCGTGCAGATAGTCGTAATTACGGTAGTCCCGGTCCTCAATCCTCCCCAATGCCTTCATGCTCTTAAAAAAGGGGGTTCCGGGAAGGGGGGTGATCAGGTTGAGACCGAAGTGATCCACATATTTTCCGAAGAATTTTAAAAAGGCCGCGCGATCTTCTTCCGTCTCATCCCAATGACCGATGAGCAGGGTCGCCATGACCATCAACCCATGTTCTTTCAGGAGCGCCATGGCCTTGCGAGCTTGCTCTACCGACAGGCGCTTGCGGATATCCTTGAGCACCGCGTCCGCATGGTACTCGAGCCCCATCATAAACTGATAGACACCCGCCTCCCTAAAACCATCCAACAGATCTTCGTCTCTGATCACCAGATCGGCCCTCGATTGCAGCCAAAAGCGCTGATTCGTCTTGCGCTTGAGCATCTCTTCGATGAAGCCGACGCCTTGCTCCCGCTTAACGTTGAAGGTATTGTCGCCGACGTAAAAAATATTCCGGTTGTATTTTTCTTTCAGGAGTTCGAGCTCATCGGCGATTTTTTTGGGGCTCCGATTCCTCCAGGTCTTCTTATAAAAAGCCGATTCCGAGCAGAAGGTGCAGTCCCAGGTGCATCCCCGGGAAAAATTGACCACGAGCCCTCCCCGCCCCTCGG
>MGQS01000100.1:20454-23966 GCA_001797905.1 Deltaproteobacteria bacterium RBG_16_54_11 | reverse complement strand
TCGAGGTCTTCAATAAAGGGGCGATCGCCGGTATAGCAAAACTTCCCTTTCTCATTAAGATAGGCAAGGCCCAAGACCTTGGAGATATCCTTCCTCTTTTCAATAGCACTCAGGAATTCGGCGAGCGTCACTTCCCCCTCGCCGACGCAGATATAATCAATCGCCGGACAATCCCTGAGTGTTTCCTCCGCCGTAAATGACGGATGCTCGCCACCCATAATGACGATGGTGTTCGGGCTCGCGGCCTTAATAAGATTGGCGGCGTTCATCCCGTCATAGATGAAGGCCGTGCAGATCACGGAGATGCCGACCACATCCGGCTTTTCCTTGCGGATCTTTTCCTCCAGATCGCGCCACGGGTTTTCATTGAGCGTGCAATCCATATACTCGATATCGAATCCTTCCCGCTCCACGTAGGCCAAAAGCTGCAGACATCCCGGCGAGGGCGTCCACGCCCTGAGAATGGTCCAGATTTTATGGGGTGGGTCGATTAACAAAAACCGCATCCTGCTCTCGTCTCCTTAGGACTCAATGCCTTGTTCTTTGTTGAAGCGCCACTGGACTAATTTTTTGAGCAGGAACTGGATACCGGGGATACGGAACAGAAGGTGGGCCTTGGGAATGTCAAAGATCTCCCCGGAGATGAGGGTACTGGAGAAATCTTTTACCCTTTTGGCGGCCTTTGTGAGTTCCTTGTCGTTCACCGTCGCGGCCTTTTTAAAGACCCCGTCGCAATAATGACATTGCGCGCACGAGGTCTGATTGCAATCCTTTGCCTTAAAATGCGCGAGAAATCCCTTCAGCTTACTATTATCAAGGTAAACGAGCTCGCGGAACTCCAAATCAAAGACCTTCCCTAATTCGGAGACCTTCATGATGTTGACATGTTTCGGTTTGATAAAGTACTCCAAATGCACAGGGGTGAACGCGCCCTTCCTCGGGAGGGTGAAGAGATCCAGGAGGTTCCCGTCGTAACGCCGGCTTTCATAGGCCCGGACATGTTCGAGCAGCAGGGGGGTCCGTTTAAACCGCTCCGTGATTTTGAAATGTTCGTACCCCAGCTCCTCATACGCGGCGACATCCTCGGGCCTGATCCACGGGGATCTCAGGAGCTCCACCGGGTCCGTCAATTTTCTATAGAGGCACAGATACCCCGGATATTGAAGGTAACAGTAATCCTCCTCCCCTTCCCGGGAGGCATGGCCATCATGGTTGACATGTTCGTAATTATACGGGCACTGCCAGAGACAGATGTTGTTGAGGATCAGCTCTAAGTTGCACCCCACCGCCTTTCTGATCGCCGCTAAGGTTTTGAACTCACGGTTGATGTGCTCATCGATGATGATCTCCTCCACCCCCATTGCTTCATATTGCAGGGCCTTGCGCACGGTATTGACCCGGGCCGTGGTGGAAACCTTGACCTTGAGCCGGGGGAATCGTTCCCGGATGAGATCTATGAGGTACGGCATGCCGACGGTGACGGCGTCCGCTCCGGCATGCTCGATCCATTCCAAAAGTTCGATGATCTGCCCATACCCTTTTTTGGAATATTGGAGGTTGCCCAGACAGGGGGCATTCAGCAGGTAGCTAAACTCCATGCCGCGGGCGTGGCAGGCCTGAATGTATTGTTCCACGTCACGGCGGCCCACCTGGGGCAAGACAAACCCGGGCCGCGCCCCCCCCACGATATCGAAGGGAAGCTTGCCAAAGAGGGCATCCACCGATCTCCCCTGTACGGCGTCAAGAAAGGCGATGTCCCAATTAGCTCCTACTCGCAGTTTCATGATGTTTTTACTGTAACAATCGGCAGATCATTTTGCAAGAGATGCCGTGTATCTGTAACATGTTGACACCACCCAATTCCCGTTGACGCACCAGGTTGCCAATGTTATGGTACCTCTTACCATGATAGTTCCCCGTCCATGCCCGATGTATTACTACGGTGGGCTCCCCATCAAGGGGGCCAGGCGCAAGGGGCGTTTGCGAATCGAGGGGAAGGTCTTATTTTTCAAGGTGCCCAAGGGGAAAGGCGGTGAAGAGGTAGATTTAAAAATACCCTTTCCTACAATGGAAAAGATCACCCTCACCAGAGATAATTATTATGGATCGGACACCGTCCTCTTTAATCTCACCTTCCGGCACGAGCAGGGGAAATCCTTCACCCTCAGGTTTGCCCCCAGTATCATCATTCCCCGGCGCAGGATCGCCCTGCAGCAGCAATGGTTTGAATTTTTGACCCAGGCCATCAACGCACCCCCAAAAGGCGCGCCCCGTTCTTCTACCAAGTAATTTCCTCTAGCTGCTTCGGCACACACTGGCTAAAGAGCCACCTCCGGGAACCCTACCTTTGGCAAGGAAAATCCCCCCTTACCCCCCTTTAGCAAACCGAAGGTGACCCTTTGGTCAGGGGGGTGGGGGGATTTGGAACCTATTGTTCTCAACAAATCGCTGTTCGCCGTGACCGGACATATATCGGTTTTCTCAATAGTTACCCCCAGCAGAGCGCCCTGACCTCCTGGCTCTTAAGGAGGGCGGATGCGGGGCCCCCTTTGATCAGGCGGCCATTGCTCAGGATATATCCCCGGTGGGCGATGGCCAGGGATAGTTGAATTTCTTGCTCAACGATGAAGAGGGTCAAGCCGCGCCTGTTCATCTCCTTGAAGGCGGCAAAGATTTCATCGATATACCGGGGGGCAAGCCCCGACGAGGGTTCATCCAGCATCAGGAGCTTGGGACGGCCCATCAGCGCCCGGCCGATGGCCAACATCTGCTGTTCGCCGCCGCTCAAGGTGCCCGCCCGCTGCCGGCCCCTCTGCTTGAGGACAGGAAAAAGCTCATAGATCCATGCCAGATCTTCCTGAACAGTTTTTCCCGTTCCCTTCCCGCCATACGCCCCCATCATGAGATTATCGAAGACAGAGAGCGTGGGGAAGATATGGCGCCCCTGGGGGACATGCCCGATCCCGCGCGCTACGATCTTATGGGGAACGAGGTTGGTGATATCTTCTGCTTGAAAGAAGATCCGCCCTTCGGTCGTCTCCAGGATACCGGATATGGTGAGCAGCAGCGTGGTCTTTCCCGCCTTGTTGGGGCCGATAAGGGCAACCACCTCTCCCGCTTTTACCTCCAGGGAGATCTCGTTGAGCGCGATGAAGGGCCCGTAATGAACAATCAGTTTCTTTATCCTCAGCATCGCCTCATCCGCCCGCGATTGTGAGGTATGCCTCGATGACGCGAGGATTTTTTTTCACCGCCTCGGGAGTATCGTCGGCGATGAGCTCACCATTATGGAGCACCGCTATGTCATCCGCTACGTCCATGACCATCCCCAGGTGATGCTCCACAACCAGGATGGTGATTCCCTGGTCTCTGAGCTGGCATACCTTTTCCGACAGTTTTTTTACCTCGGCGGGGGTCAGGCCGGCAGCCGGCTCGTCCAGCAGCAGGAGCTTCGGCCGCATGGCCAGCGCCCTCCCCAACTCAAGCATCTTCTGCTGACCGAAGGAGAGTTG
>MGQS01000100.1:17972-20445 GCA_001797905.1 Deltaproteobacteria bacterium RBG_16_54_11 | reverse complement strand
CCATTTCCACCTCCCCAGCAGACCAAGGAACTCCAATATCCGCTTGGCCTCCTGCAGCGCGCCTTTTTCTCCCTTGTGTATCCAGGGGAGCCAGAACCCGCAGGAAAGAAAATCGCCCCGTATCCTGGTGTGCATCCCCGCTAATATATTTTCTACCACGGTCATGTTGCCCCATGTCTGGATGGTCTGAAAGGTCCTCCCCACCCCCAGGGCGGCGATCTCATGCGGTGCCTTCCCCGTGATATCTACCCCGCGGAAGGAGATCGTTCCCGAGCTTGGGCTTTCCATCCCGCTGATCAGGTGAAAGAGGGTGGTCTTGCCCGCTCCATTAGGGCCGATCAATCCCTTAATGGTCCCCGCGCGCACGGTGAGCGATACCCGGTTCAGGGCACGGACGCCGTCGTAGCTCTTGCTTATCGTATCGAGGACAAGAAGAGACATCACCTATCGACCCTTTCCCTCCTCCGCTTTCTCCCCCAGTAGCTGATGAGATATATCAACCGGGCATTGAGACGGGTCCCGACCCCGTCGGGAAAGAAGATGAGCAGGAGAATGAAGACCACGCCGAAGAGGGGGAGGCTGTATTCCTGGTATCCCCCGAGGACGTCCATGAGCCAGGTGAGGAAGATGGCCGCGAAGATGGGGCCATACAGGGTGCCCATACCACCTATGATGACCATCATGACGATGAGCACGGACAAGCCCAAGCCGAAGGCATCAGGGCTCGCCGTGGACATAACGCCGGCGAACAGGCTCCCGGCAAGGCCGGCAAAGGCAGCGCTGATCACAAAGACCCCGAGCTTGACCCGGGCCACATTGATGCCGACGCTGGCGGCGGCATCCTCACTCGCCGCCACAGCCAACAAGGCCCTGCCCATCTTGGAGCGCACCAGGTTTTTGGCAAAGAGGACCAGTCCGATGAGCACCCCCCAGACGAGATAGTATTGCTTAAGAGAGGTGTCAAAGGTGAATCCGGCCGCGGAAAACCAGGGGACGCCGAAGATCCCGCTGACCCCGCCCGTGAGGCCCCTGGCTTCCCTGACCATGACCAAGAAGATCTCCCCAAACCCGAGCGTGGCCAGGGCCAGGAAATATCCTTTGAGTTTAAGAATAGGTTTGCCGATAAGATAGGCAGCTGCAGTGGCTGCGGCAGCAGCCATCCCGAAGGCCCCCACGGAGGTAACCCCGTACTGAGTGGTGAGGATGGCGGTTGTATAGGCCCCGATCCCGAAAAAGGCGGCATGCCCCAGAGAGATCTGCCCGGCGTACCCGAGAAAGAGGCTTAACCCCACGGACAAGACGGCATAGATCCCCGCCAGGACCATGACGTAATAGAAATGAGGATTTGGGAAGATCAAGGGGAGCAGCAGCAGGGCGCCGAGATACAAGAAGTCCCTTTTTTTAATCAATTCCTTTCTATAAGGGAGGTGAGGATCAGGCAGGATCAGGGAAATGAGCCACAGCCCCCCCGTGTACAAGAGGTCTCTTTTTCTAAACTCGCTCTGATGCCCTTTTACCATCGGCGGCTATCGATAAAGGGTGAACCCAGGATTCCCTTGGGCCTGAAATAGAGGATGAGCAACAGGATCACAAATGCCACCCCATCCTTGTAACCCGCCGGGATGAAGGCGACGCTTAAGGATTCCACGATACCCAAGGCAAAACCGCCCAGGATGGCCCCGCTGTTTTTCCCCCAGCCACCCAAGACCGCGGCGATGAAGCCCTTTAAACCGAGCAGCGTGCCGGCACTATAGCTCGTATAAAAGAGCGGGGTGACAAGAACCCCGGCAATAGATCCCATCCCGGCGCTTACCCCGAAGGCGAAAAAGACCATGAGGTTTCTCGAAATCCCCGCGAGATCGGCGCCCAGAGGATCGGTCGAGCTTGCCTCCATGGCCTTGCCCAGGAGGGTCCGGCGCGCGAGGAGATGGAGGACAAGCAACAGAAAAAAGGTAGCGCCGAGGACCCAAAGGCTCTGGGGGGCGATGAGGACCCCACCTATCTCCAGGGGTTGCTCGCCGGAGAAGGAGGGCAGGGTCTTGGGTAATGTCCCAAAAAGGAGCGCGCTGGTGTTGCTGAGGACAATGGATGCCCCCAAGGTCGCCATGAGCACGATGAGGGCGGAGGCCTTGCGCAGGGGATAGACGACAAGGAGATGAAGGAGGAACCCTATGATGACGACCGAGATCACCGCCACCAAGGCGGCGACAGGGTAGGAGAACCCGGCCCCCGTGATAAAGAAAAAGGTGAGCACCCCCCCCAGCATGACGAACTCCCCCTGGGCAAAGTTTAAGATCTGGGAGGCCCTCACGATGGTGACAAATCCCAGGGCAACCAGGGCGTAGATGGCCCCCATGGTGATGCCGGTGGCAAGAAGTTGTGGGATATATACCCAAGGAGTCACGGAACCCTCCGTTTAATGTAAAAAAAAGGGGTGAGCGGAACCAGCTATCCTCCCACCCCCCAATCGTAC
>MGQS01000100.1:4902-17874 GCA_001797905.1 Deltaproteobacteria bacterium RBG_16_54_11 | reverse complement strand
CGCAGACCATCGTGATCCGTGGGGCTGTACGTATATATGCCGTGGCACGCCTTAAATCCCTTGGTCGCCTCCAGGGCATCCCTGAATCGAGCCCTGGTGACCTTGCCCTGACACCGCTTCAAGGCATCGTAGACAAGCCAGGTGGCGTCATGGGCATGACCGGCTATCTGATCAGCCCCGATCTTATAGCGCGCCTTCATCCGCTTGTCGAAATCGATGACGATGGGGCGTATGGGGTCGTTCTTATCGAGCTGATCGGGGACCACAGGTTTTCCCGCCGCGAACTCCACCCCCTCCATGGCCGCGCCCCCAAGGGCGATGATAAAGCCGAAGCCGAAGGCGTGGGTCCCGATGACCGGGGTCTTTATACCGAGAGCGCGCATATTCTTGACGATGATGGGACCGGGAGGACCGCCGGTGCATGCGTAGAGGCAATCCACCTTTTCTTTCTCGATGATGGGTTTGAGCTTAATTAGCTGCGGGGTCATGTCGATATCGCTCGGGGCATGGGTCTCAGAGGAGATGATGACCTTGATCCCCTTGTCCGCGCCGATGCGCTTGAAGTTTTCGGCCAGGCTCTGGGCCAGGGGCCAATTACCCGCGAAGACCAGGGCCGTCTTGTACCCCCGGGCCAGACACAGATCCACCAACCGTTGGGAGACGACGACGTCGCTCTGGGCGATGTTAAAGGACCACCGCTGCTTAAGACCCCGCACCATGGGGTTGGAGGGACAGAAGATGATGTTGGTGATCCCTTCCCGCTCGGCGATAGCCCTGGTGGTGGCCTGGAGCGGGTCCTCAAAGGGCCCCACTACTGCCAGGATATCCTTTGCACGGGCGAACGTGGTCATGGCGGCCGCGGCCCTGCCCAGATCGAAGCCGTTGTCCACGATGACGAGCTCCAGGGGGTGCCCATCAATCCCACCCTGTGCGTTGATCCGCTCCACCTCCATCGCCATGGCCATCTTGACGGTCTTGGTTATCTCCGCCCACGGACCGGTCAATTCGAGGTTCACCCCGATCTTATAGGGGGCCTTTCCCGCCGCTTGGGCAAGGACGGGCCCTGCCAGCAAGAGGGCGGCTACCATGGTTAGTACTGCGAACTTTCTGAATCCCTTCATATGGAGACCTCCTTCTGTATGTTATACCCTAAACGCCTGTACGATCTCAAGTCCCGCCGTAAAGAGGGTGCGACTCCTCTTCCCCCGCATCCTTCCGTTTGAACCGGTCCATCATCGCCAAGACATTGCAGAACAACCGGCCGGTCCAGGCAGGGCCGGACCTTCTCGCATTGGGGTTGACAAAGCAGAAATGCCTGCATTTAATCTTTTGCAGGGCCTGTTCAAAACCCCTGATGTCCGTAACCCCATTGCCAGGGGGAAAATAGTCCGGGATGAAATAGCCCAATGATGAATAGGTCTGATTATACTTGGAGCTATGCGCGCGGTAAAAATCCCTGAAGTGCGTTCTATCGTGCGTAATGCCATATTTTTGCGGGTCCATATGCCAGGGAGACCCCGGCTCAATCTCTATGGAGAGGACCCGGATACAGCGGACGTTCTTGAATCTTCGCTTGATGAACCTTTTGAGTCTGATCGTTTCTTGTAAATCGTCGGGGGTCTCCCCGGGGATGCCATAGGTAAAAAAGACCTCGCTGTTTACCCCCAACTCCTGCAGATACCGCAGGCAACCCAGGAGCTCTTCATTGGAATAAGAGCAGTGCTTGTGCAACCGCCTCAGCCGCTCCGAGCCGGTGTCCGGGGAGATGCATAAAAACGACTCCTCATGGGGGAAGGTAGCATGGAACGCATCCATGAACGGCTTGGTCGGCAGGCCGTGGCACTCGAAGACCATCTCGCACTGTATGTTGTTCTCTCTTATCTTGGCAAAGAGCTCTATGAAAAAATCGTGGTTGTCGGGGTAGGGATCAAAGACCACGTACATCGTCTCGTAGCCATAGGACAATGCCTCTTGGATCGATTCCAGTATCTTGTCCATGGACCGATAGATGGGTTTCGTGCGCCTGGTGATGAACCGCTGGGAGAGGACGCTGCCGGCGCACCAGGTGCACGTCATGGGACATCCCCTGCCGATTGCCAGCGGAAAGGTCTTGGAACCGATGGAAAGCTTTTGGAAATTGGCTTCCTTGGAAAAACTCTTCTTCCACATAAAGGGGTGGCCGAAGTAATCGACATAGGTCTTGTAGTTTTTAAGGAGGGGGAGGTTGGTAAAACGCAGGGCATTGAGATCCGCCTCTGTGGCGCAATAAAAGGCCTCGTTCTCCACGATCCGGCCATCCGAGCGCCAGGTCAAGTTCGGCACCTTGTGTAAGGCACGTTCCTGCTTCGTCACCTGCTCAACCAACCTCAGCAGGGGCTCTTCCGCATCTCCTTGGATAACGGCGTCAAGGCACGGAAAGTCTTCAAGGATCTCCTGATGATAATAGCTTGCGGTAAATCCCCCCGCGCAAATAAAGATATCCGGATACGCGGCCTTGATCGCCTCGGCAACCTTGATGACATCATAGGCCTGGTAGTGCCAATGGAGGGAGAGGGCGCAAACAGCAGGACGGGTCTTTCCTATATAAGCGATGAGATCGAATGCGTGATCCTCGATCCACTCGATGCCGAGGTGCACGATTTGCGCCGAATAGCCGTGCCGATCGAGATTATCCGCCAAGGCAAACATACCCATCGGCAGGTAATTGATCCAGATATAATCACCGAGAGGTTTGTACCAATTATCAAACTTCGGGGCATGAACGAGCAAGCAATCAAGACGTTTCTTATCCATCTTTTTTCCTCCGGCCTTTCTGGTTTTAGCCTTCATACCGTTTAACACCCCTTTCCCTGTTCTGCCGCCGCGACGTGCTGCCAGAGCCCCATCTGCTGGAGTGCCTGCCGCAGGGGATCACGGGAGGGTTCGGGCGTGCCCAGCCAGAAGGCATGGACAATGGCCTCTGTGCCGATTGTTTCATCCGTTTTAGAGCCTTTGTCCTGTCCGGCGATCTGTGCGGCGCCATTGATGGTCTTCATCCGAGCGATCTCCAAGAGGGGCGGCGGGACAAAGACCATCAGGCTGTCGAGTACGGAAGCCGCTTCCGGGCTCAAATGGATGCGGCTTACATCCGGGGGCACGTTTTCCGCGAGCGTCCGGCGTTCGATGATGGCCTCGATAAAGCAATCGAATCGCTCGAGAATCGCTTGGCGTTTCGCCTCATCCACTTGTACCGTTTTTTCCGCCCAGCGTTTGCAGTAGCCGCATTCCTCGCACGAGCTATGGTAGCAATCGTGCGTCTTGAAGTGTTTTGCAAAACCGTCAAGGGCGCGATTGTCTATCTGCATCACATCGGAGAAGGAATAGCCGAAGATGTCGGCCATCTCAAGCATCAAGTCGATATTTACCAGCTCAGGCTTAATGAGATATTCCAGATTCGGCGGGTTGTAGGCATTACGGCGAGGAAGGGTCAACAGCTCGACGAAGTTGCCGTCAAAGCGCCGATCCTCATAGGCGCGAACCACCTGCATCATGGTCTCGGTGTTGCGAAATCGTTCGAGGAGCTTGAGGGAATCGATGCCAATTTCCTCGTAGTCGCCGACATCCTCAGGCCGCACCCACCGCGCCTTGAGAAGCTCATCGGGCTGCGCCAGTTTCAAACGCTGGCAGTATACCTGGCAGTGGTCCAGCACAAAACCGCCGCTCACATGGCCGCCCTGGGCCGAATGTGACATCATGTTTATATGGTTCGTGTCGAGATAACACATATAGAGACAGGAAGGGTTGGCGATGACCTCGAGCTTGCAGCGGAGTGCCCGTCGCATCGCCTCCAAGGATGCAAAGTCACGGGTGGCATACTCAGCCACAATGATCTCATCCGCGCCGATATCCTCCCAGTATTTGGCGCGC
Source organism: Deltaproteobacteria bacterium RBG_16_54_11 (assembly GCA_001797905.1). Classification (GTDB taxonomy): domain Bacteria; phylum Desulfobacterota; class B13-G15; order B13-G15; family RBG-16-54-18; genus RBG-16-54-11. The sequence goes on along the minus strand of MGQS01000100.1, from coordinate 13,968 downwards.
TTGACATTGGCCACACGCGCCCAACTGGATACCACCACCTTGAACTCCGGAAAATGGCGTTTGAGCCATACCAGTATGATGGGCAGAGTGACGGTCACCTTGTCGGCCCCTGTCGAAGCGACCCATTCGATATGGTCAAACAGGATGCGGTTTCCCTGCCTGGTCATTTCGAGGTTGTCCTGGCAGGCGCCGTTGAGGAGATAGTTAAAGTGGAAGCCTCGTCGCCGCGCTTCGGCGATGAATTCCGCCGCCTGATCCCGATTGACTTTCGGAGCGAGAAAGGAACCGCGCCCCCCGCCAAAGGGATCGTCAGTGATCTGGCCGAAAAGCGTTTCCACGGAAGCGGATTCGCTGCTGAGGCGCTCCAAAAGTGTTTCATCCCAATTGCACGCCACTGAATATTTCATGGGTCAAATCCTCCTGTCATTCTATCCGGTGATGATTGCGAAAACAGGGTGCCTATAGTCACCCCCGTATAAAGGGGGATTATTAAGCAAGCAGTGTGCCAGCAAGCAGGGCTTGTAAGGAGCCAATTTTATTCGGGAAATCGGTAGGGGGTGAAAAAAGATTGTTCCAGATTGGAACAGTTGTTACAGGATGGAACTATGGGCGAGCGGCAGGTTTATCTGCCAATTTCGAGTCCTATGGATTTCTTTCAAAAAAACTTGACATGCACAAATCTTGGTTATATATTTAAGTGATTGCTTAATCACTTAAATATACCGTAGTTGACCTATGAAAATAGAACCTACCGAGATATTTAAAGTGCTGAGCGTGGAAACGCGCGTAAGAATAATCGAGTTGCTTAAAGCCCAGGGGCCTTTAGGCGCCAAGGATATTGCCGCAACCATCGGGATAACGACGGCGGCTGTTTCCCAACACCTCAAGATATTGAAACAAGCAGGTCTTGTCAGAAGCGAGCGGAAAGGATACTGGATACCATATTCAATAGATGAGAAAGCAATGGAACATTGCCGGCAGCTATTAAATGCGGTTTGTACGTGCGGATGCCAAGGAACAGGAAAATTTAGAGAATCCGAATTAGAAAGATCAAGCTTGGAATCCCTGAAAAAGTATGAGGAAGAACTCAGAAAAGAGCTTCGTATTGTCCGACAAAGGTTGCAGAAGATTGAGTCTATGAACAAGTAAGCAATTTTTTTTGTGTATATAGTTAAGTTATTGCTTAAACTCTTAAACAGAAAGGTGGTGATCAAGATGGCGGGAAAAAAGAGCAGCTGCGACTGCGGATGCATTCCGCGCAAACAAAAGAGCGTGAAAGCGGCCAAAAGCAAAAAGAAGGGCAAGAAGTCTCAGTAGGCAGAGCGTCGCCAAGGGGGATGGGGAAGTAGAAAAAATCCCCCTCCCCTTTGGCTATGTGCAGGATTTATCGGAAGGAGGTGTGCCATGATTTTCTGGGTAGTGGCGTTGAGCCATTTTCTCCATGCCATGGGAACAGTAGTATGGATTGGCGGAATCCTGATGACTCTTTTGGTAATAGTACCGGGCTCGAAAGCAGCTTTGGAATCGCCGCCTCTGGTTGGCAAACTGATGAAGGAGATTGCAAAACGCTTCACTCCACTGGCCAACATGAGTATCCTTCTGCTCATTGCGACGGGTATCATCATGTTGTACTATGACAAAAACTATACATCTTTTTTAGATCTGAAAAAAAGTTGGCATGTGATTATTGCTTTAAAACATTTTTTCGTCGCCGCAATGATTATTATCCACTTTTACAGGGGATTGATACTGAATCAAAAAATCGAAAAATCCAGTTCAAAACGAGATGAAATACGATCAACAAGATTAAAGAAGATTTCAATGGACCTTGTCAAAATAAACCTTGTATTGGGAATCATAGTCCTGTTGCTCACTGCCGTCTCGCTATCCGTGTAATCCGTAACGCCATCGGTTTATTCAATGGCGGATAACTACGGGATGATACCGTACTCCTTGAGCCGCCTCCAGAGGGTGTTGCGTCCGATGCCCAGCTCCCGGGCTGTCTCGGCCTGGTTGCCGCCGTGCCGCTCCAGGGCAGAGAGGGTGTGGCGCCGCTCCAGCTCCTTGAGGGTCATCCCCTGGTCAGACCCCGTATCGAGCAGGGGGATACTCAGGGATAGGTCCTGCGCGGTGATGGAGGAGGATTGGCAGAGGATAACGCCCCGCTCCACCGCGTTCTCCAGCTCCCGCACGTTCCCGGGCCAGGGATGGTCGAGCATGGCCTGGGCGGCATCAGGGGCAAAGCCCATGATCTCCTTTTTGGCCCTCTTCCTATAGACATCCAGGAAGTGCTGGGCAAGGGGGATGATGTCGTCGGGCCTCTCCCGCAAAGGGGGGATCACGATCCTGACTACGTTGAGGCGATAGAAGAGGTCGTCGCGGATGATGCCCTGGGCCACCAGGGCGTCGACCTTTTTGTTGGTGGCGGCCACGATGCGGACCTCGACCCTGATGGTCGCCGTGCTCCCCAGCCTCCTCACCTCCCCCTCCTGCAGGGCACGCAGGAGCTTCCCCTGGAGGGGCAGGGGCATGTCAGCGATCTCATCCAAAAAGAGGGTTCCCGTATGGGCCGCCTCAAAGAGCCCCTTGCGCCCCTTGTCCGCGCCGGTGAAGGCGCCCTTTTCATAGCCGAAAAGCTCGCTCTCCAGGAGGGTGTCGGGGAAGGTGCTGCAGTTGATGGGGATGAAGGGGCGATCGCTGCGCAGGCTCCCCCGGTGGATGGCCCGGGCGACGAGCTCCTTGCCCGTGCCGCTCTCCCCCTCGATCAAGACAGTGGCCTCGGTGGGGGCAATCTGGTCTATCTGCGCCAAGACCTCCCTCATCTCCTTGCTGGCGGCGATGATCTGTCCCCTTTCTCCTCGTCCCTGTAACTCCGCCCGCAGGACCTGGACCTCCTTGACCAGGGCCTTGCGCTCCAAGGCCCTGGCTACTTTCAACAGGAGCTCCTCTTCATCAAAGGGTTTGCCGATGTAGTCATATGCCCCGAGCTTCATCGCCTCGACTGCCGAGGCTATGGTCCCGTAGGCGGTGAAGATGAGGACCTCGGCCTGAGGATCAACGGCCTTGATATGGCGCAGGAGCTCTATCCCGTCCATCCCCTCCATCTTCAGATCGGTGAGGAGCATGTCGTACTCCCCCGGCGCCAGCATCTTTATCGCCTCAACCCCCCCGCTCGCCTGCGAGACCCGGTACCCCTCCCTCTTCAAGAGGATGGAGAGGGTCGTCCTCATGGAAGGCTCATCATCCACCACCAGGATGTGACCCTTATGTTTCCGCTCCGTCATCCTTCATCCTGTAGGGGAAGGAAAACGGTGAAGAGGGTCCAGGAGCAAGCGTCGCTTGCCACCTGGATAAAGCCATTGTGGGCCTCCACGATCCTGCTGGCGATGGAGAGCCCGAGCCCGGTCCCCTCGCGCCGCTCCGTGTACAGGGGCTCGAAGATCCGCTCCCTCTGCTCAGGGGGTATGCCCGGTCCCGTGTCCCTGAATGATACCTCGGCCCAGCGCCCATTGCGGCAGGAGGAGACAAGCAGCTCTCCCTCCCCCCCCATGGCCTGGGCTCCGTTGAGGGCGATGTTCCAAAAGACCTGCTCCAGCTGCTCGGGGTCGCAGGGGATCTCCTTGATCTGCGGGTCCAGGCGATAGGTGATGCGCACCCGCTGAAACGCCTCCCCCCTCTTTGCCCCCTCCAGGGTCCGCTGCAGGATGGGGTGTAAAGGGTTCATCCTGATCCTGGGCAAAGGGTCCTTGGAGAAGTCGAGGAAATCGGCCAGGAAGCGGTCCAGCCTGGCAGACTCCCGCTTCATCACCCCAATCAACTCCTCCTGCTCCCCCCCCGTGGCATCGGGGAGGAGTTTGGCAGCGGTCACCAGGGAGCCCAGGGGGTTGCGGATCTCGTGGGCCAGGCCGGCGGAGAACTCCCCGAGCCTCGCCAGGCGGTTCATCCTCTGCAAGGCCTCGGTCCTCTCCCGGACCTTTTGCTCCAGCTCCTCCACCATCTGCGCCTTTTGGGCCGCCATCATGGCCCGCCAGTCCGCCCACATCCAGACCAGGGCCAGGACCCCAAAGGCCGCCATCACGAGTATGGCATTCCTGATCTCGCGGGCCTCAAATCCCGCGGTCCAGGCGATGACCTCATGGTAGGGGACGCTGGAAAGGAGGTAGGTGCCGTCCTTCAAGGGGAGGCAGACCCAGTATTGATCACCCAGGCGAAACCCCCCAGGGCCGGCGGGAAGGGAAGCAAGGATTGAATCGCTCATGGATTGCGGCAGGGGATCGGTCTTTCCCAGGGGGCGGAGCTCCCTCTCCGGCGTCACGCGATAGAGGGGGCCGGGAAAGGCCTGCTTGCCATCGGCCATCTCCTGCAGCTCGACCAATCGCCCTTGTGTAAAGCCCTGCTCTGCCCTGGCCCGCAGCTCCCAGATGCTGCTGCGGGCAAGGAGCACCACCACGATACAGATAAAGACCATCAAGGCGAGAAACCGTAAGGCCCTCTTGAAAGACATGCTGTATGCGTACCCTTCTTCTCGGCGGGATTATCCTAACATACCAGCAAAGGTGGATGGGTTCAATGGGGGATGAAACCCCCCGGGAAGAGGGGTCATGGTCTTGATGCCTCAGGCCACTGTGCCGGGCGTCCTGACTGGGAAAAGGTCCGGATATACCGCTTGCCAAATTCTGACAATTGGGTAATATTAATGGTCACAAGGGGGTTTCGGAAGGAACCCCTTATTCCAAGAAATACCATAGTGAGGAGGACCATAGATGCTTGAAGGAAAGACCTTCATGGAGATATTTCAGATCGGCGGTTTCACCATGTATATCCTCGTGCTCTGCTCTTTTTTGTCCATAACCATCCTTTTAGAAAGGCTACTCTATTACCGGAAGCTATCCAAGACCAAGAGAGCGGAGTTTATGGCAGGCATAGCCAGGGCGGTAAAAAGCGGCAATATCGACAAGGCGATAGACACCTGCAAGGATACGCTTGCCCCTTTCGCCGCCGTGATCTGTTCCGGGCTTGAGCGCTTTCGCCAGCGTGACAAGGAGATATCCAATGCGATGGAACGGGAGATCACCATCGAGACCGCAAAATTGGAGCGCTTCACCGGCATCGTGGGGACCATCGGGAACACGGCGGTCTATATCGGGCTCTTTGGGACGGTGCTGGGGATCATCAGGGCGTTCCATGACATTGCCGCGGCCGGGGCCGGCGGGATGAGCATCGTGATCGGAGGGGTTGCCGAGGCATTGATCTGCACGGCAACAGGGCTTTTTGTCGCCATCCCTGCGGTTATCGCCTTCAATTATTTTGCCAAGAGGGTAGAATCGTTCATCATCGACATGGAATTGAGCGCCTCCGAATTGTCCGACATGATCGGCAGGAAGTAACATGAGGAGAAGGACAAAAACACCCCAATTGATGGCGGAGATCAACATCACCCCATTTACCGATGTCGTCTTGGTCCTCTTGATCATCTTCATGATAGCCACCCCCTTCATCTATCAATCGAGCATGAAGGTACAGCTGCCGCAGGCAACAAAATCCGCAGAGACGTCCCGGGATGTCATCATCACCATCGATGCCGAGGGTGAGGTCTTTCTTGAGGATGCGAGGATCGACCTGGATGCCTTAAAGGATAAACTGAAGGCAATGGTGCAGAATAGCCCCGACGTCTCCGTGATTATCAACGGGGATAAAAATGTCAGGTATGACTCTGTGATCCAGGTGATGGATGTCCTGACACAGGCAGGCGTGGAGAACCCCGGTTTAGGGGTCGAGCTCAAGAGATGAGAGAATTGGGGGCGGAAGCCGAGGCATCCGCCTGCGGAGGCTGCAATTCCCCATTGGGTAAACATCCCGATTAAATTTCAGCTCCTATGAGAAAGCGTGCTCGAAGCACTGATAAGAGCGGCTTGCCGCGGGCAGGGGCCATCTCCCTGGTGCTCCATATTGCCCTCGTCATCGCCCTGGGCTTGAGCGCGAGGCTCGTGATTACCAAGATGGTGCCCTCTGTTTACCGGGTCGCCATCATGCCTTTTTCCCCCCCGGGAGACGGCCTTCCCAAGGGCGGCCCCGGCCTGACGACCCCTCCTACAATCCCGCCTGTACCGCCGGCAGCTGAGAAGCCGAAGCCCGAGGAGAGCAAGAAGCCGGAGAAGGTCGTTGCCGTTGCTCAGCCGGAGCAGAAGAAACCGGAACAAAAGACGGAAAAGCCCGCCACAGCAGCGGTCTCTCTCGCTCCTAAAAAACAGAAAACGCCTGATATCAAAAAAGATGAGCAGCTTGCCAAGGAGGAGGAATCCGATAGATCCCTGCAGGAGGCCATTGAGGAGATTCATAGAAAGGTAGCCATCGAGGAGATTCAAAAAAAGGTGGCCGAACGAGAGGGGGCAGGGCAAGGAGCGGCTGAGGGAGGGAAGGCAAGCAGCCCGGCCCAGGGGCCGATTGTTGCCACTACCGGGGGCGGCGCGGGTTCCGGCATTGGCTCAGGCACGGGGACGGGGTCCGGCGGGGGCACGCTGGAACAAGTGCACGCGGGTCTGGTAGAGAAGAAAATAAAACAAGAATGGGCCCTGCCGCAAAACTTTCCCAAGGGGAAGAGCCAGCTGGAAGCCATCATCGTTATTATCATAGAAAGGGATGGGCGGGTGCAAAAGGCGTGGTTTGAAAAAAAATCGGGCAATGCCGCGTATGACCAGATGGCGATGCGCGCGATTAAAAAGGCTGAACCGTTGCCGCCTTTTCTTAAGGGGATGACCGAAAACACGACTGCGGTTGGCATCCGCTTCGGACCCGACTGAATACCATCTCACCGGCGTGTCTTTCGGTAGCGGAATGCCCTTTTCGCCTTCTTGATAAGGCGATCTTGCCGCTCGGCACGCCACGCAATTTTGCCCTAGCAATTTAAGATATTCTATGCTATATTAGTACAGCCAAATACAACCTCTCAGCTTTCCCATTATCTTCAACTACATAAAAATGGCCGATTGCCGAGCAGGACGGAACGGCCGAATACTATCTTAATACAACAAAGGAGCACTATGAACACTATGCAACACAAAAGATTTGACGATTTGAATTTATCTAAGGAGCTGCAACACGCAGTGGCAGACATGGGATTCGAGGACCTCACACCGATTCAATCCGGGGCGATCCCTCTTATCCTTGACGGCAAGGACATTATCGGACAGGCACGGACGGGCACGGGGAAAACTCTTGCCTTCGGCATCCCCATGCTTGAGCTGCTCGCGCCGCGGGGCAGGAGGCTGGAGGCCCTCGTCCTCTGCCCCACGAGGGAGCTCGCCGTGCAGGTTTCCGAGGAATTGAAGAGGCTGGCGAGATACAAGACGGATGCGCACATAGTCCCTGTTTACGGGGGACAGCCCATACAGCGGCAGCTCAACAGCCTGAAGAGAGGTGCGCGCATCGTCGTCGGGACGCCGGGACGCATTATGGACCATATGAACCGGGGCACGCTGATATTCGATGAGCTCACGATGGTGGTGCTCGATGAGGCGGATAGGATGCTCGATATGGGATTCGTGGATGACATGAAGACGATCCTGTGGGCCATGCCGGAAGACCGGCAGACCCTCCTCTTCTCGGCGACAATACCCCGCTCGATTATGGACCTCACGAGGAAATTTCAGAGAGATCCGCAGGTAGTCAATGTAGCCGGAGAGCAGCTGACGGTCCCCGAGGTGGAACAGGCATACTTCGAGGTGAAACCGTGGATGAAGCTCGACGTACTGTGCCGTCTTATCGATACGTACAGCCCGACCTCCTCCCTGGTTTTTTGCAATACCAAGCGGCGGGTAGACAAGACCGTCAAGGACCTGCAAATCAGGGGCTATCGCGCCGGCAGTCTGCATGGCGACCTGACGCAGTCCCGCCGCGACAATGCCATGCTGAAGTTCCGCACGGGGCAGTCGAGAATACTCGTGGCGACCGACGTGGCCGCCCGGGGCCTGGATGTGGACGGCATAGAGGCGGTTATCAATTACGACCTGCCCCAGGATGATCAGCATTATATCCACCGGATCGGGAGGACGGCGCGAATGGGGAAAAGCGGTCGCGCTTTTACCCTTGTCGTTCCCCAGGAGCTTGAAAGGCTGCGGGAGATACAGTACTGCGCCAAGACGCGGATACCCCGCCGCTCAACCTCCTCTCTCCCGGGGCAGCAAAAGGTGAAAAGCAGCGGCGCTGCCTTCAAGACCGGGGGCCAGGCACAGGCACGGCGCCGGCACACCAATTGAGCTCTTTGACGAAGGGGCACAAAGCGCAGCGCAGTATCGAGCTAAGAAGGATGTGAGTCTTCGGGGTATTCCGGGGGCGGGATGATAGGTATCCCGCCCCCGGAATGATACGGTTAGCGTCCCAACTTTTTCGATTTACAAATGAAGATGTGATACCATGAAAAAGGCTGCACGCCCCTTTGGGTTATAATGGGTCTTGAGGACCAGTCCCGCCTTTGGAGCGGCAGCACGGTGCCCATCCTGTGAGGATGGCACACAACCTGTTCGACATACACCTTGACATTTTACCGAAGTGCATATAATGTGCTACAATGTGGGAGTAGGGGAATGTCAAAAATAAGGATTCTTTGGAACAAAATCCCTGAGCAGCTCAGACACCTGCTGGCGCTCCTCGTTATCATAGCGGCCGGTTATATCCTGGTTCGATGGATATTGGTGCCTGCCGACTTCGGCTATTTGGGCCACTATCGGGCCTCTTCGATCACAACGAACCTTCAGAAGCCAATCAGATACGCGGGCGCCGAGGCCTGTGAGGAGTGCCACAACCAGGTAGGTGCTACCTTGAAGCAGGGATATCATCGGGGTGTCGCCTGCGAGGCATGTCATGGACCTGCCTCAGCGCATAGTGAAGACCCTGAGAATATCAAGCCAGCGGTGACGCGAACGAGAACGCTCTGCCTGCTCTGCCACGAGTATCTCCCTACCCGGCCCACCGGTTTCCCGCAGGTCGTAGCCGAATCCCACAACCCGTCGAAGCCGTGTGTTTCCTGCCACAGTTCGCACGACCCGAAACCGCCGCAGCCTTTGAAAA
>MGQS01000100.1:0-4872 GCA_001797905.1 Deltaproteobacteria bacterium RBG_16_54_11 | reverse complement strand
AAACCATGCCGAACTCAACTGCGCCAGTTGCCATACAACGCCTGCTCGGCACTACACCCGGCCACGAGAGTACCCGCCGCAGAGACTGCAAAGCCGTCAGGTCTGCCTTGACTGCCATGACAAGACCGCTTCAAGACCGCGGGCGACCTCCAGGGTAGATGGGACAACGCACGGTGAAAAATATCTCTGCTGGCAGTGCCATTATCCCCACTTACCGGAGGCCCGATAATGAAGAAAGAAGATAAGCGGCACATGATAGTGGGAAGACGCGACTTCTGCAAATTAATACTCGGTGGTCTGGGTCTGCTTATCCTGCCCACGATGCCGAGTTTCGCAAGCAGGAAAAGGGGATATGAGAGGTGGTATGGAACAAAATACAACCCCAAAGAACATCGGTACGGGATGGGAATAAATGTGGACCGCTGCATCGGGTGCGGACGGTGTGTCGACGCATGCAAAAAGGAAAATGACGTACCCGACGAACCCTTCTTCTTCAGAACCTGGGTGGAACGGTACAATATAGGTGAAAAGGAAGAAGTGACCGTCGACAGTCCCAACGGCGGGGAAGAGGGTTTCAAAAACAACACCCAGGAGAAGAAGATCCTGAGGACCTTTTTTGTCCCCAAGATCTGCAACCAGTGCGATAACCCTCCCTGCGTCCAGACGTGCCCGGTAGGGGCTACCTACAAGACGGATGACGGGGTAATCCTCATAGACGAGAAATACTGCATCGGCTGTCGGTATTGCATCCACGCCTGTCCCTACGGTATGCGTTTTATCAACCCGAGAACGCGAACGGCCGACAAGTGCACCTTCTGCTACCACAGAATATTGAAAGGTCTCTCTCCGGCATGTGTTGAGGTCTGCCCGACAGAGGCAAGGGTCTTCGGCGATTTGTCGATGGTGGCAAGCCCTCTGAGGCGTTTTTTACGGATGAACAAGATCATGATTCTCAAGCCCCAACTCAATACGGAACCGAAGGTGTATTACGCGGCGCTCGATATGGAGGTGAGATAAGGTGGATTACGGCACGGCAAACCTTTGGCCTCTCCTCAAAGAAGTAACGGGTTATATCTTCCCCAACGAAATCGAACTGCACTGGGGCCTCCTTGTCGTCATCTACCCTTATTTAACGGGACTCGTTGCAGGGGCCTTTATCCTGGCATCTCTTGTAAAGGTCTTTAACGTCAGGGAGCTACAGCCAACCTACCGGTTGTCGCTGCTCACCGCCCTGGCCTTTCTCATCGTGGCCCCGCTGCCTCTCGTCGCCCACCTGAGCAGGCCCGAACGTGCTTTGGAGATATTCCTCACTCCCAGCGCGAGTTCTGCCATGGCCATGTTCGGCTTTATCTATGTGTGGTACCTCATGGCCGTTCTGCTTTTGGAGATATGGTTTGACCACCGTCACGAGCTTATCCTTCGCGCCGAGAAAGAAAAGGGACTGAAGCGGGTCTTCTTGAGGGTCCTTTCCCTCTACACAAAAGACATACGTCCGGCGGCTCTGGCTTTCGATAAAAAGGCCGTCTATGTCATTACGGTAATCGGTGTTCCCTCCGCCCTTATCCTCCACGGGTATGTGGGGTTTATATTCGGCTCTGTGAAGGCAAACCCCTGGTGGTCCAGCGTGCTCATGCCCATCGTCTTTCTCTTCTCCGCCACCGTCTCCGGTATTGCCCTCATGCTTTTTCTCTATATGGTCATCACACTTTTTAGGCGTCGGAAACTCGACATGGCCTGCCTTGATAAGCTGGCAAGCTTCCTTTTCTATATGATGCTCATCGATTTCACCCTTGAGGGGCTTGACTTTATCCAGCGGGTCTACCAAGCGGAGGAATCCATCAAAATCATCGGCCAGATGATCTCGCAGAGGATTTTCGTAAGCCTCATCGTCATACAAGTGCTCTTGGGCATGTTACTGCCGCTTATTGCCATCGCCTCTGTCAAGATCTTCAGATTTCCCGCAGAGCTGAAGCGACTTATCTATTTCGTATCGGCCATCCTTGTTCAGGTCGGCATCTTCGCCACGCGGTGGAACGTGGTCATCGGAGGTCAGTTGTTTTCGAAAAGCTTCAGGGGCCTCACCACGTACAAAATAGGCATCGGCGGCATGGAAGGGCTGCTGGTATCGCTGGCATTTCTTATCCTTCCCTTCGTCATCCTCTTCGCCCTCGTCAAGATACTCCCACCCTGGGAAGAAGACGACATCCGCAGACGAGCACCTGCTTCGAACTAGCAGTGAGGGCGTGCGGTCGGTTTAATTCATGATGCAAAAATGAAAAGATTAACCAAAGCCATCCTAGTAGGAACAATTCTGTTAGGCATCTATTTTATGTCCTTTGCCAAGGGGGCGGAGGAAGAATTCCCGGTTGCTCCCCCCCCCATGCCGGAGGGAAGCTTTCCCTGTAGTAACTGCCACGCCTCCCTGGAAGTAAATCGAAAAAAACGAGAGCTCAAGGAAGAGCATACACAGATCAAGCTTCGCCATGCGGAGAACTTGCGATGGTGTCTCGATTGCCATAATTCAAATAACCGCGATAAACTGAGACTTTACAATGGGGAGCTCATCTCGTTCACGGCGAGTTACCGGCTATGCGGCGAGTGCCATGGCACTGTCTATAGAGACTGGAAGGCCGGCATTCATGGCAAAAGGACAGGATACTTTTCCGGAGGAAAAAGAACTTATTACCTCTGTGTGAATTGCCATAATCCTCATGACCCGAAATTCAAACCGATAAAACCGGAGCCCCCGCCCCTCCGGCCTCTGGAATAGGAACATGGAAGATAAACGATACACCCGAAGAGAATTCATCCGTACTGCGTCATTCACCGCCTTGGCCGGCCTCTCGGTTCCTCTTCTTTCCTCCTGTTCGAGAGAAGAAGCCGAAGACTTCCTGCAAAAAAATTTCCGTGAAATGACTGCCGAAGAAAAGAAACAGATGATTGCCAAGCTGGAACAAAGATACCTGAAAAAATACGGGAAGGAATTCCAGATCAGCACGCAGGAGGCCCTTCCGAATACCCTTTGGGGATATGGCCTGGATCTTTCAAGGTGCATCGGTTGCAGAAGGTGCGTCTATGCCTGCGTAAAGGAAAATAATAATTCCCGCAATAAACGTCAGTCCCATTGGATCAGGGTCCTCAGGCTCAAGAGAGGAAATCTGACCAAGCTTGATGAATCAGAACACTATTACAACCCATCTCTGGTACCGGAAGAAGGGTTTACCTATATGCCCGTCCAGTGCCAGCAGTGCGAAAATCCTCCTTGTGTCAAGGTCTGTCCGGTCCATGCCACGTGGAAGGAGCCGGATGGATTGGTTGTGGTCGATTACAACTGGTGTATTGGTTGCCGGTATTGTATGGCTGCCTGTCCGTATAAAGGCAGGGTCTTTAACTGGGGAGAGCCCACTATTCCCAAAGATGAGGTAAATTCCTCTGTCCACTACCTCGGGAATCGGCCGAGAATGAAATCGGCAGTGGACAAGTGTACCTTTTGCATCCAGCGGGTGAGAGAGGGAAGATATCCTGCCTGCGTGGAGGCCTGTCCGACCGGAACCAGAAAATTCGGCAACCTTTTAGACCCAAACAGTGAGATTAGATATATCATTGACAACAAAAGAACCTTTCGGCTTAAAGAAGATTTGAATACGGAGCCCAAGTTTTATTACTTCTTTGAAGCATAGGAACCTGATGAGCAGCTGGCAGAATACATTATTGGAAGCATGGCATTTTTATAAGAGGACTCTGATCCTTGTGGTAAGGGGAGGAAAAGCCTATTACGCCTGGTGCTTTTTTCTCATGGCTATCATCCTGGTCGGTCTTATATTCTATTTACGGCAGCATGATGCCGGTCTTATAGGAACCAACTTGACGGATCAGGTGTCCTGGGGGCTCTATATCGCCAATTTCACTTATTTGGTCGGAATGGCTGCGGCAGCGGTCCTGTTGGTGATCCCCTCCTATATTTACTCATTCAAACCGATCAAAGAAATTGTCATTCTGGGAGAGCTTTTTGCCGCCGCCTCCATTGTCATGGCCATCCTCTTCGTCATGGCCGACCTCGGGAGACTCGACCGGTTCTGGCATATGCTCCCCTTCGTCGGCATCATGAACTTTCCCCAATCCCTTCTCGCGTGGGATGTTCTCGCCCTGAACGGCTATTTGTTCTTAAACCTTTTCATCTCTGTCTATCTTTTGGTCAAATTCTACTACCGGAAAGAACCGAATTGGAAATTTATCCTTCCTTTCATCCTCATCTCCATCCCCATGGCGGTCGCCATTCACACGGTCACGGCCTTCCTCTATAACGGCCTGGCCGCACGCCCTTTCTGGAATGCCTCGATTCTGGCCCCGAGATTTCTGGCGAGCGCTTTGTGCTCGGGACCTGCCATCATGATCATTATCTTTCAGGTGATCCGCAAGCTATCCCGCTTCAGGATTGAGGACAAGGCATTGTTCAAAATTGCCGAACTGATCGCCTATGCCATGTTTCTCAACCTCTTTCTCCTCGGCGCCGAACTATTTAAAGAATACTATTCCTATACCGTCCATATTGACTCATTCAAATATCTGTTTGAAGGCCTCCACGGTCACCATCCCCTTGTTCCCTGGATATGGGCGGCAATGGCGATGAATGTCATTGCCTTCATCCTCTTTCTGATTCCTCAAACCCGGAAACGATTGACCACTCTCAATCTGGGCTGTTTGCTCATGATCATCGGGGTGTGGATTGAGAAAGGACCCGGTTTTGTCATACCGGGATTCATCCCGGATCCTTTAGGAGAGATTTCCGACTATATCCCTAATGCCCTGGAACTCATGGTCTCCTTCGGAATTTGGGCGGCGGGTCTTCTCGTCTTCACCCTTCTGATAAAA
>MGQS01000099.1:43260-45098 GCA_001797905.1 Deltaproteobacteria bacterium RBG_16_54_11 | reverse complement strand
CCGGAAGGTTGAGATTCGCTAGTCGATTAACTGATGAGGGACACAGGATAAAACCGATCCAATCTTGGTTTTCGCCCCATTCATAGGCCTCAAGGAAGGCAGCGCCTAGGTAAAGACTATTCGCACGATCTGCATAGAACGCACCACAAGAGAGCGCGCCGCGAACCGCAATCTTTCGGCGGAGCAAAGCAAAGGCAAACCATCTACATACTATTTCTATCGCAGAAAAGGAGACACCAGAGTCGTCTTCTGAGTAAATGAGGAAGGTGTCTGAGAACCATGCATGGTAAACGTTCACGTGACGCTTACTCCAGCGACTGAGTTGGTGGAGTGCCTCTTGATATGCGCTGAATACTTTCTTGGTTTTTCCTGATCTAATGAGTTCACTGGTACCCAGTAGGTCAAAGTAACCAACCCAACGCGGCACGTCGTTTTCTGAGGCATACAGTATGACATTCATCTATTAATTCATACCCATCTCTAACGGCAGGATCACTTGGTCTGGCCTGACAATCTTCCGCCTCATGTTCAGCCTAAAATGTCAATATTTCACGAGCGTCCCCTTTTTCTTTTTCTTTCTCTTCGCTTTTAATGAATCATGACTCTTTTTTCATTATCAGAGTCTGGTCGTAAGGTCCATCTTTAAGCTTTAATACGGTTTTGCGACCCGATTGAGTACTCTGTGTGACTAAAGACCAGCCATTAATATCTAAACGACGTGCAAGCTTATCGTCACTGCACCATCGCACTTTATAGCCTTTGCTCTCAAGTTCGGCTTGCAACCCTGAATCGCGAGGATAATTAAGATCAACCCGCTTAACGCTCCACTCTTCAGAGTTTTCCTTAGATACTAAAGTTAATTTGCCCCTTGAAACCGAAAAGTCACCAACTTGCTGCCACTTTTCCCCCTCGGTCGAAATCTTACAACCAGCTGTGCGTAATCGCTCTGCAACATCAGTTCGCTTATCCAAATCATTTGAAAGTCTTATTACATGTCGACCTGCCACATCACTGAATCCCTTGACTTTTCCAACTTCGATCAAAAGCGTTCTGTCTGGCTTCCTACCGAAAGCCAGCCCCGCCTCAAACAAAACATTTGGGCGAGCTTGACACTGATACTCCTTTTCAGCTACTTCTTCATCTGGCTCCCATAATTCAGGTGATAACCGGACTTCATCGTCCGGAGATAGCAGTACAATGACAGCCTGGGCATTTTCGAAAGCACTATCCAACACTTCGCCTATATAAGGTGATGTTTTTTCAGTAAGCCTTATGGCTTCAGACCATTCAATAGGTTGGAGGTCAAGAGCACGAAGAAATGAGAAAAAATCAGTTCGCAGGCGATTGTCCCGGCCGTGCGCGACAAATACTTTTTGCTCGTCAGGCATCGTCTTATTCCCAGCGTTTTTACTGATAACAGACTCCTCTTCTGAAATGTTTTCTTCAAATTCAACGCCGGCGCCTGTCAACCACCGGCTGCCATCCATACCGCCCAGCGTTCCTTCGACATATTTTTGTTGTAATAAATAAGTGTCCGCTGAATCAAATTCTTCCCTAGGAAGATTTACGGAATCATAAATATCCTTTACCTTAATACTTTTACCAACCATTGCATTATTATCAATAAGATATTTAAGTATTTTGATGGCATTAATTATGATTTTACTTCTTTTTTTCATGGCTTAAATCTTAAACTCAACAGAGCTAATATCTATTTTTTAACTTATGCTATGATTGATGAAATCATATCGTGAAAAAAACGAAATTTCAAAATTCTTTTAAAATATATCCGCTGAGAAGATGTAGATCCGGGTATCCTTTTCCTTCCACACATCAGG
>MGQS01000099.1:43140-43249 GCA_001797905.1 Deltaproteobacteria bacterium RBG_16_54_11 | reverse complement strand
GCAGGTGGGCTCAAGGAAGGTCTCTCTATCCCGTCTGTAGCCGGTACCCCCTCCCATTGAGCCTGGATTAGGCTCTCTTGCCAGTGATCTGTTGGTAGGAGAATTCAGC
>MGQS01000099.1:42977-43119 GCA_001797905.1 Deltaproteobacteria bacterium RBG_16_54_11 | reverse complement strand
GTGCTCTATCGTTATCCCGACGAGATTGCCATTTTGATCAAGATCAATCAACACGTCTTCGTTGATATCACGTGTTTCTGAAGCGGTATTCTCGCTGAATTCCAGGTATGCCGTATCCGTATCGGAAAAATATTTGATTTTC
>MGQS01000099.1:42813-42901 GCA_001797905.1 Deltaproteobacteria bacterium RBG_16_54_11 | reverse complement strand
GATATTTTCCTCCGGCCTCATCTATCCGTGCCCACCTGCGAATCCGTCTGTCCCCCTGTGTTTCTTCGTGTATCGGATTCTCAATAGT
>MGQS01000099.1:42669-42805 GCA_001797905.1 Deltaproteobacteria bacterium RBG_16_54_11 | reverse complement strand
TCCATTCATCCTTAATTTTGCTTCTGTCGGCGCGCCTCCGAATGAATTCAAAGTACTGCGTTGTTTTCATTTAAAAAATGATAGCACAAGCTATGCATGGAAGGCAAATCAGAAAGGTATCCCTCTAAAAAATATC
>MGQS01000099.1:42262-42601 GCA_001797905.1 Deltaproteobacteria bacterium RBG_16_54_11 | reverse complement strand
GTCTCTGTCCCATCCATACTCCGTCGCCACCTGGGGCAGGAGCAGTCCCGAAGAATAGCCCTTCTCGATGTAGATCCCGTGCTTCCCCACCTCAATCTCGCTGACGTCCGTGATCTGCTTAAAAGGCGTGAGCACTGATATCTCTATCTCCAAATCCTTGAGCTCATTCTTGGCGATGGGCGGAAACCGGGGATCGTCAAAGGCCGCGCACGCGGCCATCTCCTCTATTGTTATGTACAGGGGCTTGAGCCCTCTGATGTGTCCGATGCACCCCCTGAGGGACCCCTTTTTCGTAACGGTCACGAAGGCCCCCCTCAGCTCCTTCAATCGCTCCGATTC
>MGQS01000099.1:40940-42119 GCA_001797905.1 Deltaproteobacteria bacterium RBG_16_54_11 | reverse complement strand
GAGGACAGCCGCCATATACCCCACCACGCTGCTGCGGTCCCCGGTGACATCGCCGGAGTTGGCATAGTGGAGGACCTCGCCCTTGTCCGCGCCCAGGGCCCTAGCCGCCAGCATCACCGCCACCGTAGGCCCGCCGCCGCAGGCCTCACAGCTTCCCTGCCCCAGCTCGCTGCTCAGCCCCTCGGGGTCAAAGGCGTTGACGCGATCCAGGACCACCTGATCCAGTTCCTTTGCCTTATCGTAGGGGTGGAAGTGCGACAGATCGGTGCTGGCGATCACGAGGGCGTTCTTGCCTTTGATCGCCTCCGCGACGGCCCTGCCCACCTCCTCACACGTTGCGAGATCCTGCTCCCCCATGACGATGGGGACCAGACGGAAGTCCTTGAGCACCACCTGGAGGAAGGGCAGCTGGATCTCGAGGGAGTGCTCCTGGGCATGGGCTTGCGGCAGGGAGTTGATAAGGGGGCTTTTTTTCAGCAGGTCCTTGGTGATATCCTCGGCAATTGGCACGACGCCAAGGGGGGTGCGAAAGCCCCCCAGGGGGTAGACCGAGGCTCCCTTGAAGTAGGCCCGGTGGCTGGGGGCGACGATGACCACTGTGTCATAGTGCCTCCCCTCCAGGAGCTTATACGCATATGCCGCCACCTGCCCGGAATACTGGTAGCCCGCATGGGGCGAGATGAGGGCGACAAGCTCCCCATCTATCTTGTGCTCCGGGACCTGCGCCAGATATCCTTTGATATCCTTGGTCAGCCGCGCCGGGTCCCCAGGATACCATGAACCCGCAATGACCGACTCTCTGATATTCTGCTTAGACATGGCTGTTCCCCTCTCCCCTATCCACCTGCCGAAGCCTACCTCACCTATCGTCGCGCAGGTGATAAGGGATAATACTGTTATGAGGATGATGATCCATCGCTTCATACCTGCAATGCCTTCAGACGCCTTGTTATGCGATTTTTCATGGTGAAGACCTTGAAAATCCCCCTTAATCCCCCTGGCCAAAGGGCCACCGCCGGTTTCTCAAAGGGGGAAATTACCCCTCCCTTTCGTAAAGGGAGGCGGGGAGGAATTTAATAAGGCTATTTTCTGAGCAATTATACCATACCAGTTGATACCGGCAATGAATCTTAGAATAATTTTTTGCTCTCTAGCAGTAGGGTGACGGGGCCGTCGTTG
>MGQS01000099.1:39280-40918 GCA_001797905.1 Deltaproteobacteria bacterium RBG_16_54_11 | reverse complement strand
CCTGGAACTCACCCGTGGCCACGGGTATGCCGTTTTCTTTGAGTTTGGCGATAAAGCGGTGGTAGAGCTCGCGTGCCTGCACCGGTTCGGCGGCATCGGAGAAGGAAGGCCTGCGCCCTTTGCGGCAGTCACCGAAGAGGGTGAACTGCGAGACCACCAATATCCCGCCCTTGATCTCGAGGACGGAGCGATTGAATCTCCCCTCTGCATCCTCGAAGACCCTGAGATGAGGTATCTTTGCGGCCAGGTAGTCCGCGTCCGTTTCCCGGTCCTCCTTCCCCACACCAATGAAGCAGAGGAGGCCTTGCTTGATCTCGCCGATAACCTTTTCTTCGACGGAGACCCTGGCCTGCTTTACCCTTTGGACGACAACGCGCATCCTTTTATATCTCCCCCTCCCCAACCCTCCCCCATCGGCGGCTGTGTCGCAATGTAAATCTTTCCCTCTCCCTTGTCGCTGTACGACATCCCCACCGCCATATTTTTCATTAAAGTGGAGGGGGACTAGCGTGGGGAGAGGGTGGGGGTGAGGGGTTAAGCAAAAAGGCATGTAACATATTGTTTTTATTGTAACCCCTCATCTGCCGCCTTAGGGCATCCCGTCCTCCTGATTTACGCAAAGCGGTATGGGACTGCACCTTCTCCCCTTACTAAAGGGGAGAAGGGATATAGGTGCTCAGAGGATGACAGGATCTTCGATAAGGAATAGGGAGAAGTAATTGTTAAAGCAAACACCGATGCCCCACGCAGAAGCTCAAGGGTTTATTCCTCTTCCTTCTCCTTCTGGGCCTCGGCGACCATGCGTTCAGCGATATTGGCGGGGACTTCTTCGTAGTGAGAATATTCCAGGGTAAAGCTCCCCTTGCCTCCGGTCATGGAGATAAGGTCAGGTGCGTAGCGCAGGACCTCTGCCATGGGGATATTGGCCTTAACGATCTGGGTGTGCCCCTTTGACTCGACCCCGAGTATCCTGCCCCTCCTGCCGTTTAAGTCACCGATGACATCCCCGACGTGGTCCTCGGGGACCGCGATCTCTATTTTCATGATCGGCTCGAGGAAGATAGGGCTCGCGTCCCGCACCCCCTTTTTAAAGGCCATGATGGAGGCGATCTTAAAGGCCATCTCCGAGGAGTCCACCTCGTGGGACTTGCCGTCAAAAAAACGGACCTTCACGTCAACCACGGGATAACCGGCCAGGACGCCGGTGGTGATGGCCTCGACGATCCCCTTTTCCACGGCCGGGACGAAGTTGCGCGGCACATTCATGCCGGTGAGGGCGTTTTCGAATTCAAAGCCCTTGCCCCGCTCCAGGGGGAAGATATCAAAGTGTACCTCGGCAAACTGCCCCCTGCCTCCGGTCTGCTTTTTATGGCGGTAGATGATTCCCTTGACCGCCTTCTTGATGGTCTCCTTGTACGGCACCTTGGGGACATCCAGATCAACCTCTACCCCGAACTTGCGCTTGAGTTTTTCCAGCACCACGTCTACGTGGACCTGCCCCATACAGGAGAGGATGATCTCTTTGGTCTGTAGATCTCGCGAGATGCTTATGGTGGGGTCCTCCTCCATGAGCTTGTGCAGGGAGACGGCGATCTTCTCCTCGTCCCCTTTGGCCTTGGGCGTGATGGAATATGATAT
>MGQS01000099.1:36429-39249 GCA_001797905.1 Deltaproteobacteria bacterium RBG_16_54_11 | reverse complement strand
ACGATGGGATTCTTCTCATTGCACAAGGTGTCGCCAGTGGTGGTCTCCTTGAGCTTGGCCACGGCGACGATATCCCCGGGGCCGGCAAACCCAGCGGGTTCCTGCTTTTTCCCCTCGAGCATGAAGATCTGCCCGATCCTCTCCTTGGCGTCTTTCGTGGCGTTATAGAGGGTGGTATCGGCGCTGATGCTCCCTGAGTAGACCCGAAAGAGGGTCAATCGACCGGTGAAGGGGTCGGCGATGGTCTTAAAGACATAGGCGGCAAAGGGGGCATCCTCTTTGGCCTCCCGCTGCTCTTCCTCTCCCGAGCGGGGATTTTTGCCTCTTCTCACCGCTACCTCGGCAGGAGAGGGGAGACAGATATTGATCACGTCCAGGAGCGGATGTATCCCGATATTCTTGACGCTGGACCCGCAGACCACCGGGGCAATCTTGCCCTCTGCGGTCCCCTTCTTGAGGCATCGGTGGAGGTCAGACAGGCCTATCTCCGCCCCTTCCAGGTACTTTTCCATGAGCGTGTCTTCCATCTCGACGAGGGCCTCGACGGCCTTTACCCGCTGCTGCTGCGCCTCCGCGGCCAGCTCCTGGGGGATTGCCTCCTCCCGATACTTTCCCGTCGCATCCCCCTCATAGATGTAGGCCTTGTTCCCCAACAGGTCGATGACCCCGGTAAAATCCTTCTCCTTGCCGATGGGAAGCTGCAAGGGCAGCGGTTGGGGGCTGCTCAGGCGCTCCCGGATGTCGTCGAGGGTCTCGGCGAAGCGCGCGCGCTCCACATCCATCTTGCTGATAAAGATGAGGCGGGGAAGCTTGAGGGCGTCGGCCTCTGCCCATACCGCCTCGGTCTGGACCTTGACCCCGGAATTGGCCCCGATGACGACAATCCCTCCTTCCACCACACGCATGCATGCCTTGGCATCGAAGATAAAATTGGCATCCCCCGGGGTATCCACCAGGTCCACCCGGTGCTTGTCCCATTCATAGTAGGCTATCGCCGCGCTGATGGATATCTTACGATCGATCTCCTCGGGCTCGAAGTCGAGGAGGGAGGAACCGTCGGCCACCCGCCCCATACGGTTGTTCATCCCGGTATCGAAGAGGATCGCGTCTGCCAAAGAGGTCTTCCCGTCGCCGCCGTGACCGAATATGCCGACGTTCCTGATCTTTTCCACCTCATACTTTTTCATGCGAAAGCTCCCTCCCTCTGTCTCAGTCGTGAACTCTTTGCATTATCGAAAGATCAGAACAATGCGCCCTTGTTTAATGGCCCGTTTTTTGAGCCACTGTATGCTCTCGAACGATTGCCGCCTATGGTCAGGGATTGCAGGGGATCTCGTTCCCTTAATAGTCTGTAACCTTACTTTTTCCGTCCCTAAAAGTCAAGCCTGCGGGCCCTTGTGTATCCTTATACGCGGCGCCGTGAAAGTCCGCTGGACATCACCTGTAGCCCAGCCTGTGGCGGGATTAGAAAATCCCTCTGAATCTCCCTTTGCAAAGGGAGACTTCCTATCTTCCCCCTTTGGGAAAGGGGGAAGGGGGGATTTACGAATCAAGAATTTTTTGAAATGAATTCGGCAAGGCATGTCTGACGTTTACGCAGTCCCGGCAGCGGTGCGTTGACATTAGAAGGTGAGGGATGCTATAGAGCGCATGAGGAAATGAGCCATGGAGTTCTCCGCCAGTATCATAGCGGCCTTTGACCCCGCGAAAAAAATCGTGGTCTTGACCGGCGCAGGGATCTCGGCTGAGAGCGGCGTGCCCACCTTTCGGGGAGAGGATGGACTCTGGAGGCGATACCGCGCAGAGGAGCTGGCCACCCTTGCTGCCTTTGAGGCCAACCCCCAACTGGTCTGGGAGTGGTATGATTGGCGCCGGGGGATCATCGGCAAGGCCGAGCCGAACCCCGGACATAAGGCCATCGCCGAGATGGAGCAGATCTTCCCTTATTTTTCCCTCATCACCCAAAATGTGGACGGCCTGCATCGCCGGGCAGGCACAACCCGGCTCATTGAGATCCACGGCAATCTGTGGCAGGGGCGCTGTGTCAGGGAAGGTCGGGTGCACGAGGACTACCGTTGCCCCTTGCCGGAGATCCCGCCCATGTGCACGTGCGGTGCCCTGCTGCGACCCCACGTGGTCTGGTTCGGGGAATCCCTGGACCAGGGAGATCTGGCTCGGGCCTATGGTCTGATCGAGGAATGCGATCTCCTGCTCGTGGTGGGGACATCCGCCGTGGTCCAGCCGGTGGCCTCCTTCCCCCTCATGGCCAAACAGGCAGGCGCCTTCGTGCTCGAGGTCAATATGGAGCCTACCCCCCTATCCTCGCTCGCAGATGCCTCCTTCCACGGGAAGGCCGGGGAGGTCCTCCCCGCGCTTTTGCAAAAGATAAAGGGGCACCGGTGAAACGGAGATGGAGAGATGGGTCATGATACTTGTCAGGTAAAGGGAACAGGAGGCGATGAAGCTTATTTTTCCTGAAAGGCGTCTTTGATCAGTTCTATCTGGGGACCGGCGGGGGTGAGGTGGATGGCTACGACATCGAAGCGCGCGGGGATATCTTCTGTCAGATGGCGCTCTGCGAGGTAATACCGGGCCACCTCAATCAGCTTTTTCTGTTTAAAGCGATCCACCGCCTCCTGGGGAAGTCCATATTCAGATGAGCTGCGTGCCTTGATCTCAATGAAGACCAAGGTATTTTTCTCGCGGGCGATGAGATCGATCTCCCCCCACTGACAGTGGTAGTTTCTCTCGATGACCTTGAAGCCCCTCTTCTTGAGATACTGAACGGCGAGATCTTCTCCCCTAGACCCCAGCGCCTTC
>MGQS01000099.1:36093-36394 GCA_001797905.1 Deltaproteobacteria bacterium RBG_16_54_11 | reverse complement strand
TGACCCCTCTGAAGGTCCTTCGGTGGATCTCACAACAGCCGTATTTGACAATGGCCTCTCGATGTGCCCGGGTAGGATACCCCTTGTGGCGGGCGAAATTGTACAGGGGGTAGACGCGGTGGTATTCCATCATCAGCCGGTCCCGGGTGACCTTGGCCACGATGGAGGCCGCAGCGATGGAGGGACAGCAGGCGTCACCCCTCTTGACGGCCCGTTGGGGGAGATCGAGGGGGATAAGGTTAATGCCATCGATGAGCAGAAAGTCGGGTGCAGGATCGAGGCTCAGGACCGCCTGCTTCAT
>MGQS01000099.1:35677-36030 GCA_001797905.1 Deltaproteobacteria bacterium RBG_16_54_11 | reverse complement strand
CCCCCAACTGAGGGCGCGGGAGGTAATGATCTGATAAAGCCGCTCTCGCTCGCGAGGGGTAAGGAGCTTGGAGTCGCGGACCCCGGGGATCTTGTCGCCTGGCCGCGTGATAACCGCACCCGCTACTACCGGACCGGCCAGAGGGCCCCTGCCCGCTTCGTCCACCCCCGCCATCCAGCGATAGCCCTGGGCGCTGATCAGCTCCTCTACAAATACCTGGTCAAGGGTTGTTGGACCGCCCTTGCGCATTATTGTCCTAGTCTACGCGTTAAACCTTCGCTTTTAGGCAAAGACTTTTGACCAAAGGGTCACCTCCGGCGTTCGCTCTTTGTCCCAACAGGGTTCCATCCCGC
>MGQS01000099.1:35257-35638 GCA_001797905.1 Deltaproteobacteria bacterium RBG_16_54_11 | reverse complement strand
CAATTTATTTTACTGCTGTCTTTGCTCCTTAATCCGAGCCGCTTTCCCCTTCCGACCGCGCAGGTAGTACAGACGGCTGCGCCGGACCTGACCACGGTTCACCACCTCGATCTTGTCGATATAGGGGGAGTGCAAGGGGAAAATTCTTTCCACGCCGATCCCATAGGAGACCTTTCTCACGGTGAAGGTGCCTCTGGTGTTCCCGCGCCGTTTGCGAATAACCACTCCCTCAAATACCTGGATTCGCTCCTTGTCCCCTTCCTGGATCTTGAAATTGACCTTGACGGTATCCCCTGACTTGAAAGCAGGGATATCCATGCGCTGATACTCTTTTTCCAAATTTTCGATAGCATTCATCTTGCTTCTCCTCCCAAGAGTCGA
>MGQS01000099.1:34744-35245 GCA_001797905.1 Deltaproteobacteria bacterium RBG_16_54_11 | reverse complement strand
TCGGACGGACAGATGATTATACCCTTTCCCTTCTATCGGTTCCAGTACATAATCTGCTCCCTCAGCCACCTCCCGTGTCAAGCCCCACCCTGTTCCCAAGAGGATGAGATAGGGAGCATCTCCCCCTGCGCGGAGGAGTTCTTTCATTTCGCCATAGGATTGAGCGTCAGAGTAACGCCTGGCCGTTGTCGCCACCGTCTTTGCTTTGCGGCCTTGTTCTTGTTCAATCCCCGTTAAGACCGCCTCCAGGTCTTCCGCCATCCGAACGAGGGATAAGGCCTCCTTCCTGGTGGGGTTGTATTCGGCCCCTCTTCCCGTCACCCAGTGATCGATCAGCCGCCTGGCCAATGTTTGCTGCGATCGTAAGGGGGTGACCACATAGAATCCTTCCAGACCATAGGTCCGGGCCAGTCGGGCCACATCATGGATATCGAGGGTGGTGAGGGCGGTAGCAGTCACCCTTTGCTGCCGGTCATAGACAGGATAGTGCATGAGGGCGAT
>MGQS01000099.1:22210-34717 GCA_001797905.1 Deltaproteobacteria bacterium RBG_16_54_11 | reverse complement strand
CACTGGCCAAGGGGCCACCTTCGGCTTCGGTTTAGCCAGTGGCTCTTTAGCCAGTGGCCCTTTGGCCATATCCCCATCCCTTCTTCAGTCGGTCCCTGATGATCCCTTGAGTTTGTCGAGGATCCTCTGATCTTCATCGGAAAGCCCTGCCCGGGAGATCAAGTCGGGTCTCCTCTTCCAGGTCCTGCGCAAGGCCTCCTCTCTTCTCCATTGCTCGATGGCCTGGTGGTCTCCGGAGAGGAGGACCTCCGGAACCGTTCTGCCCGCAAACTCCCTGGGCCGGGTATATTGAGGATATTCGAGCAACCCTTGTGAGAAGGAGTCATCCTCGCTCGCCCCCTCATCCCCGAGGACCCCCGGGATCATGCGGGCAACTGCATCGACCACCACCAGGGCCGCCAGTTCCCCGCCGGTGAGGACGTAATCGCCGATGGAGATCTCCTCATCCACAACTGCCCTCACCCGCTCATCCACCCCTTCATATCTGCCGCATATGATGACGAGACGTGCATGCCGGGCAAGTCTTCTCACTACCTCCTGCCTCAAGGGATCCCCCTGGGGGGTCATCAGGATGACCCGTGCCACTGGCTTGCCCGCGAGTATCGCCTCGATTCCCCTCATGATGGGCTCCGGCTTCATGATCATCCCTTTCCCGCCGCCGTAGGGATAATCATCAGTCACCCGGTGTTTTCCCTCAGCGTAGTCCCTGATGTTGAAGAGGTTGATCGTGATCTTGCCCTCTTCACGGGCCTTCCCGAGGATGCTTTCCTCCAGCGGAGAGCGAAACATCTCGGGGAAGAGGGTGAGGATGTCAAAGATCATCTTCTTGTAAAAGCCCCTCGAGGGGGCGAATGACTATCGTGCGGGCCTTTTTGTCGATGGAAATAATCACCTCTTTGATAGCGGGGATCAAAAACTCTTTCTCGCCCTCCCGCACCACATAGACATCGTTGCTGCCGGTGGGTAAGACCTCCGTTATCTCCCCCACATTCCCCCCGGCTTCAGTCACTACCCGCATCCCCAGGATCTCGTGCCAATAATATTCGTCTTCATCGAGGGGTGGGAGCTCTGCGGGATCGACAAGCACCGCCTTGCCCCTCAGCTGCTCCGCCTCTTCCCTGGTTCGGATTCCCTCCAAAAGGGCCAGGATGAACTTCTTATGAGGACGGACAGCGATGGGCCGATACGGTTGGGGACTGCCCGTATCCCCTTGGATAAATATCATCTGATAGCGGGAGAAAAGGTGCGGGTCTTCAGGATTGAAATATTCGATCCTGATCTCTCCTTTTAAGCCATGAGGCCTGGAAACCCTCCCAATGACGATGCGGTTCTCTCCCACAGCCCTGTGGCTTTTGACTACTCTAAGATCTCAAGGACGGCCCGTTTATTGTTCTTGGTGGAGGCAGCGCTCAGAATGGTCCGTAAAGACCTGGCTGTCCTACCCTGTTTGCCTATGACCTTGCCCAAATCCTCTTTGGCCACCGAGAGTTCAATGACGGATGTCTTCTCACCTTCGATTTCGGTCACCTTCACCGCGTCCGGATTATCCACCAAAGCCTTGGCGATGTATTCAATGAGCTCTTTCATGTTCCGCCCTCCTTCTGTGACTCATCCCTGAGACCGTCCTCGTACCTTGAGCTTGCTTTTTAAACGTCTGCGTTAACCCCTGCCCGCTTCAGCAAATGGGCTACCGTGGTAGTAGCTCGTGCACCCTTCTGAAGCCATTCCGTCGCTTTTTCCTTGTCGACGTGGATGCTCGGCGGGTTCTGTTTGGGATCGTACGTGCCGATCTTCTCGATGAACCTCCCGTCCCGCGGAGCCCGGGTATCGGTCACGACAATACGATAAAACGGTTTTTTGTTGGTCCCAAATCGCGCCAATCTGATTTTTACCGACATCTCTTTACCTTCACCTCCCTTCCCGATCAGTTTCTAATTAATAAGGAAATTAGTGGGCGAACATAGCAGGGGAAATCCCTTTGCCTCCCCGTTTATTGAACTGCTTAAGCATCTTTTTCGTCATTGAAAACTGTTTCAGGAGCCTGTTGACATCCTGCACGGTGGTCCCGCTCCCCTTGGCGATGCGCAGTCTCCTGCTTCCGTTGATGATACGGGGAATTCTCCTTTCGGTAGCGGTCATGGAGTCGACGATGGCCTCCAGGCGCACGAGTTGCCCTTCATCCGGACGAAAGGCCTTGATCCCCTTCAGCTTGCCCAACCCCGGGATCATCCCCAGGATATCCTCCAAGGAACCCATCTTCTTGATCTGAAGCAGTTGATCCCGGAAATCCTCCAACGTGAACTCATCTTTTCTCAGCTTCTTCTCTAAGGCCTCGGCCTGACGTTCATCAAAAGCCGCCTGCGTCTTCTCTATCAGGGAGAGAACATCACCCATCCCCAATATCCTGGAAGCCATCCTATCCGGGTGAAAGACCTCCCATGCGTCGAGTTTTTCCCCGATGCCGACGAACTTGATCGGCCTCTGGGTAACGGCCTTGATGGACAAGGCAGCACCCCCCCGGGCATCGCCGTCCAGCTTTGTCAAAATGATCCCTGTTATACCCACGGCATCGTTGAAACCCTTGGCCACGTTGACTGCATCCTGCCCCGTCATGGCATCGGCCACGAGGAGTATTTCCTGCGGGTTCATCAACTCCTTTATCGCTCTCAACTCCTCCATCAGCTCTTCATCGATGTGCAGCCGACCGGCGGTATCAAAGATGAGGGTATCAAAGTCCTTTTCGCGGGCCTGCTCCCGAACCTTGGCCACGGTCTGTAGAGGATCTTCACCACTCGCAGGGGTATAGCAGTCGATTCCCAAGCTTTCCCCCAATTTCTTCAATTGTTCGATAGCCGCCGGTCGATAGGGATCGGCGGGGACGAGATACGGTCTGCGCTTTTTATTATCCCGCAGATAACCGGCCAGCTTGCCGGCCGTCGTGGTCTTACCTGAGCCCTGAAGCCCCACCAACATGATAGGGATGGGGGAAGGACCTGATAGCTTGAGACTGTTGTTTTCCCCCCCGCCCATTAAGGTGATGAGCTCTTGATGGACGATCTTAATCACCAGTTGGGCAGGGGTGAGGCTCTTCGTTACTTCCTGCCCTGCGGCCTTCTCTTCCGCTCGCGCGATAAAATCCTTTACTACCGTATAATTGACATCCGCCTCTAAGAGGGCAAGACGCACCTCGCGCAGGGCATCCTTGATATCCTTCTCCGTTAGTTTGCCCCGTCCTTTGAGTTTTTTAAAGACCTGATCTAACCGTTCTGTGAGCGTTTCAAACATCTTATGTCCGCGGCCTTATTTTGAGCTAAACTGGTAACTTTAAAGGACCGACTCCTTATTGTCAAGCGCTCTTTTTCATTCTTACGCAGGCAACAATCGCTTGTACCAGGGCTTTTCTTCTTTTTCTGCGTCCTCTTTATCCGTAGGGGGACGAGAGGATTTATCCGACTTTACAAAGTCAAGGTGGAACTCCTCCGCCGGCATGTCCTCCTGCCCAACGATGACGACCTGAAGTTCATATTTCCTCTCGATGGCGTTAAGGTCGTCCCTCTTATAATTTAAAAGATACTCCGCCACCGATGCGGGCAGGGTTCCTTTGATCAGCTTGAAATCATCTTGCGTCACCTTCTCCTGAATCTTGCGCAGGACGGCCAGGGCCAAAGAGGAAGGGGACCGCGAGCTCCCCCGCCCCTGACAATTCTGACAGGTGGTGTAGACACCGTCGCTCAGGGAAGGCTTGAGGCGTTGGCGGGATAGCTCTACGATCCCGAATCGGGATATCCTCGAGAGGTCTACCTTGGCCCTGTCTTTTTTAAAGGCGTTATGCACTTTTTTCTCCACCTCGCGTTTGTGCTGGGTGGACTTCATGTCGATGAAGTCGATGACGATCAACCCTCCGATATCCCGCAGCCTGAGCTGGTGGGCCACCTCCTCGGCAGCCTCAAGGTTAGTGATGAGGGCAGCTTCTTCGATATCCTTGGCCTGGGCCACCCGGCCTGAATTGACATCGATGGCCACCAAGGCCTCGGCGATATCGATACAGATCCTACCCCCGGACCTCAACGGGACCTCTCGGGAATAGATCTGTTCTATCTGCTGTTCAATTTGGAAACGCGAAAAAAGGGGGTTTTCGTCTTGATAGAGCTTGACCCTGCGCCGATATTTGGGCATGACCTCCTGAAAGAATTCTTTGGCCTTTGTATAGGCCACCTCCTCATCGATGATTACCTCTTTTACCTCCGTGGCAAAATACTCCCGAATCGATTTTACCACCATGTCACTCTCTTGATATATTAAAGCGGGGGCGGAAAGCTCCTTGGTGCGCGTCTTGATGGTCTCCCAGAGGCGCATGAGATACCGGAAGTCGGTCGACAACTCTTTTTTGCTCCGATTCATCCCGGCCGTGCGCACGATGAAACCCATCCCCTCGGGGAGGTCGAATTGGTTTACGATCTGCTTCAATTTCTTCCGTTGGGCCTCGTTCTCGATCTTGCGCGACACCCCGCTGCTGTTGCTTCCGGGCATGAGCACTATATACCTGCCGGGCAGCGATAGGTACGTGCTCAAAGCTGCCCCCTTGGTCCCCATTTCTTCCCTGGTAACTTGGACCAAGACCTCTTGGTTTTTTCTCAGGATGTCTTGGATCTTTGCCCTGTTTTTGTGGGGGAAATCCTTGCGGATCCAGAGGTCGGGATGGATCTCATCAAAGGGGAGGAAGCCGTTCTTGCCGGCTCCATAGTCGACAAAAGCGGCCTGAAAGCTGGGCTCAATCTGGATAACGATCCCCTTATAGATATTGCCCTTGACATTTTCCTTTATGGAAGTCTCGATACTAAAATCGGTCAACACCCCCTCTTCTACGACCGCCACCCGGACTTCTTCAGGATATGAGGCATTGATCAGGATCTTCTTGGGCATACGGTAAGCGAGCCTTTTAAAAATATTTGGATGATCTTTCAAGGAAATTATAACGGATAACTGCAGAAAATGTCAATGACATCCTCTCGTATGATACATGCCATTGTCATGTGAAGGTCAGGGGGATAAGGTGAAGGGACAGGGCTGGCTCTTGACGCCTTTCCCTGTTTTTCGCCTCACGGGGGATCGCTTTAAAATCAAGGATGGGGTGTTTTACTCGCCGATGATCTTTATGAGGACGCGTTTTTTGCGCCTGCCGTCGAACTCACCGTAAAAGATCTGCTCCCACGGGCCAAAATCAAGCGCTCCCTTGGTGACGGCGACGATTACCTCACGTCCCATGATCTGGCGTTTGAGGTGCGCGTCGCCGTTGTCCTCGCCGGTTTTGTTGTGGCGATACTGTGAGACCGGTTCATGTGGGGCCAGGGCTTCCAACCAATCCTTGTAATCCTGGTGAAGTCCTGATTCGTCATCATTGATAAAGACGCTGGCAGTAATGTGCATGGCGTTGACGAGACAGAGGCCCTCGGCGACTCCGCTCTCTTTAACTGCCTTCCTCACGTCTTGCGTGATGTTGATAAAGGCGACCCGCATCGGGGCATTAAACCAGAGCTCTTTACGAAGGGATTTCATCGCTGCCTCCTATTGTCTCATGCGGGGAATGAGAGAAAAACCCTTACCTTTAGTTCTATTGTTGTCCTAAAATCCCCCTCTTAACGGGATTAGGTTACTGCAATACCGGCGACGCCTCTTGATCGAACGGGTTCGTTCTCATGGCAAGGGAAAAGAGGTAGGGGAAGTTGTCCTTGAGATGTTCCATGTAATTCAGCCATTGATGGACCAATAAAACGTATATCCTCTTGATGTCGCCGGCGAGGTGCTGATAGTCGGTCTGCGGCAACTGAGTAAAACTGCCCCTGGCTGCCAGTTCCTCGGCGAGGTGAAAGACCGCCCACAGGAGATTGGTAAATGATTCGTGCTCCAGCAGCGTCGGATTTTCCAAGAGCCGCACCAAGAAGTCGAGCTTTGCCCCCAAGAACGTACGTAACCCTGCGAGGTCAACCCTCTGGATATCAATTCCATAATCATATTTTTTCAGGCGCTTGCTCATACGTAAAAATTCTTCCTGTGTCCAATCGCTGGTTACCATGAGCTCCTTTCTAATATTGTCCAGCTTAGGATCCCAGTCGGAAAAATAGGTGAGCAATTTTGTCCCGACCTCGCTGAAAAAGGCCCCTATAACCATATTCAGCTTTTCCATCCTGGCGCTCTTCTCCCGAGCGCTCAACACCTGATGGATGATCACGGTAACCAGCAAGACCTCGATAGGGACAAAGGCAATATCGCCGAGCAGGTACAAGAAAATATGATGGGCATCACGGAAGATCGTATAGTGGACAAAATAAAGGACGATTGACAGAAAAATAAGTATCGAGGCTAAGATGATCTGCCACCTGAGATGTTTCATGTATCTTTCCTCCGGTTATATTTTGATTGTATGTCTCATAGATGGAACAACTATGTGATCGATAGCTGTCAGCTACTCGGCGGTTTTTGTTTACAGGGTTGATATGTAACGCTGATAATTATTCCTGCCCTTCTGTTTGGCGCTGTACATGGCAATGTCGGCATTCTTGAGCAAGGTGTCAGAATCTGCACCATCATCAGGAAAGATGGTAACCCCTATGCTGGCAGTCGTACGAAGCTCCTGGTCCTCCACCGCAAACGGCTCTCGAAATGATTCAAGGATTTTTCGTGCAACCTCCGTTGCATTATCTGACTGAGCTATTTCCGTGACCAAAAATAAAAATTCATCACCTCCCATACGGGCAAGGGTATCGCTCTTGCGCAGGAGCGCCTTCAGGCGTTTGCCGGCAACGCGCAGGAACTCATCTCCTATGCTGTGCCCCAGTGTATCATTAATGTCCTTGAATCGATCAAGGTCGAGCAGCAGTACGGCAAGCTTTTGCTGGTGGCGCTCGGCTTGCGCCAAGGCCAGATTGAGACGATCGTTGAACAGTACCCGGTTGGGTAAACCTGTTAATGCGTCGTGGGTGGCTATATAGGCGAGCTGTCGTTCCGCGCGCTTGCGCTCGGTGATATCGCGCGCAACGCTCAGGATGACGCTTTTCCCTTCGAGTTCGATAGGGCTCTCGTTGACTTCAGCGACGATATGCCGCCCGGTGCGCGATATGTATATTGTCTCGAAACTGCACGAGCCATCCCTGCGGGCCATTCTGATGTGATCGGGAATTAAAGCAGCGTTCTCAATCTTCACAATGTCGCGCAGATTCTTCCCCACCAAATCTTCCACAGACGATTCAAGTCTTTTTGCCCCGACATCATTGATATGGAGGATGCTTCCCTCTTCATCGTGAACCATGACGGCTTCGGGGATTGCTTCAAAGAGTTTCCGAAGGCGAGTTTCAGATTCTCTCAGTGCCTCCTCCGCTTGCTTGCGCTCGGTGATGTCGCGGGCTATGCTGAGAACAACCGGCCTCCCGCTGTGTTCGATGATCTGACTGCTCACCTCGGTGGGAATATGCGTGCCATCGCGTCGCACGTGAACCGTCTCATAGAGAAAATAACCCTGCGTGCGTATTTCCTCAGCGCGTTGCAATATGTTCTTCCCGCGTCCACTGGTCGTTATATGCTGGAGAGTCATCTGTAAAAACTCTTCTTTGCCGTACCCGTAGCGCTCACAGGCGACTGTGTTGACATCGAGAAACCTGCCTTTGAGATCGTGGACAAAGATGGCATCGGCGGCGCAGTCGAACAAGGTTTTATAGCGGAGTTCAGATTCCCGCAGCTCGTCCTCCGTCCGAACTCGCTCGGTGATGTCTGATAACGTTATGATGGCCCGCCCATCTTCTAACACGGTTCCCTTAAATTCTATCTCTTTTACCGCTCCATCCTTGCAAACCACGCTGAATGCCCTGTTGAAGGCCCTGCGGGCGACGTCCTTTTTCCACAGCTCGACGAACTTATGCCTGAATTGCGGGTTTGGAAAAGCCTTGTGAAGCCAGTCCCCTACGGTGGTGACATCCTCCAGGGCATAGCCCGTGATGTTGGTGAATTCAGAATTGATATACAGATACCTTCCCTCTTTGTCGATCAAGGCAACACCGTTCGGGGCCTCTTGTAAGATGGAGTAGAAATTCTCCCTCTCCCTCTGCAATAACTCCTCGGCCCCCTTGCGCTCCGCGATTTCTGCCTTAATCTGGGCCACATATTGGGCATTGGCCATGGCCAACCCGATGGTTTTGCCGATATTCATGAGGGTTTTTTGCTCAAGATCTGTCAGGACAGGGGCTTGCTCTTTAAAAAAGAGATTTATGACCCCTAAGACCCGATCCTGAAAGAGCAGGGGGACCGATATGATACCTTTAAACCCCTGCTTGAGTAGACCCTGCTTTACACCCGGCTCAACAAGATCGTCGCGCGTAATATCAACACTGGTAACGATCTCCTTTCGAGCGATGGTGCGGCCGTTCGGGCTTTCGTCGAGCGGCAATCTCATCATTTCTCGGCGCAGTTCTTCACTGAATCCGATGAGATAGAGCGCTTCGAGACAACGTGCTTCTTCGTTCAAAGCAAAAATACCGACATAAGGGGATTGACCGTAATTCATCATGGAGGCCACGGCCCGCTCGGCCACCGTCTGAAGATCGAGAGAACCATACACTCTATCGGCAATAGTATTAAGGAGCTCCAGTGAATCTTTCTTTGCTTGAAGATCTGATTGAAAGGACCTGAGAGTATCATCCGCGCGCTTGCGTTCGGCGATCTCCTGTTGTAGCTCTTTATTGGCCCTGGTGAGTTCGATGGTACGCTCTTTCACCAGTTCCTCTAAGTGATCTTTGTGTTTTTTGAGCTCTTTCTCCGCCCGCCCGCGCTCAGTAACATCTTCGTAAATAACAAACTGATCTCCAGACTCCATCGCCACCGGCCTGAAAAAAATCACTTTTTCTGAACCGTTTCCACACCTCACGGTAAATGTTCTGGGTCTGGACTCGCCTCGCCTTGCTTTTTTCAGATCGTTGATCCAGGTAGCAACAACGTGTTTACGATATTCCTCATCGGGGTATGCTTTGTGGAACCATTCTCGTCCTGTGGGAATATCTTCCAGGGTATATCTGAAGATCTCGGTGAACTTGGAGTTGATGTATTTATAGCGGCCGTCTGCCCCGATGATGGACACCCCCAGCGGAGTTTCTTCCACCAAGACCTGAAATTTTTCCTTTTCAGTCTTGAGCCCCTCCTCTACTCCGTTGCGCTCAATCTCTGAAATCTCAGGTTCGGCAATGCGGCGCTGCCGTTTTTCTAATGTATTGAGGAGCTGCTCTTTCGTCTTTTCTTTGTCTTCCATGCTGCGCCCCTCCTCCAAGAGGCGACCTCTGTTACAGCACCCCTCTTCTTGTCGCGCGTCAGCGTCTTCCGGAAGCGTTCCGGCTACCTCATCGTACGCCTCAACCCAGCATGAAACACATGATAAACCGCACAGCCACTTCTATTGCCAAGCCGAATACTTACGTTCTTTTAATGCCTCAATTATGTTTGGAGGTGTTTTATGGTAAAGCCTTACAGAGAAAAAGCTCAAACCTCGTTTCCCAGCAATGTTCTGAAGAAATAGCACAAGCTCAATGAACTGTCAATGGCTGAGAAAAGCCCTTTGTAGTTGAAAATGAAGCATTTTTTACCATCTCCCTCCTGTTAATCGCAATATTTCTTATCAACTATAGAGCGCCGGATAACTAGGCCATCTCATTGACGGCGTCACGAGACTTTGTTAGCCTTATAGCGTAATGATACCGATTCGAGATACCAATCGATCTGAGAAATATCCTGTCATCAACAATAGTATTATTGCAATCACCGTACTGGCGTTTATTATTGAATTGGTCCAAGGGCAGAAGCTCAAGGAATTCATCTATCTCTACGGGCTTGTGCCTGCCCGGTACGCTGATCCGCACAGTGCGGCATATTTCACCATGAGCCAGCAGATGCTCCCTTTTCTTTCCTCGTTGTTCTTACATGGCGGGGTTCTGCACCTCGTGGGCAATATGTGGTTCCTCTATATTTTTGGGGACAATGTGGAAGGGCGGCTTGGGCATCTCCGCTATCTCGTCTTTTATCTGTTATGCGGTTTGGCTGCCGGAGCCTCTCATCTCGCTCTCAACTGGCACTCGAACGCACCCACTATCGGTGCCAGCGGCGCCATTGCGGGCGTGATGGGAGCATACCTTATACTCTATCCCCGGGCAAAGATACTGACCTTGCTGCCCCTTCTTTTCTTCTTCACCTTTATTGAGGTGCCCGCATTCATCTTTCTCGGCATCTGGTTCCTCTTTCAGTTTCTGAGCGCTGCAGGTAATGCGGGGCAACCCGGTGGGGTTGCCTGGTGGGCCCATATTGGGGGATTTTTATTCGGCATCGTCTTTGTGAAGCTTTTGGAGAAGGCGCCGAAAAGGGATGTGAGTGAAAAAATCAAAAGATTGACGAGGAAGCGGACGACGCCGCGCCTCTAAATGATCAATCCCGTTGACTCGGGAGATAACCTTGATCTCTATGGGTTCATCTCGGTGAGCGAGCGGGAGGCCCGGCCGGCAGGACGCAAACTGGTTAACATCGCCCATGGTTGCAACAAGAGGACCTTCTTCGTGAACATACCCGCGGGGGTATCGGAGGGAACCACAGTGCGGCTGCAAGGGATGGGGCGCCTGAAGGCCGAAGGTGTCAAGGGCGATCTTTATCTCAAGGTGCGGATAAAATAAAAAACAACGCCATGAAGGGACCTAGCCGTTCGTAGGTAAATCCTTCATGGCGTTGTTAGCAGCACTACTTTGCCGGCATCGGTGCCGGTTCCTCTTTTGTAGGCTCAGGAGCTTTGGGCTCTTCCGCCTTCTTACAACCGGCTAAAAAGCTGAATGCTGCAAAAACGGAGAGTGCTAGTACTACGGCCATGATCTTTTTCATAACGTGTTACCTCCTTTGTTTTTTTATCCTTTTTTTGTGATCGTTACTCTGATATCCCATAATTACTTATTTCAATACTTTTCCTCCCATCACCCCTTTCTATGATTTTGCCTATTACTTCTACTTTTCTATTGAGAAGCCTCATTACCTCCTTGCCCATGTTGTTCTCCACGACAGTATAAACCTGGCCATCGTAAGTCACTATCCCCTGCTCGGTTACCATTCCCACAATGGTTACTTCCTCAGCGGCAAAGGCAACCTGCGCAGAGAAAAAAACGGCGCACACGATGACACATAACGCTGCCTTGATAAATCGCTCATCTTGTCTCATTTTTAGGAATTTTTGATGCCTTATTTTTGTATGGCAGCGGCTCCAATAATCTCATAAGCACTTGAACCCTTTGCTTGTTAGGTACGTTGGGCTACTTCCTTTCCAGAGGGCTTCTCTTTGAGGAAATAACCTTCTAAACTTTCAAAGATATCACTAAGCAGTATTAGATGCCTTGCCTTAACATATTTGCGCCGGCGAGTCAATCCCTTTTTTAGTCCCAAGGGTAGATGGGTATAGACATAATTGCCAGGGAAGGAGCGAGACAAGGGCTTATAGCGCTCGTAGTATTACTCTGTGCAGGTCTTTCTACAATGCCTTGATGCAGATTTTCTATGTCATTATGCTTCATATAAAGAGCGTAACAGGCGGACGGCCGTGCATGCCCGGGACGGTAACGGCGTGCAGGATGCAGAGCTGGCCGCTGAGGGCAGCAACCGCAAGTTCCCGAGACAGCGGCGTCAGGAGATCCATCGTCCGAACCTGGGTGAGGGAATAAAAACCCCTCTGGATGATCTCGGCAGTGGGCCCTTGGATGAGCTCCCCGCCGATCCTCCGGAGGAGGAATACCACATAGCTGGTATTGACGTCAGGATCGGGGCGGTTGCGAAACCCGGCGAGGCCGACGATCTCACAGCGCAGGCCGGTTTCCTCCTCCACTTCGCGGACAACCGCGGCTTCGGCCGTTTCATCGCTCTCGACAAACCCGCCCGGCAGGGTCCAAGAGCCGCGGTTTGGCTCCTGATTGCGCTGAATGAGAAGGATGGCGTGCTGGCTGGCAGCATCGTCGTTCATGACGATCCCCCCGACCCCGAGCGAATACTGTCCAAAGTCAATAAATCCACAGCCGCCTGTTTCACGAGCGCAGTGTGGACGTTCGCGCCCCTCAATGATGCGCACGATCAGCCGCTGACCACACTGCGGACAAAAGGTCATGCGTGCCACGCTGGCTCCTTTTCAGATACGTACTCTACTATCATACCGTTGGTGCTCAGGCAATAGCAATCGCACTTGCTCCACCGGGGTATGGATGGCCCGGTGGGGAGTCTTGCCCTTTCACAGGGCAAAGCATATAATACCGGAGGTGACCCTTTGGTCATAGTTACAAATGCTTAGATTTAACGAGATAGCGGAACAAGTCGAATCCTATAATTCCTCGGCAGACCTTGGGCTCCTGGAGAAGGCCTATGTCTTCTCGGCCAAGGTCCACCAAGGGCAGGTGCGCCGTTCGGGCGAGCCCTACCTCATCCATCCGCTGGAGGTGGCGGGTATCTTGACCA
>MGQS01000099.1:15138-22164 GCA_001797905.1 Deltaproteobacteria bacterium RBG_16_54_11 | reverse complement strand
ATCGAGGACACCCTGACCACCTTGGAAGAAGTCAAGGAGCATTTCGGCGACGAGATAGCCCACTTGGTGGATGGGGTGACCAAGATCAGCCAGATAAGCTTTCAGACCCGTGAAGAACAGCAGGCCGAGAATTTTCGCAAGATGATCTTGGCCATGGTCAAGGACATCAAGGTAATTCTTATTAAGCTTGCCGATAGACTCCATAACATGCGTACCCTCCACTTTCTCGATCCCCAGAAGCAACGGGAGATCGCCCAGGAAACCCTGGAAATTTATGCCCCCATTGCCAACCGCCTCGGCATAGATTGGATCAAGACGGAATTGGAGGAGTTGGCCTTCCGTTACTTAGAACCTCAGGCTTATAAGGAGCTCTCCCAGAAGGTGGCCAAAACCAAAAAGGAGCGGGAGAGGTATGTGGAAAAGGTAAGGGGGATCATCACACAGAAACTCAATGAACTCGGCATCAAAGGACAGGTAACCGGGAGGGTCAAACAACTCTCCAGCATCTACCAAAAGATGCGGCGTCAGGGGGTCGAGTTTCATGAAGTATACGACATCACTGCCTTCAGGATTATCGTGGGAACCGTCAAGGAGTGTTATGAAAGCTTGGGAATCATTCACTCCCTCTGGCTCCCTGTTCCGGGGAAATTTAAGGATTACATAGCCCTTCCCAAGGGTAATATGTACCAATCCCTCCATACCACGGTCATCGGTCCCTATGGTGAGAGAATAGAGATTCAGATCAGGACCCAAGAAATGCACCGGATATCGGAAGAAGGGATCGCCGCACACTGGAGATATAAGGAAAACGGAAAGATTACCGAGGAAGACGCGAAACGCTTCTCCTGGTTGCGGCAACTGCTCGAGTGGCAGACGGACCTGGAGGACAACCGGGAGTTTCTCCAAACGGTCAAGGTGGACCTCTTCCCCACCGAGGTATATGTATTCACCCCGAACGGGGAGGTGAAGGAATTCCCCACAGGAGCCACCCCGGTTGATTTCGCGTACAGCATTCATACTGACGTCGGGCATCAATGCGTGAG
This sequence comes from Deltaproteobacteria bacterium RBG_16_54_11, assembly GCA_001797905.1. Taxonomy (GTDB): domain Bacteria; phylum Desulfobacterota; class B13-G15; order B13-G15; family RBG-16-54-18; genus RBG-16-54-11. The sequence goes on along the minus strand of MGQS01000099.1, from coordinate 21,121 downwards.
GGCAAAGGTGAACGGCCGTCTTGTGCCTCTCAATTATCAGCTTAAAAACGGGGATGCGGTAGAAATCGCCACCTCTGCCAAACACCACCCCAGCCGAGACTGGTTGAAATTTGTGAAGACCTCACGGGCGAAGGCCAAGATCCTGCAATGGATAAAGGCCCAGCAGAGGGAGAAGAGCATTGCCCTGGGCAGGGATGTGTGCGAGCGGGATTTTAAGAAATTCGATTTGAAATTCTCCACGTTTTGGAAGTCGGGAGCTGTGGAGAAGGTAGCCCGCGAATTCAGCCTCACCAGTGGTGAGGAACTCCTGGCCTCCATCGGCTATGGCAAGATCACTGCTCAGCAGGTGATCGGACGCCTAGCCCCGGAGAAGCTCAGGATGGATGAGAAAAAAGAGGAGGAAGGAAGGCTGGAAAAAGTCATCAAGAGAATGACCAGCCGGCCTAAAGGTTTTGTCAAGATCGACGGGATAGATAACGTCCTCATGAGCTTTGCCGGCTGTTGCAATCCCCTGCCGGGGGACAAAATCGTGGGCTTTATCACGAGGGGGAGAGGGGTAACCATCCACACAACGGATTGCGTAAATGCCCTCACGGCCGACACCAAGAGACGCATCGAAGCGCGGTGGGCACTCGATGGGGATTCCACCTTCCCCACGAGGATTCGGATCTACTCTGCCGACAAGAAGGGGATGCTGGCTGCCATCAGCTCCTCGATCTCCGGCAATAAGGTCAACATCACCGGGGCCCATATCAAGACCACCGATGACGGCAATGCCGAAAGCACCTTCGATATTGAGATCGGGAACTTAAAGCATCTCAAGAAGGTGATCAATGCCTTGCAGAAGATAGCGGGGGTGCTGAAGGTAGAGCGGATTAAGGGGTGGCAGGGACCCGTGGGGCCTTGACGACCCGTCCCGCCTTGATGCACTTGGTGCACACCCTCATCCTGGCTACCTTGCCGTCATGAAGGATTCGTACCCTTTGGAGGTTTGGGAGCCAAACCCTTTTGGTCCTATTGTTGGCATGGCTGACGTTATTGCCCGTGATGGGACTTTTGCCGCATATCTCGCAGACCCTGGACATTCTCTCTCCCTTCTACAGAGTGTTCTTTTATAAACCTCTTTGGGGATGATGTCAAGGAGAACTTTCCCGGAAAATCATCGATCACAAATACCGCCGGATGGGCATTTGACAACGGAAGGATATTTGATGTAACGTGTTCCATTCTCTGGATAGGGAGGCTTATGGGTATTAAGATCGCTGGCATACAGATGGTCTGCCGAGAGGACAAGGATGATAATGTCCGGAAGGCCTTGCGGATGGGTGAGCTCGCCGCCGAAAAAGGCGCGCAGATCATCTGCTTTCAGGAGTTATTCAACACCCACTGGTTCCCCAGAGATATCCATGAAGATAACTTCCTCTTGGCTGAGGATCTGAATGGCCCTACGGTGGCAATCATGAAGACCTTGGCCAAGGCAAAGGAGGTCGCCCTGATCTGTCCGTTTTTCGAGAGGGCTGGCGATCGGTACTTTAACACGGCTGCCGTAATCGATCAGCGAGGGGAGATCGCAGGCGCCTACCGGAAGATCCACGTCCCCCAAATCCCCCTCTGGGAGGAGCGGGCTTATTTCTCTCCTGGCGACAAGGGGTTTCCGGTGTTCGATCTGGGCCTCGTAAAGATCGGTGTGCAGATATGTTGGGATAACTTTTTTCCTGAGGGAACCAGATATTTAGCCCTGCAGGGAGCTCAAATTGTCTTTGCTCCCACCGCCGCCGCCTTCGCCTCCCAACAACGCTGGCTGAAGGTGTTGGCAGCGAACGCCATTGTCAATGGGCTCTTCATCATGCGGGTAAACAGGGTAGGGAGCGAGCCGAAACAGGATTTCTACGGTATGAGCTTTTGCATCTCCCCGGAGGGAGACCTCGTCGATGAACCGACAGGCCTCCAGGAGGGGATTTTCCTCGTAGAGATTGCCCTCGATGAGATATCGAGGGTGCGGAAGGAGTGGCCCTTCTTAAAAGATCGAAGGCCGGAGGCTTATTCTCTCCTGGCTCGGCAGGAGTGACGTGAAAAAGGGATTGAACGAGATCATCAGGCGGGCCATTGCAAGGGCGCAGGAGCGAGGAGAGTTGCCCGAGGGCGCGCTTCCACCCCTCATCGTTGGATACCCCAGGGACGAGAGGCATGGCGATTACGCGACCAACGTTGCCATGGCCATGGCCTCCCATACCAAGAAGGCTCCCCGAGCCATTGCCGAGACCATCGTCAGGTTTATAGAAGACGCGGAGGGGATCATCGAGCGGATAGAGGTGGCCGGGCCGGGCTTCATAAACTTCTTTCTCAAGGAGGCATATTGGCATTATTTTTTACGGGAGGCGGACCGGCAGGGGGAGCGGTATGGTGCAGGGGAGTTGGGGAAAGGGAAGCGCGCGTTGGTAGAATTTCTCAGCGCTAACCCCACCGGCCCCTTACACATCGGACATGGGAGGATCGCCGCCTTTGGAGACTCCCTTGCCAACCTCTTGGAGAAGGTCGGTTACAAGGTTGAACGGGAGTATTATGTCAACGACAGAGGCACGCAGATGCAGCTCCTGGGGCAATCCGTGTACAGTCGGTACCTAGAGGAGTGGGAAAGAGCGGTTGCTTTTCCCCCCGATGGGTATCAGGGCGCATACATCAGGGAGATCGCCCACGACATCAAAAAAGAAGAAGGGGATAAGTATCTCAGTGCTCCGAAAGAGGACGTTATCAATCTCATGGGGGAAAAAGCCGCTCACCTCATCTTAGGGTGGATCAAGGACGATTTGGAACGGTTCCGGGTCCGCTTCGATAGATGGTATCGCGAGACGGATTTATACTCTAGCGGCCTGGCCCCTCGGCTTTTGGAAGAACTGCGAGGCAAAGGGTACCTGTATGAGGATGGAGGGGCCCTCTGGTTTAAGAGTACCCTCTTTGGCGATGAAAAGGATAGGGTGGTGATCAGGGGCAACGACGCGACAACCTATTTCGCCTCGGACATCTCCTATCACAAAGACAAGTATGATCGCGGTTATGATCTCTTGCTGGATATCTGGGGGGCCGACCACCATGGCTATATACCCCGCATGGAGGCTGCCGTTCAGGCCCTGGGGTTGGACAAATCCATCTTTAAGGTTATCCTCGTGCAGTTGGTGAACTTATTGCGGGATAAAAAACAGGTGAGCATGTCCACCCGGACAGGGGAATTCACCTCCTTAAAGGAGGTCATACAGGAGGTGGGGGTGGATGCCTGCCGTTATTTTTTCCTGTTGCGCCGGGCCGATTCCCCTCTGGATTTTGATTTGGAGCTGGCCAAGAAGGAAGGGGTGGAGAATCCCGTCTATTATGTGCAATACGTCCATGCGAGGGTAACCAGTATCTTTAAAAAGGCTGCGGAAAAAGGGGTAGAGATACCGACCTTCGACAACGTCGATATTGCCCTGCTGCGCCTCCCCGAGGAAAGGTTGCTGGCTAAACGGGTAGCCATCTTCCCCGAGTTCGTGGAGGGGATGGCCCTCGCCTTGGAACCCCACCGCTTGACCTCTTACCTGCAGGACTTGGCCGGCATCTTCCACAGCTACTACAACAAACACCGAATCATCTCAGATGACAGAGAGCTGACGAAGGCGCGGTTCCTCTTGGTCAAGGTCATTCAGGGGGTTGTGCGCAGTGCATTGGGCTTGTTGGGAATAGCAGCGCCGGCGGAGATGTGATGAAAGACTATAAGGAATCCATTCCCAGGGGTGTCCCCAGGGGACAAAAACGCACCCAGGTCAAGAGGTTCTTCGTCATTATGGGGGGTATGATCTTCGCCTTCGCGATCTTCATCGGGGGGGTCAAAGTGGGGATACAGATGGAGCGAGAGCGGGTGCGTATTGCCCAAGAAGCAGCTTCTCCGATGGCCACCACGAAGGAAAAGAAAGGCACGGATGGAAGCGAGAGAGACAAGTCATCTCCTCCCGCAGAGAAAAAAGATGAGCGGATGCGGTTTACTTTTTATGAGACCCTGACGAAAAAAGAGGGTGCGGGGAAAGAGACGCACAAGGAGCAGACGGTAAAAAAGGGGGAGACAAAGGCGCCTCCGCCAAAGACCGCGAAGGCTGAGGAGACTAAGAAGACCCCGGCCCCCAAGGAGCTCTACTTTGTTCAGGTTGCCTCGTTCAAGGAAGAGGCAACGGCCGAAGGTCTGAAGAGCAGATTGATAAAAAAGGGATATGCAGTCCACGTAGTCCCCGTGCAGATAGAGAGGATGGGCTTGTGGTACAGGGTGAGGCTGGGGGGATATACGACGCTGCAGGAGGCCCAGGCGGCCCGGAAACGGATCTCCGTTGAGGAAAACATCGAAGGGACCAAGGTGGTATCAGGACCATGAGCGGAGATCTCTCGCGGACAAGAGACTACTCCGTCATCGCACCCCCGGCAGATGTTCGAGAAGGTGATCCAGGCGGCTGCGGAGGTAGGATTATTGCGAGGGGAAAAATCCCCCCTTTGCACAAGCAGGTGACTGCCGAGTGCTCCGGGGGTGATGGTGCCAGAAAGAACAAATTGTCGGAGAGGCAACGGGAGGGAAAGAAGCTGATGAAGCGAGCGGGGAAGGTAGTTCTCCCTCAAGAGGCCTTCTTGGCCCTCTTACAGGTCAGGTGAAAGGAGGTATTGAGCGAATGTCTGCGGTGAAGAAAAAGAGCAAGGTGAGGGAATATGCAGAGACCCTCGTCATTGCGTTGGTCATTGCCCTCTTTGTCAGGAGCTTCGTGGTCCAGGCTTTCAAGATCCCCTCCAGCTCCATGGAGCCGACCCTCCTGGTCGGTGATCATATCCTGGTCAACAAGTTTATGTACGGTATCAGGATACCCGTGATCGGCAAAAAGGTATTCGCCTTTTCCAAACCCCGGCGGGGGGATGTTATCGTCTTTATCTTCCCCAACGATCGGAGCAAGGACTACATCAAGCGGGTCATTGGGCTTCCGGGGGACCAGGTGGAGATCAGGGAGCGGAAGATCTATATCAACGATCGCCTTATCGAAGACCCCTGGGGGGTTTTCAGCTCGTGGGGACCGTCGGCCCGTGATACCTATGGGCCGAAAATGGTCCCTCCGAACTCGCTCTTTGTCATGGGGGATAACAGGGACAACAGCGAAGACAGTCGTTATTGGGGGTACGTACCCCTCGATGATGTATTGGGAAGGGCCTTTATCATGTATTGGTCGTGGGACTGGCGGGCTCCCTCTCTTGCGTCAAAGGTTCGTTGGAAGAGGATCGGCAGCCTCATCCACTAGTACTCTTTGATGTCCTTGTCCTTGCGAAATATCTGGGCGATGAGGCTTACCCGGACCCACATGCCGTTGCGCACCTGACGCCAATATATGGCCCGTTTATCCGCATCTATCTCCCGGGGTAATTCGTCCCGCCTGGGCAGGGGGTGCATGATGATGGTATTGGGAGGCAGGATCTTCAAGTATTCTTTCTTAAAGTAGTACGCGGAGTAGTCTATCCGCTTCGATTCTCCTGCCTCATCATATTCATCTTGGATCCGGGTCATGTAGACGGCATCCACGGAGGGGATGACCTCCTTGAGGTTATCCCTCTCCTCAAACTGCACCTGTTGCTCCTGGAGGTATCCTTTAAGGTCTTCCTCCATCTGCAACTCTTGGGGGGCGACGAAGTAGAGCTTGACACCGCTGTAGTTCCGTAAGAGATATGCCAGGGATCTCACGGTCCTGCCCCTCTTCAGATCACCGACAAAGGCGATCCTCTTGCCGTCAATCCCCCCGTAGTTCTCAAAGGAGCGATGGAGCGTGTAAATATCCAACAGGGCCTGGGTGGGATGTTGATCCTTCCCCGAACCGGCGTTGATGACGGGTACCGGTCTGCTGATCTGGTTCAGGAGAAACGCGATCCTCTCGGCGAACCCCGCCTGGGGGTGGCGCATCACGATGAGGTCTACATAGCTGCTGAAGGTCCG
>MGQS01000099.1:1492-15122 GCA_001797905.1 Deltaproteobacteria bacterium RBG_16_54_11 | reverse complement strand
CTTCTTGCGATTCCCCCTTCATCTCCGAAGAGGTGGCGGTATCCCTCACCTCCGAGCACTGCATGCCCAGGACCTGGCAGGCGGCCATGAAGGAGAGAAAGGTCCTCGTGGAGGGTTGGACGAAGTACAGCATCGCCCTCTTCCCCTGCAGCAGGGACAGAAGAAAGGCAATCCCCTTGTTCCCCTTGGAGATCCCCCTGATCTTGGTGGTCAGCTCACATATCTCGTCGAGTAAGGTGCGGTCGAATTGCTGGGCCATGATGATGTGGAAGATGTTTTCATCCCGCGTGAAGTATTCTTTCTTTTCACTCCCACGCAGTTGTTGAAAGGTATCCCAATCGATCCCCTTGATCACAGTGGCCATCACGCTCACCCCCGTTTCCTGTATTCTAGCTTGATTGCGGGGGGAAAATCAAGCAGGAGAGAGCCCAGTTAAGGATCCTTGACAAGGGAGAGGCTGAGGCATAGTTTTATCAAGGATCGTTAATGGAGGTGAGATCCATGAAGAGAACGTCTCTGGCTATTCTGACTGTTGTAGCTCTCCTGGCCTTTCTTCTCCCCACCGATGGCTTTACCAAGGACGGCGCCGGGGAGATTATGAGAGGCAGGCTGGAGAACGGCATGCGGGTGGTGCTGCTGGAGGACCATTCAGCCCCAGTCGTCGCCTTTCAGGTATGGGTGGAGGTAGGAAGTGCCGACGAAAGCCCCACTGAGGCGGGGATATCGCACCTCATCGAACATATGATTTTCAAGGGGACGAATGACAGGAGGTCAGAGGAAATAGCAGGGGCCATAGAAGAGTACGGGGGGCGTATCAATGCCTATACCAGCTATGAGAACACCGTCTATCACGTGGTGATCACCAGCCGTTACCAGGAAAAGGGGTTGAAGGTTTTGGCCGATGCCATCCAGCATCCTTCCTTCGATGCGCAGGAACTGGCGCGAGAAAGGGAGGTGGTGATCGAAGAGATCCGGATGGGTGAGGACGACCCGGAAAACTTCCTCCACCGGTCTCTCTTCAAAGAGAGCTTCCGGCGCCACCCCTATGGGAGACCCATTATTGGATATGCGGATACGGTGAGGGGGTTCAGCAGGGAGCGGGTCCTTGACTACTATAGGACGTGGTATCGCCCGAAGAATATGGTCTTTGTAGGAGTGGGTGACTTTACTGCTTCGCCGTTGTTATCCAGGCTCAAGGAGCTCTTTGCCTCGCCTGCGCGTCCCCTCCCCGTGAGGGGAAGGCCCCAGGAGCATTCGCAAGGCTCCTTTCGCTCCTGTGTAACGCAGAAGGCGATCAAGGAGAGATATTTTGCCCTGGGCTTCCACATCCCCGGCATCAGGGATAAGGACGCCGTTGCCCTCGATCTCTTGGCTGTCTGCCTCGGACAGGGGGAATCTTCGCGGCTGCAAAAGGCATTGAGGCTCAGGCAAGGGTTGGTCAGCTCCATATATGCCTATGCCTACACCCCCAAGGACCCGGGGCTCTTCGTAATCGGTGGGGCGTTTCAGCCGGGGGACATTCAGCAAGGGATCGAAGGCATTGCCGGGGAACTCTCCCGGATAAAGGATGCAGGGGTCGATGAAGAGGAGCTGCGTAAGGCCAAGGTCATGGTGGAGACGGATTTCACCTATGACCGCGAGACAGTACAGGGTGAGGCGGGGAAGCTCGGTTACTTTGAGATGATCAGGGGGAATGCGACCACAGAGGAAGCGTATCTGCAAGAGATCTCCCGGGTCGGGATTGCAGAGATCACGGCAGTGGCAAGGAGATACCTGCGCCTGGAAAACCTCACCTTATGCGTACTGGTGCCCGAAGGGGAAAAGGAGGCCCTGGACCGCCACGCCCTGGAGTTATCAATGGCAGCTTTGGGCAAGGCGCCGCCCGTTGCAAAAGAGACTGAGGGGATAAAAAAGACCGTGCTGGAGAATGGCGTCACCCTGCTTTTTAAAGAGGACCACACAGTGCCCGTGGTGGGGATTGCCGGCGTCTTCCTGGGAGGGGTAAGATTTGAAAAGGAGAAAGAGGCAGGCATCACCCACTTCCTCTCCGAGATGTTGACGAGGGGTACCGAGCTACACAGCGCCCAAGAGTTGGCCCAGGAGGTGGATTCCATCGGGGCAACCCTGGGAACGTTTTCAGGGCGCAACAGCTTCGGCGTGCAGGCCAAGGGTTTAAGCAAGGACTTCCCGCAGCTTCTAAGCATGGTGGCCGAGGTGATTGCCAAACCATCCTTCCCACGGGAGGAGGTGGAAAAGATACGGGGTGAGGTCCTGGCTGGCCTGGGGAGGGAGCGGGATAGTATGGTGGGGTGGACCATGCGGCTCCTGAGGGAGACCCTCTATGAAAGGCATCCCTATCGCTTGAGCGTCCTGGGTACCGAGGAGACGATAGGACGCATCAAGCGGCGGGATCTCAGGAGATACTATAAGCGATATGTCCTTCCCCAGAATCTGGTCGTAGCCATTGTCGGGGATGCGAGGTGGGAGGAGGTACTCACGTCGGTCAGAGGCGCCTTGCGCGGGATGCGCAGGGCCTCTTTTTCTCCCCCTCCCATCCCCCAGGAGCTCAAGACCAGCGGGATCAAGAAGCGGGAAGAGGTGGTGCGGGAGAAGGAACAGGTCCACATCGCCCTCGGCTTCCTCGGTACCACCTTACATGACCAGGACCGCTTCCCCTTAGAGGTCTTGGAAGCCGCCCTGGGCCGGCAGGGGGGGAGGTTCTTCACCCAATTGCGGGATAAAGAGGGACTGGCCTATGTGACGGCCTTTTTTGTTCGCTCTGATCTCGATCCCGGCTATCTGGGGGTGTACCTGGCCACCAGTCCTCCCAAGGTAGAGCAGGCGCGCCAGGGGATCGAGAGGATCCTGCGAGAAGTACGGGATAGGGGGATCAGTCAGGAGGAGCTGAGGCAGGCCAAGGCGTATCTCATCGGGAATTATGCGATCGATCTCCAGGGTCCCCGTGCCATGGCATCTGCCATGGCCTTCGATGAACGGTATGGCCTCGGGGGGGATTTCTACCAAAGATATTCCCGTGAGATAGAGCAGGTGACCGGAGAAGATGTCTTGCGGGTAGCGCGAAAATATATCGCTCTGGATTCCTATACGGTGGTCACCGTTCGATCCCCATCTCCCTGAGCCGCTTGAGGACAGCCGCCTTCTTCCCTGCTATCCGCAATTCTTTGTCCCGGCGTTCATCGATCCGGATGATGGTAAGCACCCGCTGGGCCCCTTGCGTAAAGGGTGCTTGGTGCATCTGCGCTGCCAGTGTGAGCAGATCATCCACCGCACCCTCCACCTCTGTCCCCATGGAGGTAACCTCGTACGTCAACCCTTGCTGCTCTACTATCTTCACGCACTCGGCGACGAATGGGCTCACGCTGGTGCTCTCGGTGCCTATCGGCACGACGCTGATCTCCATGATGGCCATGGCGAAAACCCTCCTACCGGCGAACCGCTCATGGCGGTTTACTGATGGATGCTCTCGAGGATAAAACCCCCGATGAGGCCGAAGAATAGGTTGGGTGCCCAGGCGGCGATGAAAGGCGGGAAAGTCCCGGCGTATCCCATGGCGACGGAGATGGCAAAGGCCACCCAATAGATGAAGCCGATGCCTACGCTGATCCCCACCCCCTGAGCGATCCCCCCGCCGCGGCCGTGGCTCGCCGCCAGTGCCAGGGGACTCCCCATCAAGATCATGATCAGGGTCAAAAAGGGGAAGGAGACCTTTTTGTGGAGGTCAACGACATAGCGAGTGGGATCGTATCCGTCGCTCCTGAGCCTCTCTACATATTCCTTGAGTTCCCCATAGGTCATCGCATTTGGGTCCTGCATCCCCTTCTTAAAGTCCTCCGGCCTCTCGGGTATGGGGATATCCCTCTCATCGTAGATCTCCGTCCTCACCTCCCCTCCCGGAAGAAAATCTCTCATGGCTACCTGATAAAAGGTCCACCTATTCCCGTTCCAGTGGGCCTCGCGGGCGTCCACTCGCTGGCGGAGGTTGAATGCCTCGTCGAAATAATAGATGGTCACCCCCTGGAGGATATTTTTCTTCGGCTCGAGCAGGCGAATGTTATAGATAGCATTTTCACCGCGGTACCAGATCTTGTTCAGCTGGAAAAAGGCCCGTTCCTCTTCCTTCTTCACCTTGACCGACCAGATATAGCTGGCCTTGCGGGCGGCGTAGGGGACAATGGTCTCGTTGCAGAGGAAGATAAAGGCGGTGACCGTAGCGGCAAGGACTAAGAGGGGGAACATGATCCGATAGGTACTGACGCCGTGTGCCTTCATGGCCACGACCTCATTGTTCCGCGCGAGGACCCCCAAAGTGATCAAGGCGGCCAAAAGGGTAGCAAAGGGAAGGGTCTGAGTAAGAAAAAGGGGGATGGTATAGAGGAAATACTCCAGGATCAGATACAAGGGGGCTTTATTGACGATGATGGCATTGATCCTTTCGAAGAGCTCCACGACGAAAAAGATCATGAAGAAGGAGAATACCCAAAGGGCAAGGAGCTTCAAGAACTCTCTGCCGATGTAACGGCTGAGGATTCTCATACCTCCTAATCCCTGCGGTCTCATACGCTTCGCATTGTCAAGAGGCAGGGGGAGTTGCTTCGAGGATTTATCTACATCTCGCGGAAAAATCTTTTCCATTTTCCCCTCAAGAATTCCATTCCCTTGTCCGCCCAAGAGAGGATCCGCAGGGGGGATTCTTGAGCCGTCCTTACAAAGAGATATGCCCCCAGGGCCCCGAAGAGGATATTGGGAAGCCACGCAGCCAAAGCAGGGGATATGATCCCGCTCACACCCAAATCCTTTCCCAAACAGTAGAGGACGTAATAGAGGAGAAAGACAACGGCGCATAAGGCAAAGCCCCACGACCTCCCCGATTGCGTGCGCTGCACCCCCAAGGGGAGCCCCACAAGGCCGAAGATGAGGGCGCCAAAGGGGATGGCAAATTTGAAGTGGAGTTCCACCAGCTGAGGGCGGACGTTTTTCCCCTCTGCCCTCATCATCCTGATCTTCTCGCGCAAGTCATGGATGGACATCTCCTTCTCCAGCATCCGCACCTTCGCCCTTTTGCGTTCCTTTGCCATCTCCTCTTTCAGGAATATGGTGAACTGATAGGTGTTGAAGTTGATGGTGCGATAGGTCTCCCCCTGTAACTCCTGAGAATGGATGCTCCCATCGAAGAGGTGCAACACCAATTTTTGCTCTTTAGGATCGGGGGTGAGATACCCCCTGCGGGCAACGATGGCGCTGTTTATCTCAGGATCCCTCTCATCGTAGATCATGATCCCCTCTAACACCTTTTCACCTGGAGAGACCTTATTCACATAAATCACCAAGTCGCCAAAGGGGGCGGTGAAGATGCGTTCCTTCACGTCCAGCTTCCCCTGGGACCCTGCAACCTGAAAGATGGTCTCACGAAAGCTTTGACTCCCCCACGGCACGGCATAGAACACGAGGAAGGTGGTGAAGAGAAAGGTGATCACTGAGAGAAAGATCACGGAGGGGCTCAGCCGGTAGAGCCCGACCCCCGATGTCTTGAGGGCGATGATCTCGTTGTCTGCGGACAATCTCGTCAGGGCCGTGAGGATCCCGAGCAGGAGGGACATGGGGGCGACAAAGACGAGAAAGGCCGGGATGAGACACAAAAAGATTTTTATCGCGTAAATCACGGGAATCCCTTTTTCTACGACCATCTCCGTGACTCGGAACAGTTTGCTCACCAAGAAGATGAAGGTAAAGATCCCCATTCCGATCCCGGTGGGGACCAAGATCTCCTTCAAGATATAGAGATCGATGATCTTGGGCCTTCTGGGCTCGCCGTCTACAAAGAAAAGCCTCTTTACGATGCGTGAAATCTTATCCATATAAAAATAGTATACCAGAAGTAAGGGAAGGGTTCAAGGAAAACGGACAAGGCATCGTTTCATTATCCCTCCCTGGCAATAAGGCGCCACGGAAGGTTTTGGCGTCACCCGTGTGATCGCCGACCAAAATTTTCTCTTGCAAAATGGGAGGTGGTATGCTAAAGGTCATTCTCATTAAACACGCTCCCCGATCGATTTGGGGGTGCCTACGAGGGTTCCAAACGAGATGAAGGGGGCGGAAGATACAACCACAAGGAGGTCCTATGTCCATCGTTACGATGAAAGAGTTGTTGGAGGCTGGGGTTCATTTCGGCCACCAGACAAAGCGCTGGAACCCCAAGATGAAACCGTACATCTTTGGGGCGAGGAACGGTATCTACATACTCGACTTGCAGCAAACGGTCAAATTTTTAGATGTGGCCCATGAATTTATTCGGAATAAAGTTGCTAAAGGTGAGAAGATACTCTTTGTCGGAACGAAGAAACAGGCCCAGGAGGCCATCTACGAAGAGGCTACGCGCTGCGGCATGTTCTATGTCAATCATCGTTGGCTGGGAGGTACCCTTACCAATTTTCAAACGATAAAGAAGAGTATCGATAAGCTCAAGGAACTGGAAAAAATGGAAAAGAATGAGGAGTTTCAGAGGCTTCCTAAAAAAGAGGTTTTACAATTGCAAAAAAAGGGGGCCAAGCTGAGCAAATATCTCGGGGGAATCAAGGATATGGATCGATTTCCCGGGGCCCTCTTTATCGTTGACCCCAAACGCGAGAGGATAGCAATTAGTGAGGCGCGGAAGTTAGGGGTCCCCACGGTAGCCATTGTGGACACCAATTGTGATCCTGATGAGATAGACTATGTGATCCCGGGAAATGACGATGCCATACGTGCCATCCGCCTTTTCGCCACCAAGATTGCCGATGCAGCAATAGAAGGCAAGAGGCTCCGCGAGGAGGAACTCCAACGAGCAACAGGGGAAGAGACCCCGATAGAGACCGCTCCTGATGAAAGGGCCGTAGGGGAAGCTGGAGGAGAAAAAGAGCGCGAGGAGGAGATTTAATCCCACCAGAGGAGGATGAGGAGGCCAAGGAGAGATGGAGATATCCCCGGGTGCAATTAAGGAATTGAGGCAGAGGACAGGGGTTGGCGTCATGGATTGTAAGAAGGCCCTGTTGGAGTGTGCGGGCAACATTAATGAAGCCATCGACTGTCTGCGCAAGAAAGGTTTAGCCAAGGCAGCGAAGAGAGCGGGGCGGGAGACCGCCGAGGGTCTTATTGCCTCGTATATACATCCGGGAGGCAAGATAGGGGTCTTGGTCGATATTGACTGTGAGACGGATTTTGTGGCCAGGACGGAGGATTTTCGGAACTTGGCGAAAGAGATCGCCATGCACATTGCCGCCATGAATCCCATCGCTATCAGCCGGGAAGACGTCCCTCCGGAGGTAATAGAGAAGGAAAAGGAGATTCTACGGGCCGAGGCCGCGACGTCCGGCAAACCGGAAAAGGTGGTGGATAAGATCGTGGAAGGAAGGCTGGAGAAATTTTTTGCGGAACAGTGCGTGCTGGAGCAGGCCTATATTAAGAATCCCGATATAACCGTCAAGGATTTCATCTCTAATACCATAGCCAAGTTGGGGGAGAATATTACCGTGCGGCGCTTCACCAGGTATCAACTGGGGGAGATCTTGGGGGAAGACGACGGTTGACCCCACGGCTTGACTATGCCATCTTCAATGAAAAAGCAACCCGCCTATAAACGAATACTGATAAAACTCAGTGGTGAGCTCCTGGCAGGAGAGGGAGGGGTAGGAATAGAGCCCGCGGCCTTACGGGAGTTGGCTGAGGAGATACAAGAGCTGAGGGGTCTAGAGGTTGAGATCGCCGTTGTGATCGGAGGAGGCAATCTCATCCGGGGGTCACAGGCCGCTGAATATGACTTAGAGCGGGTGACGGCGGATCAGCTGGGGATGTTGACCACTATTATCAATGGTCTGGCCTTGAGAGACGCATTGGAGAGGCAAGGGACCCTGACCTCTGTACAGTCTGCCGTCCCCGTAGGTGAGATGGTAACCCCCTATGTGCGCAGCCATGCCCTGAGGGCCCTCCAGGAGGGCAAGGTGGTCATTTTCGTGGGCGGAACGGGCAACCCTTATTTCACCACCGACACAGCTGCTGCCCTGCGTGCCCTGGAGATAGGGGCGGAAATTATCCTTAAAGCCACGAAGGTGGATGGCGTCTATGATGCTGACCCTTTAGAGAATCCCTCAGCAGTGAAATTCGATGCCATCTCGTACCAGGAGGTATTGCAGAGGAGGTTGCGGGTGATGGATGCTACTGCCATCTCCCTCTGTATGGAACATCAACTCCCCTTGGTTGTCTTTAATAGTGCCGTGAAAGGAAATATGCAGAGGATAATCTTAGGGGGGAAAGAAGGGACGTTGATTAGTTAGGGGATCTTATGGAATCACAGGCCATCAAAGAATGTGAAATGAAGATGAAAAGGACCATCCTCGCCTTGGAGAAGGAGCTGGGAAAGGTGCGCACGGGCAGGGCCTCGTTAGCCCTCTTGGATGACATCCGGGTGGATTATTACGGAACCCCCACCCCCCTCAACCAGGCGGCTACCCTTTCGGTGCCCGAGAGCAGGCTCATCGTCATTCAACCGTGGGATAATTCCTTACTTGGTGAGATAGAAAAGGCGATTCTGAAGTCCGAGCTGGGGATGACCCCGACTAACGATGGAAAGGTTATACGCATCACCATCCCGAGGCTGACGGAGGAACGAAGAAAAGAGCTGGTTAAGGTGGTCAAAAAGATGGGTGAGAGCAGCAAGGTCGGTGTTCGCAATATCAGGCGGGATGTCATTGAAGAGCTGAGGACAATGGAAAAGGGGAAGGATATTTCCGAGGATGAATTACATCAATTGCAGAATCAGGTACAAAAGACAACAGATACCTTCGTCGAAAAAATAGATGAGGTGATTGAGGCAAAAGAGAAGGAAATAATGGAAATATGACAGTAAGGAGGTGAGAGCAGTGCCTTATCAGATCAATGATGAGTGCGTGGCGTGCGGAACCTGTGCTGAGGAGTGCCCGGCAGACGCCATCGAGGAAGGCGAGGAGAAATATGTCATAAAGCAGGATGAATGCACTGAGTGCGGGACCTGTATGGAGGTCTGCCCAGTGGATGCGGTCGTTGAGGTATAGACAGTGAGGGAGCAGTCTCTTCTGCTCCCTCACCCTTTTAAAAATATAGCCGATCCCTCATGAGTCCTCATGGTCTCCTTTATTGCAAAGCCCCGATACTTGTGTTACATTTGATGTGAAGTGTGATTTCACCGGAACGAGTGGATATTTCATGTCTTCCAACCCGAGGGGCATTAATTCAGGGAATATTCTCCCTTAATTCGGGATAATGACAGTTCAGGCAAGGGATATGGAGAGACTCGATCCGGAAAAAATGCCCCGACATATTGCCATCATCATGGATGGAAACGGGCGGTGGGCACAGAAGCAACGCCTCTCGAGGATAGAGGGGCACCAGAGGGGGCTCGAGGCAGCCCAAGCGGTGGTAGAGGCATGTGAAGAGCTTGGTGTCAAGATCCTGACCCTCTATGCCTTTTCCAAGGAGAATTGGCGCCGCCCGCGAAAAGAGATAAATGCCCTGATGGGATTCCTGCAAAGCCATCTGCGGAAGCGTCAACAAGAGTTGCAGAAGAGAAATATCCGCATTAATATCATCGGAGACTTAGAGGACCTCCCCACCTCTATCCGCGATCTCCTCGTGGAGACAGTGGAGATGACCCGACACAAGGATGGCCTTATCGTCAACCTTGCCCTCAGCTATGGGGGGCGTTCGGAGATCGTCGCCGGCGTCAGAGCAATCATCGCGGACATAGAAGCGGGCAGGATCACCAAAGATGATATCACGCCGGAGACCTTCTCCAGGTATCTCTTCACCAGAGACATTCCGGACCCGGATCTGCTGATTCGCACCAGCGGAG
The DNA here is from genome assembly GCA_001797905.1 of Deltaproteobacteria bacterium RBG_16_54_11. Taxonomy (GTDB): domain Bacteria; phylum Desulfobacterota; class B13-G15; order B13-G15; family RBG-16-54-18; genus RBG-16-54-11. The sequence continues at coordinate 5,242 of MGQS01000099.1, read as the reverse complement.
AGTTGCGCATCAGCAACTTTCTCCTCTGGCAGATCGCCTATACCGAGCTCTACTTCACCACAACCCTGTGGCCTGATTTCGGCAAGGAAGAATTGATCCTGGCCTGCATCGCCTATCAGGACAGGGAAAGGCGCTTTGGTCTCACGGCAGCGCAAATTCGGAAGGGCGCTGCGAGTCGATGAGGGCAAGATCAGGCATTATCAGTCAATGTATTGAGAGGTCTCGATATGCTTAAGAGGTTGTTAACGGCATTGATCATCGTCCCGCCTTTTCTGCTGTTGATCCGCTTTGGCCCTCCCTACGTCCTCGCTATCATGGTATCCGTGGCTGCCGTCTTGGGGCTCTACGAGTTTTATCATATGACCCTGCCGCAGGGTGGGGCCGGAAGTAAGATCGGCGCGATCGCCCTCGGCGCCGTCCTCTGCGGGTTATTTCAGTGGGCGCACTATGGGGAGATCATCTTGTTCTTGGCCGTGATCCTCTTGGCCCTCTTTTTCGCTTATGCCTTTTTTTCCGAAGAACTTTCCATGCTGCCGAACCGCATTGGGATCACCTTTCTCGGTATTATCTATGTCCCCTTCCTCCTCTCCCATATCACCTTGATCAATAAATTGCCCCAGGGGGTCTTCTGGGTCCTCTTGCTCGTGGCGACGGTGTGGATAGGGGATACCTTTGCCCTCGCTATCGGCTCCTGGTTGGGCAGACATAAGCTCAGCCCCTTGATCAGCCCTCACAAGACTATCGAGGGCTTTGTCGCCTGCTTTGTCGGGACTATCCTTACCGTTTTCGTTTGTAGGTCCTTGTTCTTCCCGACATTGATGATTGCGGATGCCCTTATGGTGGCAACAGGCATCGCCCTCTTCGGCCAGTTGGGGGATCTCTCAGAATCGATGATCAAGAGGGGGGCCAAGGTGAAGGACTCGGGGACCTTGATCCCCGGACATGGGGGTATGCTTGACAGGTTGGATAGCTTCCTCTTCGCCGCCCCTTTCTTGTATTACTTCTTGGCCTATAAGATGTTTCCCGGGGATCATGAAGCGGCTGGCCATCCTGGGATCGACCGGGTCCGTCGGGGTCAATACCCTCGAGATCGCGGGACGGTTCAGGGAGGAGTTTGAGGTCCTCGTCCTTGCTGCGGGGACGAATCTCCCGTTGTTGCGCGAGCAGATCCGCGCGTTTAAACCACGCCTCGTCTCTGTCCTCGACCAGGAACGTGCCAGTTCCCTCAGGGCAGAGGGAGTGGAGGTGGTATACGGAGAGGAAGGGCTCATTCAAGCAGCCACCTTTCCGGGCGTGGATTTGGTGGTATCGGCGGTGGTGGGCTCGGTCGGGATCCTTCCCCTGCTCGCCGCCATCGAGGAGGGCACAGATGTCGCCCTGGCGAATAAGGAATCGATGGTAACAGCCGGTGAGATCATCGTGAAGAAGGCGCAAGAAAAGGGCGTTGCCATCTTACCCATCGACAGCGAGCACAGCGCGATCTTTCAGGCCCTGGGAAGCAAGCTGGGAGGAGAGGGGATAAAGAGGATCATCTTGACTGCCTCGGGAGGCCCATTTTACAACATGCCTGCCGAGGCGTTCAAAAAGGTAACCCCCCGAGAGGCCCTGGCCCATCCCATATGGCGGATGGGGCCCAAGATCTCAGTGGATTCTGCCACCCTGATGAACAAGGGCCTAGAGGTCATCGAGGCCCACTGGTTCTTCCGCGTCCCCTCTGAGCGGATCGAGGTACTGATACATCCCCAGGGGGTGGTCCATTCCCTGGTGGAGTATGTCGATAGCTCCATCATCGCTCAGCTCAGCATCCCCGACATGCGGATCCCCATCGCCTATGCCCTCTCCTATCCCAAGAGGCTGTTCATGGATCTCCCTGTTCTCAATCTGGTTGAGCTCAACCACCTGACCTTTGATCCTCCCGACGTGGAAAAGTTTCCTTGCCTGAAGCTGGCCTATCAGGCCCTCGAGACAGGGGGAACTTTGCCGGCGGTGCTCAACGCCGCCAATGAGGTGGCGGTGGAGGCCTTTCTCCAGGGCAGGATCAGCTTCGACCGGATACCGCACGTGGTCGCCTCTACGATGGACAGGCATCAAGCAACCCCCCTGCACGATGTAGAGGCTGCCCTTGAGGCGGATCGATGGGCCAAGGCAAAGGTCCTAACATTCATACAAAAGGTGTCTCAATGATCTATATCTTAGCCTTTCTGTGGGTACTGGGGATTTTGATCTTTATCCATGAGTTTGGGCATTTCCTCGTCGCCAAATTGGCAGGGGTGAAGGTATTAAAATTCTCCCTGGGCTTTGGGCCTAGGCTCATCGGCACAAAGATAGGAGAGACGGAGTACCAAATATCCGCCTTTCCCCTGGGGGGATATGTGAAACCCTTGGGAGATAATCCTCGAGAGAAGGTCCCTAAGAAGGAGCAAGCAAGGGCCTTTCTCCATCAACCCGTGCGAAAGAGGATGGCCATCATCCTCGCGGGTCCGCTGGCAAACTTCCTGCTCGCCATCTTTATCTTCTCCCTGCTGTACAGCGTCATGGGAATTCCGCAATCCCCCCCTGTCGTGGGACAGGTCGTGGATGGATCCATTGCCCAAAAGGCAGGAATGCAAGCCGGCGACGTAATCCTCCAGGTTGATGGTGTCAAGATCACCCAATGGGCTGATCTCCCCTCGGTTATCACTAAGAGCGAGGGGAGAAACCTGCGGCTCACCGTCCGGAGAGGGAAAAAGGTCATCCCCTTAAGGGTTACCCCTCAAGCCGCGACAGTCAAGAACATCTTCGGCGAGGAGGTGAAGACCTATCAAATCGGAATCATCTCATCCGGTGAATTTATACTCAAGCGGGAACCCGTTTACAGGGCAATCGGCATGGGATTCTACCAGACCTGGCTTATCACCAAGCTGACAGTGCTCAGCATCGTCAAGGTCATCCAGCGGGCCATTCCGGCCAAGCAAGCCCTCGGCGGTCCCATCCTGATCGCCCAGATGGCCGGTAAGCAGGCCCAAGAAGGCATTCTCAGCCTGATCTTCTTCACCGCAGTAATAAGCATCAATTTGGGCATCATAAACCTCTTCCCCATACCCATCCTCGACGGCGGACACCTCCTCTTTCTGACCCTGGAGTCCATTATCGGCAGGCCCTTGAGCGTAAAGAAGCTGGAGCTGGCGCAGCAGATCGGCTTGATCATTATCATCCTCCTCATGGCCTTCATCTTCTACAACGACATCATGAGGATCCTTCCCCAGGGGGCCAAGTGATGAAGATCTTGGGGCTCGACACCTCGACCTCCTGCGCGAGCCTCGGCATCATCGCCGATGATGAGGTAGTGGCTGAGTACGCCCTTCATCGAGAGGAAACCCTCTCCGCCGGATTGCTCCCCGCCATCGAGGCCCTCCTGGCTGAGGCGCGGCTTGATCTCCATGAGATAGATGGTATAGCCGTCTCCCTGGGCCCTGGTTCTTTTACCGGGCTGAGGGTCGGACTGAGCGCTGTCAAAGGGTTGGCCCTCGCCGTTGCAAGGCCGGTGGCAGGTGTTCCCACCCTGGACGCCCTGGCTTGCAATCTGCCCTTCACCCCCTACCGGATTTGTCCCCTCTTGGATGCACGAAAGGGGGAGATCTACACCGCCCTCTACAAAAACGGGGCAGGCGGGCACGTTGAGCAATTGACCCCCTACCAGGTCCTCTCTCCCTCAGCCCTGATTGAGCAGCTCCCTCATCAGGAGACGGTCTTTCTGGGGGATGGGGTAGA
>MGQS01000099.1:989-1476 GCA_001797905.1 Deltaproteobacteria bacterium RBG_16_54_11 | reverse complement strand
GGAACTCCTCGTCGAGCGGTTGGCTGAGAAGGCCTTCTTCGCCCCCCTGCATCTGGGTTTCCTTCGAGGCACGACCGTCGCCGAGTTCGGACTCAAGCGCATCAGACGAGGGGAATCGGATGACATCTCATCCTTGGTACCCATCTACGTCAGACCGTCTGATGCCGAGATAAAGGGGGGGGCCAGGGGGCAAGTGGTTTTGAGGAGTTGAGCGCGATTGTGCAGCTTATTCATGACGTCAAAAAGAGAGGGGGATGTTCTTCATCCCCCTCTTTTATCAGTCTTTTAATGCGCGCTATTTGGCCTTGCTGGGATGGCACTCACTACACTTGGTGGTAGGACCGGTCTTTTTCCCCTGTTTCTGTAGGTCCTTGTGGCAGTTCTGACACTGCGTGTGGTAAGCCTTCTTGAGCCCCTTTTCGCCGGTATCAGCCGCCTTGTGGCACTCGGCGCATTTCTGGGGGGTCTTGCTCTCTTCCTTCTTCCA
>MGQS01000099.1:0-964 GCA_001797905.1 Deltaproteobacteria bacterium RBG_16_54_11 | reverse complement strand
ATAGCAGCTGAATGAGCCTTGTGGTTGAAGGTCACCGGACTTTTCAATTTGTTGGGGTACTTGTTATCAATAGTGACCTTATCAGCCTGCGCGAAGGCCATGCCGAGGATACCCCCTGCCAAGAACGCCGCCGCTACCATAAGATACAGCCATCTCTTCATATTTTTCCCACCTTTCTTTTTGAAGGTTGTACGTTAAGTTATACCGTCAGCACCCCTCTTTGTCAAGGTTTTTTCCGCTTTTTTCGCTTTTACAGCCATTGTGCATTCGCCCTTGACAAGTGTACTCCTTTTTATATTATGTAGAGAGAGAAGGATATTCATCGATGGATGAAGGGGCTATTCAATAACCATGCCAAGGAGGTGGATATGCAGTTCGCATCGCTGAACGATGTCTTGACCTTTGCTATCCGCAGAGAGCATGACGCGCAGGAGCTTTATCTGATGTTCCGAGAGATGGTCAAGGACCCCGGGGCCAAGGCCCTGCTCGAAGATCTGGCCAATCAGGAGTTGGGCCACAAGCGGTTATTGGAAGCTGCCCTCAAGGGGGGGAAGATAGAGCGCATAGGGGGAAAGAAAGAGGTCAAGGATCTGCACCTCGGCGACTATATGGTCACCGAGGATATCGGCCCTGACAGCAGTCCCCAGAACGTGATGCTGTTCGCCATGAAGAAGGAACAAGAGGCCTATAACATCTACCACATGCTGCTGGGGAACTACGCGGGGACGGAGCTTGAAGAGCTATTTTCCCGACTCGCCCAGGCGGAGCTGCGGCACAAAGAGATCCTTGAGCGAGAGTATGAAGAGCACTTCATGCAGTGGATGTGATCGATAAAAATCCCCCTCGATCCCCTGGCTAAACCGAAGCCGAAGGTGGCCCTTTGGCCAGTGACCCTTTGGTCAGAGCCACCTTCGGCTTTCTCAAAGGGGGAGATTACACCTCCCTTTACAAAAAGGGAGGTGGG
>MGQS01000098.1:4671-5281 GCA_001797905.1 Deltaproteobacteria bacterium RBG_16_54_11 | reverse complement strand
CTATTTTGACCACAGGGTCCTTTCGCTTTAGACCCTTTCCATCAAAGAGAAGTGTAGTTCCGGACTTTAGCTCTTTGACTTCATAGGGTTGAGGTCTACCCCGCTCCCGTGTGATGTTCAGCAAAGTGCCAATCCATCCAAACTGCTTCGAGATCTCATCATCCAGAGTATGCCCAAAGGAACCATTGCACTCTCTGCAGTAGAGCCTTGCCTTCAACGTGCCGCCAATTGCTTGTGGAATTATGTGTTCCACCGTGAGTGCTCGTGGTTCTTTGCAGACAAAACAGTGAGTATTCATTTCATATGCTTCCCTGCGCAAACATTTATTTTTTAAACTTACGTATCTAATGTTGATATTATATGTCTTTGTAGGCTAATTGTCAATGATATTTTCACAATAGAGCCTTTAAATTAGGACATTTAAGTTTTCTGTTGACGCCTTTTTGCCAAATGGTTATACTTTAGTGTAACTTTTTAGGGAGGGCTGCTATGCGTTTTGCCGGAGTAAAGGAGCTGAAGCACAAGACCATGGACATACTGAAGCAGGCGGAAAAGGAGGATATCATCGTCACCGCGTACGGTAAGCCTAAGGCCATTCTCCATCACATTA
>MGQS01000098.1:3926-4230 GCA_001797905.1 Deltaproteobacteria bacterium RBG_16_54_11 | reverse complement strand
TCTGGGCAGGGGTTAATAAGACTCGGCACGGACAAACTCCCCAAGGAACTCTTTGGGAGTAACGATCTTAATACCCATGTAGTCTTTGATCTCTGCGAGCGCCTTGTCTCCTGAAATAATACAGTCGGCCTTTAAGGCTACTGCGCATTCAATGAACTTGTTATCGTCAGGGTCCGCCGCGACGATATGCAATTCAGGTGTGTTGGTGGTAAATATAATATGAAAACCGCTGGCAAAGAGGCTCAGCAGTTCTTCTAACTCTCGCTCGTTCTGCAATCCAAGGCGTCTGAGGACCTGTACGTAC
>MGQS01000098.1:0-3727 GCA_001797905.1 Deltaproteobacteria bacterium RBG_16_54_11 | reverse complement strand
ACAGGTCATCGATATACGAGCCGATGTCCCTGTTCCTGACATACTCCTCGAGCAATCCCCTGATAACCTCGCTCATACTCTTCCCCTCGGCCTTGGCAAGGTTGTTCACCTTGGTTTTGAGCCCAGGGTCGATCCGGACGATCATTTGAATCGTCATCACATACCTCCGACAGCATTATTATACTGTATATACAATATATCATAGAGGGGGTCAAAGTCAAACGAAAACTTTAAGGCAAGTGATGGGATGGGAAATTTTTGGTAGTTAGTCTTAGGTCAATTCCTCGCGATCTGATCCTCTATTTACGCATCCTGAGCGGCGTTATCCCTGACCATGAAGGTCGCCTTAGCTATAGCCACCACCTGGCCATTTCCGTTTTTTACCACCGCCTCCCCCAGAAAGACCCTGGGTTTTCTCCTCGTAACCTTTGCCTCGGCTATGATCTCGCCATCGGTGACCGAGGCCTTGTACTTTATCTCCAGCTTGACAGTCGAGTGTCTGCCTGGTCCGCCCAATTCCCCCAACACGGAGCCGACAGCTACTGCCATGGCGGTATCCGCCGCAGTGGCAATGGCTCCTCCATGCAGTTTCCCCGCAGGATTGGTGAGCTCAGGGCGGTAGGGCAGCTTGATCCGGGCAAATCCATCACCCACCTCCAGGACCTTCACCCCGAGATGTCTTCCAAACGGGGAGAGTTCTAAGGGCTTCTCCATCATGGTGTCCTTTGTTGCACCGACCTTTGCATCTTTCCCCGTGGCTGTCAAGGCGTTTTCTCAAAGGCCCTGCATCCGGTTCTTATTGTTTGCACCTGAACTCTTCTGCGCCACATAGATAAAAACATCCTCCAGCCGGGGGGGAACCTGCTCTAATGAAGCGATTGAGATACCCCCTCGGGTAAGAATCTGGCGGATCTGTTTTTGCGTCGGCGTGTCCGCCTCGGTGAGGATATGCAGTCTGCGCCCGAACGGGGAGACCTCTGCTATGCCGGAGGTCCGCCGCAGGATCTCGGTGGCCCTTATGGTATTCTCTGTCTCCAACTCGTAGACCTTCCCTGGGATTCTCTCCTTTAAGAGCGTGGGGGTATCCACGGCGGCCAATCTCCCGTTGAAGATCAGCCCGATCCGGTGGCACTGTTCCGCCTCATCCATATAGTGGGTGCTCACCAACACCGCCGTCCCCTGAGAGGAGAGTTGATAGATCAATTCCCAAAAGGCCTGACGGGCTGCCGGGTCTACCCCCGACGTGGGTTCATCGAGAAAAAGCACTTCCGGCTGGTGGAGGATGGCGCAACCCAGGGCCAGCCGCTGTCTCCAGCCGGTGGGGAGATCTCCTACCATGGATCCTTCCTTCCCGACGAGGGCGCTCATCTCCATCACCTCTCCGAAGCGCTTGTTTGCGTCTCTCTCAGGGATGCCGTAGATCCCCGCATAGAGGGTGAGATTTTCTTGGACAGTCAGATCCGTATACAGGGAGAAGCGCTGGGACATGTAGCCGATTTTACTTCGTATCTTTTCAGATTCTGCAGTAACATCCGCACCCCCTACCAGGGCCCGGCCTGCGGTGGGGGGGAGGATGCCGCAGAGCATCCTGATAGTGGTCGTCTTGCCTGCCCCGTTGGGGCCCAGGAAGCCAAAGACCTCTCCCGGGGAGACGGCGAAGGAAACCCCATCCACCGCGACAAAATTCCCGAACTTTTTAGTGAGCCCCTCTGTGAGGATCGCTTCCATCGTTCCCTAGTCTAATTTCTTATGAAATCGCTTGACGCTGATCCCCAGCAGGATCGGCCCGGCCAGGGCCAGAAACAAGAGCTGGGGCCACAAGACCGTTATCCCCACCCCCTTGAGAAAAACCCCCCGCACGATGATCAGGAAGTAGGAAAGCGGGTTTACGTAAGCGATCCAGCGCATCAAGAACGGGATGTTGTAGATCGGAAAGACGAACCCGGAGAACAACATGGACGGATTAAAGTAGAAGAAGATCACCATGAGGGCCTGCTGTTGGGTCCGGGAGATGGTGGAGATGAGGATGCCGATGCTGAGGGCATTGATCAGATAGAGCACAGCGGAGAAGGCCAACAGGAGGATGTTTCCCCGAAAAGGGATGCGAAACCAGAGGGTCCCCACCAGGAAGATCAGGATGAGATCAATGAGACCCACGAGGAAGAAGGGGAGCGTCTTGCCGACGATCAGCTCAATTGGCTTGAGGGGGGTGACGATGAGCTGCTCCATCGTCCCCACCTCCCACTCTCGCACGATGGAAAAGGAGGTCAGGACCAGCGAGACGAGGGTGAGCAACAGGGCGATGACGCCGGGGACGAAGAAGTTCCTACTCTTGAGGTCGGGGTTGAACCAGACCCTTGTCTCCGGCCTAGCCCGGGGGAAGCGCGTGCTCGTTGTCGTTGTCATATGGATTGAGGGAGGAGGCTTCACGAGTTTTTGGAGGTGGGCGGCGATAATCATGTTCCCGTAGGAAACCGCATTGGACGCCACGATGGAGTCGGTCCCCTCCACGATCATCTGGAGATCGGCGATGCGACCCCGGTGCAAATCACGGGAAAAATGCTCGGGGATGACCAGGATGACCTGGGCATCCCCCTTGTCCACGAGTGCTTCTGCAGCGCGGAGATCTCGGGTCCTCTGCATGATCCGAAAATAACCGCTGGCCTGGAAGGCATCTGCCAGCCCGCGGCTGATGCTCGTTTCGGCGCGATCGCAGACGACGGTGCGGATGTTTCGCACATCGGTATTGACGGCGTAACCGAAGAGGAAGAGCTCGATCAAGGGGGTGATGAAGATGACGATCCTCATCCTCCTGTCCCGGAGGGCCTGTTTGATCTCCTTGTGCAGCAAGGCCTTGATACGCTGCAGGTTCATCCCCTCTTCTCCTTGATCTGGCGAGGTACCTGTCGGGCGGCAAGCCACATGATAAAGATGGCGAAGGCGGCGAGCAGCAGGAGAGAGGGGTAGAGAATGGAAATGCCGATCCCCTTGAGGAAGATCCCTTTGAGGGCATGGATGAGGTAGCGGGCCGGGACGAAGTAGCTGATGCCCTGCAGGATCGGGGGCATGTTGCGGATGGGGAAGATGAAACCGGAGAGGAGGTTGGCTGGAAGGAGGGTGGTGATGACGGCCAACTGGGTAGCCAATACCTGCCTCTTTGCAACCCCCGAGATGAATATCCCCAGGCCCATGACGCCGATGGTGAATACCGACGCAAAAAGATAGAGCAGGGGGATACTCCCTCTGATGGGGATCTGGAAGATGAAACGGCTGGCAAACAGGAGGATGGTGATGTTGATCATCCCGATGGCACAATACGGGATAACCTTGCCGATGACCACCTCTATCGGTCTGATAGGGAGGGAGAGGAGGGTCTCCATGGTGCCGCTCTCCCATTCCCGGGCCAGGGTCAGGGAGGTCAGCAGGGCGGCAATGATCATCAGGATGACGGCGATGAGCCCGGGAACGATAAAGTTGCGGCTCTCCATCCCCGGGTTGAACCAGACCCTGATCGCCAGATCGAGCGGAAGCCCTGTGCCTTGTCGGACCTCTTCGCGCTGGAGGGCGAGGTTATGTTTATTCATGATCCCCTGGATATAGTTCAAAGAGATACCGGCTGTGGTGGAATCGGTGCCGTCGAGGATAAACTGGACCTTCGCCTCTTCACCCCTGTCGAGTCTTTTCTCAAAATCGTACGGGATGACCATGATCACGATGGCCTTGCCCC
>MGQS01000097.1:5624-5992 GCA_001797905.1 Deltaproteobacteria bacterium RBG_16_54_11 | reverse complement strand
TGACGCAGATCTCCGCCCGCTTGTCCCCGGTGATATCGATGACATCCAGGGTAAGGAAGTCGTTGTTGCTCGTCGCCTCGAACTCGGCCACGAGCTTGATATCCTTGCCCTCATCCCGGTAGACCCAGAGCTTGGAGTGGTCCATAACGACGATCTCGTTCTTGCCGTCGCCGTCCACGTCGCCGGCATCGACCCCCTTCAGGACCCGCCGGGGGAAGGACAATACTTTTGAGTAGCCCAACGACTGAAACATCAGATACTGGCGCCCTTGCAGCGGGCCCCGCCGCTCATAGGAGGCGCCGCGCCGAGCACGCGGCCGCCGATGTCCTGGGGAAAGGTGTCCACCTTGGTCATCACCTCGTCGATCC
>MGQS01000097.1:2121-5532 GCA_001797905.1 Deltaproteobacteria bacterium RBG_16_54_11 | reverse complement strand
GCCGTAGACCACGTAATCGGCCCCCACCCTGGCGCCCAGCCAGCGGGCCTCCTGATCGCTGATCTCGGCGCCCCGCAGGTCCGAGAGGAAGCGCACCACCAGGGGCTTTTCCACCGTCTCGATCTCGCCCTCGACGATGATCCGGCTGGAGATGATGTCCCAGATCCCGTCCCTAAGATACGTCAGATCCTCGGTGCTGTGGACGGCAAAGGGAAGAACCGCCACCCGCAGGGGCTGCTTTTGGGCAGCGCCCCACAGGGGCAGGAGCAAGAGCATTGCTGCTGTCAGTATGATCACCCGCTTGAATCTCATAAGTACCCCTTTCTGGAATCAGGTCCCGGCAAGGGCCGTCCCCTTTAACGTGACGCGTGTCGTGAGGGGGAGACTGCCTGTACCCACATGCCCTGCTTCCATCACCAATTTGAAGTATATCTGCTCCCTCGTCCTCTCTCTTGGAAGGCACTATAACCGACGAAGATTAAAAACCGATTAAAGAAGGATTAAATCTCTTTAATCCGTCAGGCAGTGGGCGGCTAAGGATGGATCCCTGCCGAGAGGCGATTCCATGAACAAATTCCTCACATAATAGCCGCTTCCTCTATTTTGTCAATTGAAAAGGCGGTGCAGCCACGCGGCCCCGGCAAATTCCGGTAGGCATCACCTGTGGTCCCGCTCAGGGCAGTGGAAAATCCCTCTCAATCTTCCTTTGCGCAAGGGAGACTCCCAATCTTCCCCCTGACCAAAGGGTCACGTTCACCGGTTTAGTCAGAGGATAAACGCTGTTCCTTGAACCCTCTGTCGCAAAGCGACAGATCCCGACTTTTAAATAAACGCTTTTACTTGAACCTGCCGCTCGCGGCATCCCGTATTCTCTGATTTATGCAAAGCGTCCCACCCTGCTTTGTAACAATCTGAATGATGGGATGTCGCAGTGCGACAGAGCGGGACTGGAACCCCTGACCCTGCCGCCAGCGGCGGCATCCCGCCTTCCGTAAATCTACATTGTGTCGCTTTGCGACATCTGGCCAAACCTACGGTGATCCTTGGTCAGGGCCACCTCCGGCTTCGGCTTCGGCATGTTTGTAAAACCCTAGACCCCTTGACCCCTGCCGCCAGCGGCATCCCGCTTCCATAAATCTACATTGTGTCGCTTTGCGACATCTGGCCAAACCTACGGTGATCCTTGGTCAGGGCCACCTCCGGCGGTTTGAAAAAGGGGGACCGAGGGGGATTTGTGGATCACGACTATTTATTGAAATGAATTCGCCAAGGTAAGTCTGATTTTGACGCAGCCCTGGCGGCTCAAGGCATCACTGCTCTCCGCTATTTCTCCGCCGGCTCGAAGGCGAAGAAGACCCGCTCCGCCATGACGGTATCCTTCTTGACCTCCAGGGGATGGGCCGGCACGTCAAAGACGACGAGCTTGACCTCGTCGCCTTCCCTCAATTTGCCGGCAGGGCAGTTGATGATGCGGCTCAGAAACCGCTTGACAGGGCTCAGCTCACCGAGATCGATCCAGGCGTGGATGAGCGGCGCATCGAACCCCAGGGGAACCCCCTTCATTTCTTCGGTAAAGGTGAGGACCCGCCCCTGCCGGGGAAGCTCGACCCACGTCAGCTCTTCGCTGTAACACGCAGGGCAGATGACCCGGGGAGGATAGGAGACCTTGCCGCACTCCGCGCACTTGGTCGTGGTGAACCTCCCCTCTTTGAGATTTTCGTAGAAGGGGTAGATCCGGTTGAATTCCTTGGCCTGTATGGGCCACATGTCCATGGTGACGGGATATTTGTCTTCGAGAACGGGAATGCCTGGGATGGACATTGTTACCTCCTTCGGGTTAATCAAAAAATCAGAAGTCAGAAGCCAGGAGCCAGAAATCAGAAGAAAGAAGTCCCCTCTGTCGCAGAGCGACATCCCGCCCCTGCTCCTTAACTTTTAAGTTTAAGGAAAGCAGCCGGAGATGGCCCTGACCAAGGATCACCGTAGGTTTGGCCAGATGTCGCTAAGCGACACAGAAGTCAGAATTGAGAATGCTGGATGGCCTTGCAATAGGCATCCAACATCTTGCTAACCTCTTCAGCCAAGGTTAGTTGTGCAGAGACATCGGCGTAGCTCAAATCCTTCGAGAGGATCAAATAATAACGTACCTCTTCCAGAGAGCCCTGGGCGATATTCAGGAAACGGGCCTTATCAGCCTTTCCTCTCTTTCTAAATCCTTCTGCAATGTTTGCCGGGATCGACACCGCCGCACGCCGCAACTGGGAAGTCAGGCCATATATTTCATATGAGGGAAATCCCTTGCTCATCTGATAGACATCGAGCACTAGTTGGTGCGCCTTTTGCCATACCTGCAAATCCTGAAAGCTTTTTGCCGGCCTCTTCATTCCGTCTTCTGTCTTCTGTGTCGCTCTGCGACACCCCGTCATTTATATCTTTAATACAATTAATACAAAAAGGAAGGGGGTCTCCTGTCTTCCGTATTCTGTGTCCTATCTTCTGTCTTTCGCCTTCTGTCTTCTATTATCTTTTTTATTCTGTCTCCTGTGTCGCTCTGCGACATCCCCTCCTTTATACTTTTATCTAACAGTGGAGGGGGACTTCTGTCTTCTGTCTTCTATTTCACTGGTTCTCTGCCATAAACCACGATGGTGTGCTCTACGTTCAGGCCGCTCAGGTTGTGCTGCAGCGCGAAGGCGGCGTCTTCAACCTGGTTGGCTGCCCGGCCCTGAAGCTGCCGCATGATCTCCATGCTCTGTCTGAGCCCCGTCGCGCCGAAGGGATGACCGCAGGAGAGCAGGCCGCCGTCGGTGTTGACCGGCACCCTGCCGTTGAGCGCGATCTCGCCGGCAGCCGCAAACGCACCCCCTTCCCCCTTTTTGCAGAAACCCAGCTCCTCCAACTCGATGACCTCGGAGATGCTGAAGCAGTCGTGCGTCTGGGCCACGTCGATATCGTCGGGGGTGAGCTTGGCAGTCGCGTACGCCTTCTTGGCAGCCACCCGCAAGTGGGCCCAGTCGGCGAGGTGCTCACCCGGCCAGTTGGCGGAGACACTGTGCAAGGCCGCCTGGGCGCCGCCCCGCAAATAGACCAGGGGCCGGTCCGTGAGATCCTTGGCCTTCTCTTCGCCTGCGATGATGACGGCGGCGGCGCCGTCCGTAATGGGGCAGCAGTCGTAGAGCGTGAGCGGCATGACCACCAGGGGGGCTCCCAATGCCTCCTCCATGGTCAGGGCCTTGTGCATCTGGGCCTTGGGGTTGCTGATTCCATAGTTGTAATTGGCAACCGATACGGCGGCCAGCTGTTCCTTCGTGCTTCCGTAGCGCTTCATGTGCTCCTTGGCAGTGAGGGCGAAGAACGGCGGCGGCAGGCCGAGCCCATTGGGCGCGTCCCAGTCATGGTCTATGGAGGCGA
>MGQS01000097.1:1453-2049 GCA_001797905.1 Deltaproteobacteria bacterium RBG_16_54_11 | reverse complement strand
GCCGCCATCACGATGTCGGCCATCCCGCTATCGACCAGCGCCTTAGCAAGCAGTATGGCCGCGCTGCCTCCGGCGCACAGCACGTCGATGCGCGCGCAGATGGAGGTGGGCTGCAGACCCAGCCGCTCGGCGATAACCGGCGCGGTATTGACCTGGAACGAACACCTGCCGGCGAAGGAGCTGGCAAAGAGCAGTCCGTCGATATCCCGCGGCTTCAAGCCGGCGCAGTCATCGAGACACGCCTTGCCGGCCTCCTGCGCCATATCTATCAGGGACGCCTCCCGGACACCCCACTTGCTCATCCCCCCTGCAATGATGCAGGCATTTCTCCTGGACATGTGTTTCCTCCTCGTTGCCTATCTCGGCAGGCTGCTGAAGAACCCTCCTCTGTCCCGCTATTCGCGGGATTTCTCTCACCCTACTCCTCAGTCCCGCCATAGGCGGGATTTCGATGACCCGCGTACACGGGTCATCTCAACATTTTTGAGCAACCTGTAGAAAATCCATTTCCGCCTAGCAAATAAATCCTATCTTCCTCTCCCCTGTCGAAGATCTGGCCAACGGGCCACCTTTGACCAAAGGGTCACCTTCGGCGG
>MGQS01000097.1:0-1333 GCA_001797905.1 Deltaproteobacteria bacterium RBG_16_54_11 | reverse complement strand
TCCCCTGTCTTTCTCCCCAGCTTGCCGGAACGGATCATGTTCTTCAGGCTTAACGGGGTCACATGCTTGAGTTCTTGATTGAGCTCATGGTGAAAGTACTCATTGACGTTATAATTGATGTCGAGGCCGGTCAGGTCCATCAGCTCAAAGGGCCCCATAGGGTGGTTCAGTCCACCCTTGATCGCCCTGTCGATATCTTCGATCGAGGCGATGCCCTCCTCGTAGACCTTAATGGCCTCTATCATCTGCACCATCATGAGACGGTTGACGATAAAACCCGGCGCATCCTTCTTCACCAGGACAGGCACTTTGCCCAGTTTCTCCGACAGCTCTCTCGTCACGTTGGCCGTCTCATCGCTGGTGTCCATGCCTTTGATCACCTCCACCAGCCTCATGAGGGGAACGGGGTTGAAAAAGTGCATCCCCACCACCCGGTCCGGGCGCTTGGTCACGGCCCCGATCGCCGTAATGGACATGGAGGAGGTGTTGGTGGCCAAGATGACCTCCGGGCGGGTCAGCTTATCCACCTCTTGAAAGACCTGCTTCTTCAACTCCAGGTCTTCGAGCACTGCCTCGATGACGAAATCGCAGTCCTTCAGGTCGGAGATCTCGGTACTGCCCTTGATCCTGCCCACGACCTTCTTTTTCTCATCCTCCGTGATCTTCCCCTTCTCCACGCTCTTGGAGAGGAACCCCTCGATGGTCTTGAGCCCCCGCTGGACGAATTTGTCGGCGATGTCCCGCATGACCACCTCATGACCTGCCTGGGCGCAGACCTGCGCAATGCCATTGCCCATGGCGCCGGCCCCTAATACCCCTATCTTTCTGATTTCCATCCCTCGTTGCCCTCCCTCATAAAAAATTTTTTAGCGCACAAACCAATCCTCCTACTATGCAGAGCATATAATAGTTTATTCCCCCCGGCTAAACCGAAGCCGAAGCCGGAGGTGGCTCTTTAGCCAGTGGCCCTTTGGCCAGTGGCCCTTTTGGCTAAAGAGCCACCTTCGGGGCCAGAGCCACCTCCGGCTTTAGAAAATCCCCTCAATCCCCCTTCAAAAAAGGGGGATTTTAAATCAGTACATAATAAGTATTATAAAAAGATGCAAACTATTTTGTGCTCTCCGTCGTAATTCCTCCGGGCTTCTAATCATTGTCCCCGCCTGCTAAAATGTCAAGCTCCTTTCTCCTTGACAGGGAAGAGGGGGTATGCTATGGAAATTGTTAATAAATCTCGCCAGGAGATACCTACACGGCCCTTGAGCGGGCGCGTCAAAAGCAGGGTTGAATCCCTCTGAAGGAAATGCTATCTTTACGCACAGGTTTAAAGACACGC
>MGQS01000096.1:357-11541 GCA_001797905.1 Deltaproteobacteria bacterium RBG_16_54_11 | reverse complement strand
ATCCCCCTTTGCAAACCGGAGGTGACCCTTTGGTCAGGGGGATTGAGGGGGATTTCCCCAACCTTCAAATTCCCCCCCACCCCCCTTTTCTAAAGGGGGGATGTAAACTAGTATATGCTACTGCGTAGTAACTCGTCCAGGTATATGAGCCTTGTATGACTGAACCGCAAAAAAACGCATATCCCCGGATCCATTGCCTCCGGGCCTCGGCCGGCGCGGGCAAGACCTACCAGCTCACCATCAGGTTTCTCTCACTCCTGGCAAAGCAGGAGCCCTCGCCCGATGCCCTTCGTCAGATTGTGGCCATCACCTTCACCAATCGGGCCGCCGCAGAGATGAAGGAACGCATCATCCTCGCCCTAAAAAAGATTGCGTTGGAGGTGCAGGATGGGCCCGGGCTCTCCCGCGAGACAGGCCTCAAGCCCTCAGAGGCCGGGGTCTGGCTCGATACCATCCTTGCTCATTTCAGCGATTTTCATGTCCGTACCATCGACAGCCTGGTCTATGCCTTGCTGCGGGCCTTCTCCTTGGAGATGGGGCTCAAGCCGGAGCTCGAGGTGGTCTTCGAGCAAGATGCCGTCCTCGATCTCTGCTTCGACCGGCTCCTGGCGGGTATCAGGTGGGGGGAGACAGATGATCGGCTCTGCCGGCTCTTCATCGAGCTCCTCGAGACCTATCTCAGGATAGAGGAGGCAGGCGGGCTGGTGGTGGAAAGAGGGATCAGGAGGAAGATCCGGGAGCTCTATAACAAGGCCGATATCCCCTGCCTGGCCGGCCCCTCACCGGACCTGGGGAAGGCAGAGGAGGATCTACAACGCTCGGCCGCAAGGCTCCTGGGGGAGATACGCAAGGCAGATGTTGAGGAGGGGCTCCATAAGAGGAGCTTTCAGGCAGCATACCTCCAGGAGCCGCTCTCCCATGTGGAAAGGGGGTTTTTCGAGAAGGCGTCCTTTTCCGAGTTGCTGACGAGCAAGGCCCGGGGGCTCGATGAGCGCACCCGTGGCCTTCTGGATGACCTCTATCAGGGTCTCAAGAAGGCGCGGGAGCATTACCTCGACATCCTGGCCAAAGCACGGGTTCATGCCTATATGAGGGTACTGGAGGAGCTGCAGCACGAGATGAGATGGCTGTCCGAGCGTGAAGGCATGATCCTCGGGGGGGGATGGCACTCCTTGGTCAGGGGATACCTACAGGGAAACCCGGGGGCGGGCGCCTATGCCTTTATGAAGCTCGGATCGCGGATACGTCATTTCCTCATCGACGAATTTCAGGATACCAGCCGCCCCCAGTGGGAGGCCCTCTTTCCCCTGCTGGAGGAGAGCCTGGCTACGGGGGGGAGCCTGTTTTACGTGGGTGATGTCAAGCAGGCCATCTATGGGTGGCGAGGGGGGGACTGGCGCCTGTTCAAGGAGGCGGCTGCCGACTCCTTTCCCAGCGTCCCTCTTGAGGAGAGGAGGGCCGAGACCCTCGTGATGAACTATCGCTCACTGCCCGCGATCGTCGAGTTCAATAACGGCCTGTATCGCCTGCTCGCCGACGAACAATTCGCCCGGCGGATCGCCGGCGTCATACTCGGGGAGAAGGCCCAGGGGTGGGCACAGGCCCTCCTTGCCCAGTCGATAGTGCGCAACTTTGAGGGTGTGGAGCAAGAGATCGCGCCTCTTTTGCAGCAGGGCCAGGAAAAGGGCAGGGTCGAGGTAGCCTCCTTTGGGGCTTCGGGGGCAGAGCTGCGTCAGGCGGTAAAGGTACGGCTCATCGAGCAGGTGAAGGAGGTATGGGAGCGGAGAAAGGGTACAGGGATTGCCGTTCTGGTGCGGCGCAACCGGGACGCCGAGGATATCGCTGCTTGGCTGATGGCCGAGGGGATCCCGGTGGTTACCGAGAACTCCCTGCGCCTGCGCAGCTCCGATCTTATCAAGGGATTGGTTGCGTTTTTGAGATTCCTTGATTACCCCTTGGATGATCTTGCCTTCTGGGGGGCAATTGCCAGCCGCCTCTTTAGGGGGTTGCCCGGCATCCCCCCGGAGGTCCTCGATGATTTTTCGGCTGAAGGGAGGTGGCAGCCTCCGCTCTACAGGGCTTTTGACAGGAGGCTCCCGGAGGTCGCCGCAGAATTCATCAGACCCCTGCTGGCCCGTGTGGGGTTTGTTACCCCCTATGACCTCGCCAGGGAGGTAGTCGAGCGATTTCATCTGTTGGAGCGCTTCGCCGAGGAGCAGGTCTTTATCCATCGCTTTTTCGAGCTCATCTTTCAAACGGAGACACGGGGGCAGCGAAGCCTCTCGCACTTTCTCCAGTTCTGGGAGGAGGGGGGCAGGGAGGAAAAGATCGGCCTGCCGGAGGAGATCTCCGCTGTCAGGGTTCTCACCGTGCACAAGGCAAAGGGATTGGAGTTTCCCGTCGTCTTTGTCCCTTTCACCAACTGGCGGCTGGAGCCTCCAAGCCTGGTCAAGCTCGATGAGGGGTGCTTTGTCAATCTGAAGAGACCCCTTCCCGCCCACTTGGAGAAAGAGAGGACCGCGATGATGATCAACGACGCCTTGGAGGCTTTGAACCTCCTCTACGTGGCCACCACCAGGGCCGAGGCGGAACTCTACCTCTACGAGACCAGCCTCCCGCCGCCCCGCGGCAAGGGGGCAGACCGGTCCTACCTCGCGGCCTGGTTGCGGGAGATGCTCATCCAAACAGGGTGCCCTGGTTATGGCTGAGAGACCTCGGGAGATAAAGATCCATACCCATCCCCTTTCCCTGGTTCAGGACCCGGAGAGGGTCAGATTAGCCCAACGGGGAGAGCTCATCCACCGCGCCCTTTTCTTCCTGGATCACTGCTCCGGCAGAGAGGATATCGAGCGGGCCATTCTCAGGGCCTTCGCCCTCCATGGCATAGATCGGGAGCGCTGGGATGTAGAGAAAGACTTTCTCGGCCCTCTCTGGGCCGCCCTCTCCCTTCCCGAGGTGAGGCCGTGGTTTGAGAGGGGGGTTAAGAGCCTGCGGGAGGTAGAGGTAATAGATGCCCAGGGTGAGCTGCATCGGATAGACCGGCTGATCATCGGTGAGGATGCGCTGGCGGTGATTGATTTCAAGGTGGCACGTCGCGAGCAGGGGCACCGCGACCAGGTGGACCTTTATCAGGGGCTCGCGGAGGCCGTTTTTCGCCGGCCCGCCAAGGGGTATCTCCTCTATATCGACGAGCCTGCTGTGGTAGCCGTGCCGTGAACAAGGTCACCGTCATTCCCTTGCAGGAGAACTTTCTTGAGAGGCTGGCCGAGGAGGTCTTCGCCCGTCATTACCAACCCGACGATCCCCTGGCCTTGGCTCGGGTTACCGTCGTACTCCCCCACCGCAGGGGGATCGTCTATCTGCGGGACTACCTTTTTCACCTCATCACGGCCAGGAAGAAAATGCCCTTTGTCCCGCCGCGGATCGTCGCCATCAAGGACCTGGTGGAGGAGGCGGCAATACAACTGGAAGATCCCCCTTGTCGTCCCCTCTCGCCCCCTGATCAGGCATGGGTCCTCTTCGGCGTTGTCAGGGATAACCCGAGCTATGGGAGGGTTGCCGAGACCTGGGACCGGTTTTTCCCGTGGGGGATACGGCTGGCGGCCCTGCTCGAGGAGATCGACCGGGAGCTGGTTATTCCCCAGGGCATACCCTATCCCGGGGATGTCCCCCCTGATGCCATAGCCCTCCTGGAGGGGCTGGGGGCAATATATACCGCCTTCGATCGCCTTCTCAAGGCGGAAGGCCTCACCACCGGCGGGAAACGCTTGCGACTGCTGGCTGAGGGGATAGAACGGTTGCCCCTCGGCGAAGGGCCGATCTATCTCGCCGGCTTTTACGCCCTGACCAATGCCGAGGAGCGGATATTCCGCCATCTTTTCTCTCAGGACGCGCGGATCCTCTGGCATGCGGATCCTGAGCGCCTGCCGCCTTTGTACAGGCGCTGGAAGGATGAGTGGGGCATGGAGATCGAGACACAAGGTGGGGATACCCCTCGCCCGCCCCAACTCCATTATTATGAGGCCTATGACCTCCACGCCGAACTCCTCCACATGCAGGCGACTATCCCCGCAGGGATCCAACGGCCCGACCAGTGCGCCCTGGTGCTGCCCGACCCCTCGGTCCTGATCCCCGCGCTCTACAGCCTGCCGCCGCGGATGCCGGTGAACGTCTCCCTCGGTTATCCGCTGGAACGGACGGCCCTCTCGTCACTCCTGGATCAACTGATGAGGTTGCAGGAGGGACGGGATGAGGAGGGGGCCTACTACCACCAGGACTACCTGACCCTGATCAGGCATCCCTATTTGCGGAGGCTCCCCACCCCTTCAGGCAAGGAGGGGCGCATCGTGCTTCACTTCCTCGAAGAAAAGATTCGGCACTACGGCAAGCCCTTTTTGACGCGGGAGGGGCTGGTGGAGGTCCTCGCTATATCCGAGGATGAGGAGAGGGATAGAAGATTTCTCGCCACGGAGGATCTGGACCTCAGTGAGGCCCAGAGATTCGTCCAGGGGCTCCACCAGCAGCTTCTGGAACCGTGGGAGGCAGTGCAGACACCTCGAGGGCTGGCAGGCGCCCTCAGGGGGCTGGTGCGCTTCCTCTTCTCCCCTTTTGTGGGCACAGAGGACTCCCTGCACGACCACCCCCTTGACAACGAATTTATCTATACCCTGGAAGGCAGTGTGATCCCCAGCCTGGAGGATGCCCTCTTTGCCCGGCACCCCATGGACGCCAGGCTCCTCTTCTCCCTGCTGCGGGAGGTCATACACATGGCGCGCACCCCCTTTGAAGGGCACCCCCTGGTGGGGCTTCAGGTCTTGGGTCTTCTGGAGACACGGCTTCTCTCCTTCGATCGGGTCATCGTGATCGACGTCAATGAGGATATCATTCCGGCCCATGAGGAGGTCAATCCGCTGCTGCCCGAACCCCTCAAGGGGATCTTGGGCCTTAAGGGGAGCGAGCGCGAAGAGGCCATTGTCCGCTACCACTTTGATCGCCTCATTTCGTGTGCAAAAGAGGCCCACCTGTTTTGGCAGGCATCCACCATGCCCGGTTCCGGCGGCCTGGAGGGAAAGAAGGTGAGAAGCCGTTTCATCGAAGGGCTTCTCTGGCAGGAGGAGAAGAAAAGGGGCGCCTTTCTGGAGGAAGCTGTTGCGAAAGCCCCTCTCCGGATCTCGGGGAAATCGTTCCACAGGGAAGAAGGATTGGCAAAAAAAGGGAGGGATCACCGGCAGGTCAAGGAGTTCCTCTCCGAATGGAGCCGCATGCATGGGCTCTCTGCCTCGTTCTTGAACACCTATCTCTTGTGCCCTCTCAAGTTTTACTATCGTTATCTCCTGGGCCTCAAGCCTGCGATTGCCGTCACCGAGGAGGTGGACTCCGCTGCCCTGGGCGAGATCATGCACCAGGTCCTGGAGGCATATTTCTCGCCGTATCGAAAGCGGCAGTATCGCAAGGCCGCGGACAACGATTCCGAGAGACTGATCTCCATCTTCCGGGAGCGTTTCTCGGGATCAACGATGTGCCGCTGTTTGGCCCCGGAAAAAAGGTTCTTTCTTGAATACGCTGCCGCGTATCGTCTGCAGAGCTATCTCTCACAGATGCCGGAGGTCACCTTCATCGAGGCCTTGGAGGAGGAATATCGCCTACCGCTCTCCATGGGTCGAGGTGAGTTCATCTTCTACGGGAAGGTGGACAGGATCGACAGGAGGGGAGGGCACCGAATCATCTTGGATTATAAGACGGGGAGGGTGGAGGGCTTCGTCAAAGGGCACTTCGAAAGGAGCCTCCTTCCTTTCCCTATCCCCAATGAACCGGATTATGAAGGCCTCAAGGCCGTCAAAAGGGCGATCAAAGACCTCCAGCTCCCCCTCTACTGCCTGCTCGTGGCCGCGGGGAGCACGGAGGCATTGGGCAGCACCCTCGCGGCCTACGTGGAGCTCGGCAGGGGAGGGAACGAGCGCTATTTCATCCCGCCGGACAGGATCGATGGGCTCAGGGCCGCCTCTATCGCCTGGTTCTCCAGCTCCTTTCCCTCCTTGCTGGCCTACCTTATAGATCATATGGTGGAGGCTTCTCACTTTTTCCCTGCCACCGACGAGGATGCCTGCCGGTATTGTGACTATGAGGCTGTGTGCCGCTTTTCCTTTGCCTCATGAATACCCTTGCTGAAGGGTGTGAAGGTACAAACCTATCCTGAGCAGTGCGTCTCTACATATTGGCAAAAAATCAGTATTTTCAATGTCCTGAAGCCCTTTTTGCCCAAATTTTCACTTATTGAGATACCAAGACCTTGATATTATTAATATTTTGCTTGACAGGGCCAATAGTTTTGAGTTATGTTTACAGCACCTTTTTCAAGGTAGCTACCGAGCCCTCCCCCCCTTTTTTTCTTAGCTTCAGGGCCCTGGCCCGTGAAGGAGTACAGATAATCAGGTTAGTTTTTTCTCGCAGTCTCGTGGCATAGGTTATTAGAACTGATTCTCGTTCTCGGAGGTTTATGAGATGTCAGCACAAGCGAAGACCACGGGTCAACTGATCAACGGGTTGGTGCACCTTCGCCAGAAGGTCGCCAAGATGCAGACAACAGCGACCAAGCGCAGATCTTCCGCTGATATTCCTCAAACACGTGTTTCTAGCTTCCCCGCCCTAGCCGATGCCCTGATCGCTCAGTGCAGCAAGTTAGGAGTGGATGATCTGATGGAGGTTATCCTCGCTAGCGCCGCAGACCTGGTGAATGCCGATCATGGGTTTTTTTACGTGTACGACGCCGACGCAGACGCCCTGGAGCTGAAAAGGGCTTTCGGGTGCTCCGGTGAACATATCGGCTATCGGCTGGAGCAGGGTGCGGGGCTGGCCGGCAAGGTTTTGAGAACCGGCAAACCGATGGTAGTGAACGATTACCAATCGTGGGAGGGACATCACCCTGATCCCCGATGGAGCCAAATTCGGGCTGCCATTGCCCTACCGCTCTCATTCGACGGGCAGGTGATAGGCGCGCTTGGTCTCGCCCATACAGAAGAGGGGAAGACATTCGGGAAAGAGGATATGGCTGCGCTCAGCCGCTTCTCCGCACTGGCTTCCATTGTGCTGCTCAATGAGACCGTGTGCGCTCAGGTCCAGCACGAGCTGACGGAGCGCAAGCAAATTTGGGAAGAGCTGCAAAGAAGAAACAACCACCTGAACGAAACCTTTATCGCAACAATCAATGCCCTGGCAACAACAATCGAAATGAAAGACCCTTACACTGCCGCACATCAGCGGTGGGTAACCCGGCTGGTCTGCGCCATCGCCGGCGAGATGAACCTTGCTCAGCAGCAGATCGAGGGGTTGCGGATGGCCGGCCTCATTCACGATATCGGCAAGATGAATGTGCCTGCCGAACTACTCCTTAAACCCCGTCGGTTAACGGAGATCGAATATGAGGCGATCAAAATTCACCCTCAGAGCGGTTACGATATCGTGAAAGAGATACGATTCCCCTGGCCGATAGCGCAAATCGTGCTGCAGCATCACGAACGCATGGATGGATCCGGATACCCCCAGGGGATATCGGGCACGGAGATCCTCCCGGAGGCGAGGCTCCTGGCAGTAGCTGATGTGGTTGAGTCCATGTCCTCTCACCGGCCTTACCGCGACGCTCACGGCATTGATATTGCCCTGGATGAGATTGCACGGAACAGTGGTATCCTCTATGATCCTGAAGCGGTCGAAGCCTGCCTAGGAGTATTTAAGGATAAAGGGTTTAAGTTCGAATAAAAAGAGATGCGAAAGCCTTATCTAAGATAACCACGACCGAATTTAGTATAACATCCATCCCCAACGCACAAAAAAGGCTCTTACATTAATAAATCCATCGAAACACTTTGGAGATCTTTATTTTTGCTTGTCAGAACTGTGTTAGTATGGTAAAGAATGATTTGAAACAGGACGGGTTTACTAAGAAATGTTTCGTAACAGGTTCGCTACCGGCGAATCCCGCCAATGGCGAAAAAAATCATAAATCCCCCTTTTGCCCCCCCTTACAAAAAGGGGGGTTGGGGGGATTGGGAAGCTTGTTTCCCAGGCAATAACGATTTAATATGGAGGTATGGTGAGTCGAGATGACTTGATTAAGCTGGAAGGGGTGGTGACCAAGGTTATGGGCCGCGGAACCCTAGAGATAGAGTGCGACAATAGTACCGTCGTGAGAGGCGTCCTCTGCGGCCGGATGAAGAAGAGGAAGATCCGGGTGATGGAAGGCGACCGGGTGCAGGTAAGTGTCTCACCCTATGACACCTCTCACGGCATCGTTACCTGGCGTTTTTAAATACATCAAGAGAAAAGAGACAGGGGAGAAGGGCCTCATAAAAAAGGCCCTTTTTTTGTGATTGGACCCGCTCAAGCAGATACATCGCGGATCAGGCGTTAGATTTTCCCTGTTGTCAAATGGGCAATAGTTTGATTTAATATAGTATCCTCACTACTATGACCAAGCAGACCTCCCCTAATAACATACGGAAAGAGATCGAGGACATTACCTCCCGAAGTTATCGAGATATTGCTTCCGTGCTCCCCAAGGATCGCATGCCTATCGGATTCTTCTGCCCCCTCGTGCCCGAGGAGCTTATCCATGCCGCAGGCGCCCTGCCTTTCCGTCTCATGGGAACGTCTGTACCGATAACTCACGCCCAGGCTCATCTCCCCCCGTATTGCTGCCACCTGGTGAAAGCTTCGTTGGAAAGCCTGCTGCAAGGGGAACTCCATTTTCTGAGGGGAATCGTGTTCTGCCAAACGTGCGACTCCATGCAGGGGCTCTCGGACATCTGGGCCCGTCAGGGGATTGTCCCCTCGCAATTTAATCTGATGATCCCGACCCATTTGGATTCTGAACACGCCCGTCCCTACCTTCGCGCAGAGATGGAACGGTTTAAATATTTTTTGGAATCAAACGTAGGAAAAATTTCTCTTCGGAAGCTGAAGGACTCCATACGGCTTTTCAATCATATACGGGAGAGGCTGAGCGAGATCTATTCCCTGAGGAGGACATTGAGCGCCCGGATTCCCGGCGCATACTTTGCCCGGATCATCCGCGCAGGATACTGGATGGACCGCATCCGTTATCTTGAGCTTCTTGAAGGGTTGGTAGATAGCTTACCCAAGCAAACCGAGGGGAGTGATTCCCTCATCCCCATTTATCTGACAGGGAATATGGCACACGCCGACACCTATTTCTCGTTGATCGAAGATGCGGGTGCCATCGTGGTCCGGGACGATCTCTGCAGCGGGGCGCGAACGTTTCGACTCATGGTTGCGGAAGACCGTGATCCCCTTGAGGCCTTGACGGAGCGTTACTTCCAATCCTTTTTCTGCCCGACGAAGTATTTGGGCCCGCAGGCCCATAGGGATATCCTTTTGCAGGAGGTTGCGGATTCCAAGGCACAAGGGGTCATCTTTTTGCTGTACAAATACTGCGAGGCCTGTTTTTTTGATTATCCGGATCTCAAATCCGCACTTGAAGCGAAAGGGATTTCAACCCTGCTCTTGGAAGTGGAGGATCCTGTTCAATCCAAGGAGCAGCTCAAGATCAGAATCCAGGCCTTTGTGGAGATGTTGAGCCCTCTTTAAAAAAGCAGATATGAGGGGTCGAGGATTCAAGGATTCAGGGGTTCGAGTGAAAAGCATTCAAATGACCGAATGGTCATCCGCGGCATGGTTATAGAACCCTTGACCCCTCCCGCTGTGCGGGATCCCGCAGCCTATAAAATCTAAATTAAGGAGCGGGATTGGACCCTTGAACCCTTTGGGGACAAAGATCGAATTAAAATCTGTGCCTAAAGATTGGGATTTTTCCTCATGAATGAGACAAGCAACCCGTATCGGGAGATACATGCCACTGCCGCTTATCGTCGTTTGATGATAGCGTATTACTTTATGGTAAAACACGCGGCATGGTTCGGGAAAAAGGTGGCGTGGATCACCAGCGGGGGGCCGGTGGAGCCCCTCTATGCCATGGGGGTTCTCCCGTTTTATCCGGAAAATTACGGTGCCATGTGCGGGGCCAGCCGCATGTCGGTATCTCTCTGTGAGGCTGCCGAGCAGAGGGGATACTCCCGGGATCTCTGCTCGTATGCCTTGACGGATATCGGTTCGAACCTCACCGGCAAAGGCCCCCTCGGCGTCCTCCCCAAACCTGATTTTCTCGTCTGCGCCAATAATATCTGCGGGACGGTCATCAAATGGTATGAAATCCAGGCCCGCGCTTTAAACGTGCCGGTCTTTTTCCTGGACACCCCGTTTATCCATGATGAGATCCATGATCATACGCTGCGCTATGTCGAAAAGCAGATGGAGGGCTATATCGCGTTTCTCGAACGGCAGCTCAAGCGCCCTTTTTCGGAAAAACGCTTTTACCGGGTAGGCGCCCGGTCCCTGACGGCCATCAGGCTGTGGAAGGAGATCATCGAACTGTCAAAAAACCATCCTGCCCCTTTTCCCGCGTTTGATGCCTTTATCCATATGGCCCCCATTGTGACTTTGCGGGGGACGCGCTGGGCAGTGCGGTATTACCGGAAACTGAAGAAAGAGATCGAGAAGAGGGTAGAGCAAGGGAAAGGGGCTTTTGCCCGTGAGGAGATCCGTCTTATCTGGGATAACATCCCTATCTGGTACGATATCAGGAATCTTTCCAAGATGCTTTCCTCCCGCGGCGCCGTCCTGGTGGGCGATACCTACACGTCGGCCTGGGCGCACGAACAGATGGAGGGAGCCCCATCGTTGGCGGGCTTTGCCCGATCACACGCCACGATCCACCTCAATTTGGGGTTAGAGTATAAGATAAAGAAGATGATCGAATTGGTGGAAGGGTACGGGGCCCACGGCTTTATCATGCATTCCAACCGGAGCTGTAAATCATACTCCATCGGCCAATACGATATCAAACGGGAGGTCTCGAAGGCCACCGGCAGGCCCGGGCTGATCATCGAGGCGGACCACACCGATGCACGCAGCTATGCGCCGAAGCAGGTGGAAAAACAGATCCAGATCTTTTTGGAGATTATCAGGGAAAAAGAACAATCCTGAGCCTTCTGCATAACAAGGTCGCACGCCTTCCGAACGAGGCGGGGATAGCTTGAGTTAAGCCCCGGCTGCCTTTGTATGCGCCGCTATCGCCGCCACGATCTCGTCCCAGAGGCCGGGATAGGCGGT
>MGQS01000096.1:0-287 GCA_001797905.1 Deltaproteobacteria bacterium RBG_16_54_11 | reverse complement strand
GGGAAGAGGGTATCATCGGCGCCGTGTATGACCAGCGTGGGCACATGAACGGATGCCAGTGCCTTTCTCCGGCTTCCGGATGCGACGATGGCCGCAAACTGACGGGCGAATCCGGCGGTATAAGATGATCGGTCATACGAGAGGGCGGATAACTCTCTCTGGGTAGCCTCGTCGTACTTTGCCGAATCGCCGGCAAAGAGCCGATGGACATCAACCATGTGTCGGATATATGCCTCCCGCTCCTCCGGAGGCAGCTTCAACAAGACCTCCCTGACCTCGGGCTTTGC
>MGQS01000095.1:31083-33642 GCA_001797905.1 Deltaproteobacteria bacterium RBG_16_54_11 | reverse complement strand
CCGGTTGACTTTTAGGGCCTCATCCAGGGTCTTCCCCTTGACCATCTCGGTAATCATGCTGCTGGTGGCGATCGCGGAGCCGCATCCAAAGGTCTGAAACTTTATATCGGCTATTTTGTCATCTGCAACCTTTATATACATCTTCATCAAGTCCCCGCATACGGGATTCCCAACTTCTCCCCACGCTACATTTTCTCCCTCGAGGGTCCCGACATTGCGCGGATTCCTGAAATGATCCAGCACCTTCTCCGAATATTGCGTGGATTTCATGTAGCCATCTCCTCTGCTTTATATAAGGGCGACAATTTTCTTAACCTCTCAACGATGGGGGGCAACACCTCTATAACCCTGTCCACGTCCGCTTCCGTATTGAATCTGCCGAGGGTAAACTCCAGAGAACCATGCGCCTCCTCATGTAAAAGCCCTGTCGAGATCAGCGTATGCGAGGGTTCCAGGGTCTTAGACGAACAGGCAGAACCCGTCGCCGCGGAGACGCCCTCATCTCTCAGGGCCAGGATCAATGATTCCCCCTCGATAGCCTCAAATCTAACATGTGCGTTATTGGCCAGCCTGTCGATCGGATGCCCGTTGAGATGGCTCTTTGGGATGCGCGCTAATAGATTTTTAATCAATGTATCACGATATCCGGTTAAGCGTTTTACCTCTTCCGTCATCTCTTTGCGCATGATCTCGACGGCCTTGCTCATGCCGACTATGCCCGCGATGTTCTCTGTTCCGGATCGCAAGCCGCGCTCCTGCCCGCCGCCGATGATCACGGGATTTACTCTCATCCCTTTTCTCACATATAAAACCCCTATGCCCTTTGGACCATAGATATCATTGGAGGAGATGGTCAGAAGGTCGATCTGATCCTTCTTCACATCCAAGGGGATAAGGCCTTCGGCTGCGACGGCATCTGAATGAAAGGCAATCCCCTTCTCCCTGGCCAATGCGCCGACTTCCGCTATGGGCTGTATCGTCCCTATCTCATTGCTGGCGTAGCCGATGGAGATGAGGATGGTCTGCGGTGTTATCCTGGATGCAAGTTTTTGCACATTGATCTTCCCGTATTGATCGACAGGCAGCCTGGAAACCTTGAAGCCGTCTTTCTCCAGATACTTGGCGATGTTGTGTATGGAGATATGCTCAACCTCGGAGATGATGATGTGGTCACCCTTGTCTCTATTGCGCGATGCATAGCCGATAAGAGCTACGGTATTCGATTCTGTCGCGCCGGAGGTGAATATAATCTCATCCGGCTCTGCGTTAATAAAGCCGGCAATCGTTTGCCGGCAATCCTCCAAAACCTTTGTCGCCTCATCCCCTTCCCCGTGCAATGATGAGGGATTGCCGAAGTGCTCATGAAAATAAGGCAGCATTGCTTCTATAACGCGAGGATCGACGGGCTTTGACGATTGGTAATCGAGATAGCTGCTCATGTCTATACCCGAGTCTCTACCTGTTTTTCGAACAGTGCGTGATAAACCATCATTCTGGTCATATCACGCACTGTTCGGATCAAACGATGACATCACCTAAAACCACTGCGTCCCATCGGCCTCAAGGACAAGGTCGTTCAAGGTTCCCGCCCCCACGATCTTGGGACCGGGGATCAAAGAAACCTTTTCCCAACCGAGCATCTGCTTGGAGGCCTCACAGACATAGATCGGGATTCCCATGCCCAGTGTCTTGTTGATCATCTCCAGGACGCTGGGGAAGGTCCCCAGCTTGATCTTTTCCGCTGCCCCGGGTAACAATATCCTCAATCCCTGCCCCAAATAGTACACCTGGGCATCGATATCCATTGCCTTAGCCGTTTGAGCCAGCACTAAGGGAGAATATTGCCTCTCCGCGTTGTCGCTCGTTTGAACATACAGAATGGTCTTTTTCTTGGCCATGGTACACCTCCTATTTCATCTTTTTTATTAAAAAACGCAGCTTGCCTTCCCGGTTTTCGAAAGCCAGCAATTCATTGCCGGTCCTTTTGGCAAATCGTTTTAAATCTTCCTCCGCCGCGGGGTCATCCGAAAGCACCTCCAATATATCCCCTACGGCAATGCTATCGATCTGCTCCCGGGTTTGAAACAACGGTTCAGGGCAGTACAACCCTATACAATCCAACGTTTTTTTCGGTTGCACAGCTTCCGACAAATCTCTTTACCCCCTTTCACCATTTTTTACTTCAGCTTTAACTATAACCACTTTACTCACAATTCCAAGCTCATGCCCCATTTTTCCCATGGTTACAGCCCTTGCCGAGACCTTCCGAGAAAACCGCCTTCTAAATCGATTTCGCGACATGGCGAACGGCGACGAGCACCGGGTCCGATACCGGGGAATAGGGAGGGGCATAGCTGAGATCCAGGTTGCCCATCTCCTGCACCGTGAGCCCTGCGTGCAGGGCAGTGGCAAAGATATCGATCCTTTTGGCCGCCCCTTCCAGGCCCACGATCTGTCCGCCGAGCAGCCGGCCGCTTTTCTTCTCCGCAAGGGCCTTCACCGTGATCCTGCCTCCCCCTGGATAGTAACCCACCCGCGTCCTGCCCTCGATCTTGCCGC
>MGQS01000095.1:30738-30983 GCA_001797905.1 Deltaproteobacteria bacterium RBG_16_54_11 | reverse complement strand
AAAGGCGGCAGACCCGCCGCCGATGTTGACGCCTGCCACATGTCCCTGTTTATTGGCAACAGTTGCGAGGGCTACGTAAAACGGCCGGCGGCTTACCAGGTGAAAGGACTGGACACAGTCGCCCGCGGCCCAGACACCCTCGACTGTGGTTTGCATCCTCTCATTCACCGCGATGGCGCCCTTCTCGCCGAGCTCAATGCCGCTCTCTTTCGCTAAGGCCGCATTGGGACGGACCCCCATCCCCA
>MGQS01000095.1:28230-30581 GCA_001797905.1 Deltaproteobacteria bacterium RBG_16_54_11 | reverse complement strand
TTCATCACTTGGGGTGTCCGCTCGACCAGGGCGACCTCCAAGCCGCGCCTGACCAGCGCCTCCGCCATCTCCAGGCCGATATAGCCCCCTCCGATGATGACAGCGCGTTTCGGCCCCTGCCGATCCACTACCTGTCTCACCTCGATGCCGCTCTGCAGGGTATTGACGCCGTAGATACCCTGGGCATCGGCGCCCGGGACCTCCGGCCTAATGGGGAGGGCGCCGGTGGCGATCATGAGCTGATCAAACGACTCCCACCATTCCTTCGTTTCGTCCAGCCGGCGGACGCGGACACGTCGCCCTTTGAGATCGATCTCCGTCACCTCATGGAGGATACGGGCATCAATATTCCGTTCCTTCCGGAAGGTCTCGGGAGTCATGGCAACCAGCGATGCAACATCGTCGACCACCTGGCCGACGTAATAAGGGATCCCTCAGGCAGCGTACGAGGTATGCGGGCCGCGCTCGAAAACAATGATCTCCAGATCCCTTTTCTGGCGGCGGGCCTGCGAAGCCGCGGTCATGCCCGCTGCGTCGCCGCCGATAACCACGAGTCGCTCTTTTGCCATGCTGCCATCACCTCCTCTGAGAAAAAACCGCTCCGTCATCTTCATCGCCTGCGCTCGAAACCTTCTACCAGCTGTCTATACTTTTTGTGAATCAGTTTTTTGTCGAACTCATCGAATTGCCGGAGCATGACCTCCCGTTCTTCTTTGCTGAAATACTCCATGCAGGGCAGGAAAAAATGTTTATCCTCTTTCTCGATATGGGCGGGATAAAACTCCACCAGCTCTTTCAAGAAACCTATGATCCCGTTCAGCGCAGCCGTGTCACCCTTCACATAGCGCTCCTTGGCGCTGAGCAACTTCCCCACGGTCTCCCTGCCGAAACGATGCTCCTCTATCAGCTCATCCATGATCTTTTTGTGCTCAAGGGAAAGCCTTTTCTTCGCAAGGTCCCTGAAGAGGATGTCCTCCTCCTTGCCGTGATGGCATTGGTCGGCATAGGTCCGAAAGAAATCTACGCCACTCTCAATAAGCTCGAGATGCACCTCATCCTTTTTTTGTATGCCGTGCATCTCTTCGCTCAACACGCCGACCATGCGCTCGATGAGTCTGTGCTCGATCATTAAAGGTCCGATGGGCATCATGGCTTTCTCCCCTTTCCTCCATGTATTGATTCTCTGCCCTCTGCTCAACAAATCCTCTCAAGGCCACGGCATTATTATAGTACACGTCCTTTGCCCCGTACAACAGCGTCACGGACCCTTGTGATGCCTTGGTAACGATCGATTCGACAGCCTCCGTTTTATCCTCTAACTCCTTAAAGTATCTGCGCTTGAACTCATCCCATCGCGCCGGGTCATGTCCAAACCATTTTCGCAAGGCATCGCTCGGCGCCGCCTCCCTGAGCCATAAATCTAACTGTGCCCGGTCCTTGCTGAGGCCGCGGGGCCAGAGCCTATCGACCAATATCCTGAAACCGTCCTTTTTCTCCGGCTCATCGTATATCCGCTTGGCCTTGATCATATATCATCCTCTTCCCAACGCCCTCCTTGATGTTGGCCCTGCGTGCCCTATGGATACCTCCCACCGACTAGAGGACCGAGAGAAAACCGCGCAGGGAACTATCGCTATGAAGACGCTGGATCGCTTCGGCCAACACCTGGCTGAGGCTCACCACCTCGAGAGGCAATGGTATGGCAGACGATCGGTACACGCTGTCCGTGACAACCATTCTTCGCACCGGAAGAGACGCAAACCGATGAACAGCGTCACCGACGAAGAGGCCGTGGCTTGCGGCCACTATGATCTCCGGCGCGCAGCCCCGGTCCAGGAGCGCATCAAAGGTGGAGATCATCGTATCGGCGGTACTGATCATATCGTCCACTACTATGGGATACCGGTCCTTTACCTCTCCGATGACGCGACGCACACTGACTTTTCTATCACTCGTGCGAACCTTATGGACATAGGCAACGGGGAGATCCAGCAAGTCGGCATATCGCTGTGCGAGTTTTACAGCCCCGAGATCGGGGGCCACGATAATTGCTTGCTCTGAGGCTAAAGGACGAATTATCTCCACCAACAAAGTAATGGCTGACAGATGTTCTAACGGAACGGTAAAGAACCCCTCCGCTGACGGGTTGTGAATATCGACGGTGACGATCCTCTTGAACCTTGTACAGAGGAGATCGGCGAGCAACCGGGCCGACACCGGTTGCCGTCCATGTGTCCTTCGGTCCTGTCGCGCATAGCCGAAGTACGGGATCACGGCGATTACCCGCGCGGCACCTGCCCGCTGACATGCATCCGCCAGCAGGAGCAATTCCAATACGTGTTCAGCCACCG
>MGQS01000095.1:19515-28220 GCA_001797905.1 Deltaproteobacteria bacterium RBG_16_54_11 | reverse complement strand
TTGGTGGGTTGAAGTACATAGACGTCTCGGCCGCGTACGCTTTCATGAATCTCGATTCGCAGCTCGTCGTCCGGGAAGTTGTCCACCGTACAGCGTATGAGATCGATCCCCAGCGCGAATGCCGTTGCCTCTGCGAGTGGCCGATTCGCCCGCCCCGCAATAATCGCCAGCCGATTCATACGCGGTTTCCTCCCTCGCCGTGCTGGCGCCGGTTTGCCGTATAAACCGGCGTATAACCCTTCACCATCTTCTCCTCAATCCCTTGGAAGCTCAGTGAGATAGATCAGAGAGTTTGTCGCTTTTGTACCGCACGCCCTTATCCCGCTCCGGAGGTAAGGTATTGTTGAAACCAGTGTCGCGCTAATCGCGCCACAGCTTCCAAGGCCCCCGGCTCCTCAAAGAGGTGACTTGCACCCGGGATGATCTCCAATCTCTTTTCTCCGGGCAACTGGTCGAGCGCCTGCCGGTTCAGCTCGATGACCTGAAGATCATCTCCACCGACAATGAGGAGGACGGGAGCTGTCACGCGACTCAGAATAGCTCCGGCAAGATCGGCCCTGCCGCCGCGCGAGACAACGGCACCGACTGCCTCCGGCCGCTCCACGGCGGCGATGAGGGCGGCGGCGGCTCCCGTGCTGGCGCCGAAATATCCGATGTCGAGCCTTTCGGTTTCGGCGTGCTGCAAGAGCCAGTCCGTAGCGCCGATGAGGCGACGGGCAAGGAGATCGATATCAAAGCGGAGATGCCCCGTCCGTTTGTCAGCCTCCTCTTCCGCGGCCGTGAGCAGGTCGATGAGGAGCGTGGCAAGCCCCCCCTCTTGGAGCACTTGCGCCACATACCGATTGCGGGGGCTGTGACGGCTGCTTCCGCTGCCATGAGCGAAGAGGCAGATGCCTTCGGCAGCCTCGGGAATGGCCATGCTGCCTTCTAAGGTGACTGAATCGGCCCTTATCTGAATGAGGTGCTCTTCCGTGCCCGACCCTGCGGCCCTGCTCATGCTATCCTTCCCGGAGTGAGATCATTGGTGATCCCTATTCCTGCACCACCCATGTTTCAGCCTGCTCCAAGATCTCACGGACCTCTTCATCGGTGGTCTGCGAGAAGTCTTCATACCACCTCCCGACGGCAACGAACGGCTCGGGGGTTGCGGCGCAGATGATCTCGTCCACCTGATTCTCAAAAGTCGCGCACGTATCGGGTGCCGCCGTCGGAACGGCGACGATGATATGACGAGGTTCTCGCTTCCGCAGCGCAACCACGGCAGCGCGCATGCTCGCGCCGGTTGCAAGACCATCATCTATCAAGATGAGGGTGCGGCCCTCTATCGCATGCGCGGGACGCTTGCCTCGATAAACGATTTCACGCCTCTCCAATTCCCGTTGCTCCTGAGCAGCTACCTGATCGATCACGCTATCGGGGATGTTCAGCGATTGTACCACTTCTTCATTCAGCACGCGCACGCCGCCTGAGGCAATGGCCCCCATCGCCAGCTCGGTATGGCCGGGAACGCCCAGTTTGCGAACGATGAAGACATCCAGCGGAGCCCGGAGCGCCTTGGCGACTTCGGAAGCGACGGGCACGCCGCCGCGCGGCAGGCCCAACACCAGTAGAGCGGGGCTGCCGGCATACTTACGTACCTTCTCGGCGAGCACTTGGCCGGCATGAAAACGATCACGAAAAAGAGCCATAGATCCTTTCTGCGAGATGATAGTGTCCCAAATCTTCTCCTGGTCCCTTATGTGTGCCCACCGGGTGAGAGGAAAGGAATTTATGGTCTAAGTAATGCCTCATGTCGGCTTCGGCGGGAATCCCACCGTGACGGGGAAAATCTCCCTGGATCCCCTTTTCCCCCCTTTGTCTAAAGGGGGGTAGGGGGGATTTGAAAGCTTATTTTCCAGGCAATTCATGCTTTCTCCACCCCGAGGATCTGAAGCATACGTCGAAAAGACCCTGGACCGGGGAGCTCGGTACCTTTGCCGAAATGATCAACCAGGGCTGCATAAGCGGCCTCATGGTCGCGGAGATCCTCACGCAGCCACTCTTCGTTGAATTTGATCCAAAAAAAGATATCGATAAGGCGTTCTGTCGAGAGGGTTTCTCCTTCCCGACTCTGTCTTGTTGCCTCCGGTTTCTCCTTTGCCTGGGCTTGTTTTAGCGCCTGATTGATTGCCGACAAAAAAACGGCATCGTCTTTGTACAATCGGCTGAGCTCAATCAATGCCTCAGAGGCAGGTGTTCCCGGCTCAGGGTCGACAGCGCCGGCAAGCACCAGGGCGGCCTTTGTATCCCCCAACCGAATCTTCTCCGACAGCTCGTCGAGGCTCCGGCCCGTTTCAAATTCAACGATAAAGTCCACCAGATCATGGCTGGCCTGCAGGACCCACTCGCTGTGCGCCTGTTCGGTATTGTTTCGCACCAACTCTTCGGCCTCACTTGCCAGTATTTCCCCCTCTTCTATCTTTTGGTCTACGTCCTCTATCAACTCCTTGGCACCGGGGAAGAGTTTCCAGATTTCTTGGGGATTTCGTTTAAGATGCTCGCCGAGGTGCTGTTCACTTACCTCTTGTGCCCACTCGGTCACCTCACGGTACCTCCTTGTCTGTCTGGGGATAATAACGTCCCGTCGACGGCATTTCCGTACCAGCCTCTCCGAAGGGACTCTCAACCACTCTTGATGCGTTCCGCAAAGGCGGCCCCGAACTCTTCTCCCTTTTTGAGGTCCTCCTTGGTCGGGGCGCCGATAAACTCAAAGGAATCAGCCACTTCCCACGTGGCTGGTTCGACAATCTTTTTGAACTCTCCCTGGGCTCCGCCGCTCCACCCGTAACTGCCGAAAAAGGCGGCCTTTTTATTCCGCACGCCCTTGTGCACGGCGATATCGAGGACATGGGCCACCGGGGGAAAGAGGGTCACTTCATAGGTGGGGGCGCCGACTACCACCCCCTGCTTCCTCCACAGGGAAGGGAGGATATAGCTGGCATGGCTCCTCGCCGCATCGAAGATCTCTAAGGGGATGCCGGTACGCGATATCCCCTGGGCCACCGCATTCATCATGGTCTCGGTGTTTCCGTACATGGATCCATAGATAAGGGTTATCCCTGCCTCTGCCTGGCCGGTGGCGTACCGGGCCCACTGCTCGTACAGCTCTATGATGCGTCCGGGTTGTTCCCTCCAGATGAGCCCGTGCGAGGGGGCTACGATAGAGATCGATATCGCCTTGAGCTTGTCGATGGCGCTGAGGACATTCCTGCTGAATCGCGCTACTATGTTGGCATAGTACCGGAGCGCCTCCCGCTGATAAAAATCAAAGTCCTTGCACTCATCATCGAAGATGGCGCCCCGCAGGGCCCCGTATCCGCCGAACCCGTCGCAGGAAAAGAGGATCCCGTGGGAGGTCTCGTAGGTCATCATCGTTTCCGGCCAGTGGACAAAAGGGGTATAAAAGAACCGCAGGGTCCTCTTGCCGAGGGAAAGCGTCTGACCATCCTTGATTGCCTGCACCTTTTCCGTAATGCCGAAGAAGTCCTTGAGCATCTGGACCGTCTTCTCGGTCCCCAGGATGGTTGCCCGGGGGGCTATCTTCCTGATGAGATTCACGACGCCGGTATGGTCGGGCTCCATGTGGTTGATGATGATGTAATCGAGCTGGGAGATATCCGCTACCTCATCGATCTGGCCAAAGAACTCATCGGCCTTAAAGGATTTGGTCAAATCGATGATGGCCTTGTGCTGATCATTGATGAAATAGGCATTATAGGAAATCCCCTCCTGGGTAATGGGCCAGAGCCCCTCGAAGAGATCGCTGGTCCTATCGTTGACCCCAATCCAGTAGACATCGGGCTTGATTTCTATGGCTGCCATCGCTGTGTCCCCTTTCGCGGTGATGGAGAATATACTACCATGTTTCTTCGTCCCGAGGGGAAAAATGCTGCGTGGAAATCACCCGAGTTTCTCCAGCGACGCCCGTATAAAGGCCGGCAGATCATGAGGGCTGCGGCTGGAGATCAGATTGCCGTCCTTCACTACCTCTTGGTCGATAAATTCGGCCCCCGCGTTTTTGATGTCTTGGATGATCGATCTCCATCCTGTAATCTTGCGCCCCTTCAAGACTTGGGCGGTAATAAGCAACTGGGGGGCGTGGCAGATGGCGAAGACGGGCTTGCCGCTTTCGACGAATTCCTTGGCGAATCGCACGGCATCATCGTCCGCCCTCAATTTATCCGGTGAATACCCGCCCGGGATCAAGAGCGCATCAAATGCATCCACCGATACATCCTTCACCGCTTGATCCACCAGGACCGGGGTTCCTTGCTTTGCGCCCTTGACCGTCTGCCCCTTTTTTAATCCGATGTGCACTAAGTGATGCCCTGCCTCTTTGAAGGCCTCGGCCGGCTTGCTATACTCCGAATCCTCAAACATATCCGTGATGATGATTGCTATGGTAGCCATCGTCTGATCCTCCTCTCTTTGTCGGCAGAGCGATTGCTCATAGAAATCCCCCCATAATCCTCTTGATCTTATCTCTGTCCACCCCTTGCCCCACCAACGGCCCTCGCCCCATGCGTTCAGTAAAGGGTGGCCTCGCATTACGGTAGATGACCCCGACGGGGATCCGCTCCTCCCACTGCTGGGCTATCGCCATGGCAGCGTTCCAGTCCGTGGGGTCATATGTCTTTGGCAGCGGCTCACAGCGCTCCTGGTACCATTCCCAGGTGTTGACCCTGTTAAAAGAGACGCAGGGATGCAGCACATCGATGAGGGCAAAACCGGGATGGATGACGGCCTGCTGGATCAGGTCGGAGAGGAGGTCCGTCATGCCGGCAAACCCCCTGGCGACAAACCCGGCCCTCATGGCCACGGCCACGCCGATGGGGTTAAAGGGGGCCGAGGTAGAACCCTCCGGCTGGGTCTTGGTGACAAAGCCTTCTCCGGAGGTGGGACTCGCCTGCCCCTTGGTAAGCCCGTACACCTGATTGTCGTGCACGAGCATGGTGATGTCGATATTGCGGCGGATGGCCGCCAGAAAATGGTTCCCGCCCTCGCCATAGGTACACCCATCACCGCTCTCCACAATGACGGTGAGCCCAGGATTGGCGAGCTTGGCGCCCGTGGCCACCGGCAATGAGCGGCCATGCAGGCCGTTAAAGAGGTTGGCATTGAGATAGTGGGGCGCCTTTGCCGCCTGGCCGATACCGGAGACGAAGAGGATCTGACGGGGCTCGATCCCCCTGGCAGCCAGGGCCCTCTTTACCGCCAGTAAGATGCCGAAGTTACCGCACCCCGGGCACCAGGCCGTCTCATACTGTCCATAATCCTTCACGCTTGCCATATATGCGGCTCCTTAGCTGCCTAGTGTTCCAGCTGACGCAGGATGTACTCCGGCGTAAAGGGAAGCCCGTCATACCGGAGGACCCGCTCCTCGATATGAAACCCGGTTTCTTGCCGGATCAGTCGCGCCATCTGGCCGGTGGCGTTCCCCTCCACACAGATCACCCGTTGTGCTTCCTGCAGATGCCCCATAAACTGCTCCGGCACCAGGGGCCAGACCTGGGAGAAGTGCAGGGTAGCGGCACGTACTCCCTGCGATCTCAGGCTTGCAGCTGTCTCCAACACCGCCCCTCTGCTCGATCCCCAGCAGAGCAGTAACACCTCCGGTTTCCCGTCGCCGAGGTGTTCGGGCGGCACCGCTTCGGAACGCATGCCCTCTCCCTTGGTGAGGCGCTTAAGGACCATGCGTGTGCGCATCGAGAGGTCTTCCGTGATGTGTCCGTCTTCGGTATGCTCATCGCTGTCTGCCACTACCAGGTGCTCCGTCAAACCCGGCAGGAGGCGGGGGGAAACACCGGTATCGGTGAGGGCAAACCGGCGATAGGGGGCTTCAATCTTAAGTCCTTGTGTCGACCACGGCTGAACCGGAGGGGTTCCGTCGAGCGCAAAGGGGGCTATGGTTCGATAGGAATCGGCAAGAAACTGATCCGTCAGGATAAAGACCGGGCTCTGGTAACGTTCGGCTGTGTAAAAGGACTGCTTGGCGAGCTCGAAGCACTGTTCCACCGAGCCCGGGGCGAAGACGGCGCGCGGAAACTCGCCGTGGCCGGCGTGGAGGACAAACTCCAGGTCGCCCTGCTCGGTGCGGGTCGGCAGGCCCGTGGCAGGCGCCGGTCGTTGGGCCACGACGATTACCACCGGGGTTTCGGTCATGGCCGCCAGGCTTACCGCCTCCACCATCAGGGCAAAGCCTCCTCCGGCGGTAGCCACCATACTGGGGGCCCCGGCAAAGGAGGCGCCGAGGGCCATGTTGAGAACAGCGATCTCATCCTCTGCCTGTTCCACGATCAATCCGAGCTCTCGCGCCCACCCTGCCAGACTGATCCCGATGGAGGTGGACGGCGTCATGGGGTAAAAAGAATAAAACTTCAATCCTGCCGAGACCGCCCCCAGGGCGATAGCCTCGTTGCCGTTCATCAGTAAGCGCTGTGGAGGTTTATTGACGGAAGGGAGATGGAGCGCAGATGCGGCCTGCTCCTTTCCCCAGCCGAAGCCCGCCTCCAGGGCCTTCTTATTCTCTTGTACAATATCGAGATGCACCTTGCCGAGGAGATCCTGCACGGCTTGACCAGCCACCTCTTGATCGATGCCGAGGATCTGGGCGATGACTCCCAAGGCGGCGGTGTTGATGTACCGCTCCGCTGTCAGCTTCTCGAAAGGCACGTGCAGACAAGCATCGTCGGATATGTTAAACCGGGCATCGGCGAGGATAAGTCCCCGTGCGGAGAGCTCCTCTCGATGCAGAGGTACCGTCTCCGCACTGAAGGCAACCAACAAATCAATGGCCTCCTGCGGTGCCATAACCTCATCGATCCCGACCCTGACGGCAAAGGTGTTATGCCCGCCCCGGATCCTGGATTGGTAGGCCTGGGTCACGAGGATGGAATAACCGCTGCGCGCCAGGGACTTTGCCAGGAGCTGCCCTACGGTTACCAGGCCCTGGCCTGCCTCTCCTCCTATCACCACGTTCACACAATTTCCCTCGTTTCTGCCCATTCCTCCCCCTTGCCTCTTGTGTCCCGCATATCCCGGCTATGCTCTCTCTACCGGACACCATGACGGGCGCGGCGATACCGTGTGGCCTCAGCCGCCGGTGAGTTCGATGGCCTTATACAAAACATGAGGCGCTGAGCGATAACGGTCCCGTTCTCGCCGCAAACCGCCTCGGAATTTAGCTGAGATTAATCTCCGCGCTGTTCTCCCACAGGCCGTGGATGTTGCAGAGGCTGAAGGCATGGATCGTCCCCGGCTTCTTGATCATGGCCGACACAACCGCACTGTGGTGGGTGTATGCGGGCCCCTCATTGGCCCCTTTTACCGACTCGCCGTGGGCGGTGAACTCGCACTGGGCGAGCTGATAGGCATACTGCTCGCCCTCGGGATGAAAGAAGACCTGAATCCACCGGATATGATGCTCGGTGGTGTTGGGATGGGAGACCTCCTTGCCGATGGAGACCTTGATCTCAAACATCTCTCCGCTCTTCACCGAATCAGGACTCTCGATAGTCGGCACGTGCTTTTCCTTTTTCCAATCAGCCGTCTGCAAAAAGTCCCCTAATTTTTTCATGCTATTACCTCCTTTTTTTTAATATGCGTATCAACGAATGGCCAAAAGGCTATTCTGGATCGGCGATGGCCTCTGCAGGGTACGCCTCAACTGCCTCCAACTCCGGATAATGGCCTCAACAGGACACGCCTCAACCCGTTCCAGGTCTGCGGATGGTTCTCCCTGTCCGGCGATTTTCACCCAAGCCCTTTCTTCTTCCCTCTCGCCGCTCTCAGGGCGGATCGCCGAGCAGGTCTCGTCCCCTATACAGAGGTCTTCAGCGACAATTACTCTCACTCTTTTCGCTTCCTCTTAAGCGGATCTTTGCTACGCTCCTCTTTGCCTCTCCTCTTTAAAACTTTCGATATACTGAATAGCGAGATAGGTCCTGTCATCTTTGAAAAAACTTTTGAGAACGACATAGTCCTCTTTAACGTCCTCAATGATCCCTAAGTAGGATTCGACTCCGCTCACGGTGTAAATCCTCACCGTCTTGCCTGCCAGGGCCTTCAGTGCGTCCTTCATTGTTCATTGCCCCTTTCTCTCCCCCCGTTTTTCTATGGAAAGAGCTTATGAGCTAATCGGGCGTCTTCTTCGCGCCTCTCCACTGGCGGAAGGCCTCGATCTCCTTTTGGAGGTCTTTCGCCATGGCTTGATTATGGGGGGAGACAAGCACCTTGTATATCTCTATGGTTTGCTCCGCCAGCTTGTCCTGGGCGCGGAGGATGAACACCGGTTCATCCTTTCCTATCTTGGGTATATCCAGTTTCCCGTACTTTCCCGATAGAGCCATCGGATAACTCCTCTCTGTTTAGTGTTTTTTCATTGCTCCCTGAAGTCATGACGGTGCAGGGTGGCCGGCAGTGCATCTCAGGGGAGCCGCCGTCTCACCGTATCTTGTTTGCCCAGCCCATGCGCGCGATATCCCTTTCCACCTCCATCAGATGTTGCCGAAAACACTGATGCTTACCCCTTCGCTCATAGGAGACGATCGTCCCGCAGCGAGGGCAGGTGAGGTATCGATTGTCATATTTTTTCTCTTCCGTCGCAGCTTTATTTGATTGCTTCATAGCTCCCTCCTTATATTTCCTGAAGAAATGACATCTCCTTC
>MGQS01000095.1:7765-19453 GCA_001797905.1 Deltaproteobacteria bacterium RBG_16_54_11 | reverse complement strand
ATCGTCCATTCACTGCCGGGAAATTCCTTGCGCAAGCGTTCGAGCCCTTGGCGCAGGAACTTCGGCTCATGGCTTGTCAAATACTGTAATACGCCGGAATAATAGATTGCCTCCGGCATGGCAAAAGTCCCCTGATAGTCCGCAAATACTGCATCCAAATACCCTTGGGCGAGATCGTACCGTTTCAGAAATAGTGCGCTTTTTGCCCCGTCCAATAGAATCCGCGCGCTCATCTCCGGAGCAGTAAGGAATCCAATAAAGCGGTAATGCTCCCTTCCCTCCATATCCAGGAGGGCGATGGTCGGCGTCCAGGCTACAAGATGCTCTTGGAACATCGGCCTCTGTTTCTCCAAATTGATCCTTAAGGGAATAAATCGCGAGTTCATCATATCCGCTACGCCTTCATCTATCCAGGTAACAGCCTCCAGCTGTTGGCACCCGATTCAACCGGGATCGAAGAAATCCATCACGATCAGCTTCCCCTCGGCCTTTGCCTTTTCAACGGCTGTATCAAAAGATCCTTGCCATAAGATCACGGCTGCATTCTCCTTTCAGTATTTTTGTGATCGGAGTTCCGTTCCCTGACAAGATTGCGGCTCTTCGCTGCCTGCAGCGATGGGCCCCTGTATCCATTGTGGGGGACAACCACCACCCCGCACCTATCGACATGATACCGGGCGGCATCGTTGTCGACGTCATATCCGATCTTCTCCCCCGCCCTGATGACATTGCCGTGGTCTATAATGGCCCGGCGAATCCTCGCCTTTTCCTCGACGAAGACGTCCCCTATAAGCACCGATTCTTCAACCACCGCCCCGCTCGCGATATAGACATTCTGCCCTATCACCGAGTCCCTCACGTATCCGCCCGACACCACGCTGGAATTCCCCAGGACCGAATTCTCAACGCACCCGGCTTTCCCCGATGCATCGCCTGTCACCTGCGCCGGCCGGCCATGCCGGTTGATGGAGCGCAAAGGCCACGCTGGGTTTTCGAGAGTCAGGCGGCAGCGAGGATTATTCAGATCCATATTGGCCAGATAATAGCTCTCTACGGTCCCCACATCACGCCAGTAATCGTTCGGTCCCTCCACATCCGAGATCCGATTGGCTCGGAAGTCATAGGCATACATCCTTCTCCGCGCATATATCCTGGGGAGGATATCCCTGCCGAAATCGTGGCTGCTGTCGCCGTCGCGGGCGTCTTGTTCGAGCTCTTCCAGGAGCACGTCGGTATCGAATATGTAGTTCCCCATGGAGACGAGGGCCTGATCGGGACGATCGGGCATGGGCGTCGGAAAGGGGATTTTTTCTTCAAAGTGCCTGATCCTCCACTCATCATCAACCACCACCGTCCCGAATTGGGCGCAGCGGCTTATCGGCATGGGAATGGTAGATACCGTGACCTCCGCCCCCTGCTCCAGGTGATACTTGATCATCTGGCTCACATCCATGCGGTAGATATGATCGGACCCGAAGATGAGGACTAAATCCGGTTTGGCGCAATTGATGAGGACGCGATTTTTATATGCCGCATCGGCGGTGCCGAGATAGTACGTGCCATGATGGGCCGGCGTCGGCACGATCAGGGGACCGTCGGAAAAATAGGGCCGTATCCATTTCTGCTGCAGGTGGCGCAGTAAGGACCGGTCATGGTACTGGGTGAGGATATGGATCTCGGGGATCGCGGAGTTGAACAGGTTGCTGAGGACAAAATCGATGAGCCTGCACGATCCCCCGAAAGGCACTGCCGGTTTTGCCCGGTGTCCGGTCAGGGGATAGAGCCGTTCGCCCCTGCCCCCGGCAAGGACCATTGCCAGGACATTAAGATGGTCGTGAGCCGTCAAGGCCTCAAAGGCCGGCAATACCTCCATCTCGTAATCTGCGTATCGGATTGCTTGCTGCTGCATCTCCCTCCCCCTCCTTGGCAAATGAAATAATTGATTCCCCCCGTGCCCTGTTGCGATCCTTTAAAACGGATGCGTGATCAAGACACCTCCAGACGATGCGGCTCGCCGATAAAATGGATGCGTCCGGAATCGAGCAGATGCGCCACCACCTCGGTCGCCAGTCTCTCTCCCTGGAATCCCGGCGGTACCTCGTCATGGATGGCCTCGAGCAAGTCAAACAAGGTAGTGGTGATGCTCGATGACGGCTGGCGAAACGGCTTCTTTTGAGAAACGATCCGGGCTGCTGCTTGCATGCTCTCACCTCCCCCCCATTCCATTAGGGTTATGATGGTCGGCAATTATCTTGGCCAATACGGTAAAGACATCGGCGAAATCGCTGTCACTATAGGTCAACAGGCGCGGCCGCAGTCGGTGGGCGGCGGCGATGGTCTCCTTATTCCGATCAGGCGCAATGAGGATGATGCGCGTGTTGCGAAAGAGATTGCTCACGGGCAAGAGTCCCTCGATGTCCTCTCTCTTTTCCGCTAGCAGGAGCGCGATGGCGAGGTCGTTTTTAGGCTGGAGCAGCCTCTCCGAGAGGTCTTCGATGGTCCGACAGACCGTCCCCTCCCATGCGGGGGTCACCGATTCGATCACCCTCTGCAATCTCTCTTCCGAGCTCCCGTTCGTCGGGGAATAAAAAACCACATCCACCGTCTCACC
This sequence comes from Deltaproteobacteria bacterium RBG_16_54_11, assembly GCA_001797905.1. Taxonomy (GTDB): domain Bacteria; phylum Desulfobacterota; class B13-G15; order B13-G15; family RBG-16-54-18; genus RBG-16-54-11. The sequence goes on along the minus strand of MGQS01000095.1, from coordinate 16,842 downwards.
TCCCTCTACTTCTAAGCCAATAACAAGAACCATGCCAAGAGGCACTCAGTCGCGAATAAATCAAGAAATGCCTTTATCTTCAGTCTGTTAGCTTATGCGAGCAGGGGGAGGTGATGGCGGCGAGGGCCGGCAACGCGCTAAAATAGTCCTGCGGGACAGGATGGAGTCCCATAGGGCGGGACGCTGTCTCGCACAGCAGGACTTTAAGGGGGGCAATGCCCTGAGGGCAGGGGTCAGGTGGCGGTGGATATGCCGTACTTCTTCAGGAGCGAGTACAGACGCGACCGGGAAAGCCCTGAGGTAAGGCAGGCCTGTTGGATATCTCCCTCGGTGCGCTCGATCAGATCCTTCAGGTATTGCCGTTCCACATCGACGAGGGCGGCCTCACGCACCTCTTGAAGGGTGGCAAAGGTAGGGGAGGTGGGATCGCCTCCCCGCCTTTCGGCGGGGACGACGGCAGGCGCGGCCTTCTTCCGGATCGAGGTGCGCGCCAACTGGGTGCGGATGTTCGTGGGGAGGTGTTTGGGATACAGGGTCGGTTCACCCGGTGCCGCGGCAAAGGCCCGCTCCAGCGCATGGACCAGTTCCCGCACATTGCCTGGCCAGGGATACCGGGCGAGGAGATCCATGAATTCCGGGGAGAGATCCTTAGCCTGTTGCCCGTGCTCCTCGGCCAGCTGGGCTATATAGTGCCGCACCAGCTCCTTGATATCTTCGAGGCGCTCACGCAGAGGGGGCAGCTCGATGGCGAAGGTGCGCAGGCGAAACAGGAGATCCTCCCGAAACTGCTGGCGCCGCACCAGCTCGTCGAGGTCCCGGTTGGAGGCGGCTATGAGCCGAAAGTCGCTTTTTATCTCCTCCTTGCCCCCGATGGGACGGAACCGGCGTTCCTGGAGCACCCGGAGAAAGGACTTTTGCACGGAGGGAGAGAGCTCGCCCACCTCGTCGAGAAAGAGCGTCCCCCCGTCGGCCTGTCTGATCAGCCCCTCCTGCGCCCTGTCCGCGCTGGTAAAGGCCCCCTTCTCATGCCCGAAGAGCACGCTCTCCACCAGATTCTTGGGCAGGGCCGCGCAATCGACCACCACAAAGCTGCTGTTGGCGCGACGGCTATTGTTATGAATAGCCAGGGCAAAGAGCTCCTTGCCGGTGCCGGTCTCGCCGGTGATGAGGACATTGGCATCGCCCTTGGCTGCCTGAGCCACCAGGTCGAGGCAGTCCCTCATCTGGGGGCTGTTGCCTACAATTCCCTCCCTCTTGATGGCCTCGGCCGGCTTGATCGCCCCCTTCTGCTGCCGGTATTGGAGGGCGCGGGTGAGGGTGAGGCTTATCTGTTGCCTGGAAGACGGCTTCTCCAGGTAGTCCCACGCGCCGTTCTTGATGGCCAGCTCCGCCCCGTCCGCATCGCCATAGCCGGTGAGGATGATGATCTCCGGGGAGGAAGGCGCCTTCCGGATCCCGGGCACCGCCTCCAGCCCGTTGCCGTCGGGCATCTGCACGTCGAGCAGTACGACGTCGACTGCTTCGGAGGATACCTTCTCGATCCCTTCCTGCAGGGAGTGAGCGGTGATTGCTTCGTGCCCCAGGTGCTTCACGATATGAGAGATGGTCTCACAAACAATCGGGTCGTCGTCGATGATGAGTATATGCGCCATAGGAGCCTCCTCAATCCCTTCCATCCAGGACGCGCCGGATGGTTTCGGCCAATTGCCGGGCGGAAAAAGGTTTCATCATGAACTCGCGAATGCCCATGGCCTTCGCCTCCTTCCCATCAACTACTTCGCTGAATCCGGTGCAAAGGATGATGGGGATGTCGGGCCGGCTGCGCATCAGCTTCGCCGCCAACTCTATACCTGTCATGCCGGGCATGCTCTGATCGGTGATCACCAGATCGAAGGCGTCCGGTTTCGATCGGAATGCCTCCAGGGCCTCGAGGCTATCCGTTTTGGTAATCACGGTATAACCCAGCCGTTCCAACAGGTGCCGTCCGCTTTGGGCTTGAACCTCTTCGTCGTCAATAAAAAGTATGCGCTCTTCGCCCATGGGTATTGCCCCTGGCTCCGCCGTCTCTGCTGCCGGATCGCCCTCGATACGCGGGAAGAATATATTGAAGGTAGATCCTTTACCCGGTTCGCTATAGGTGATGATGGCGCCCTCATGCCTTTTGACGATCCCATGCACAACCGCAAGCCCCATGCCTGTTCCTTCACCCGGTTTCTTGGTCGTAAAAAAGGGGTCGAAGATCCGCTGCATTATTGCTTGATCCATGCCATGCCCGGTATCGCTTACCACGAGCTTGAGGTAGGGTCCCGGTTTCAGATCCAGATGTTTGCCCAACATATGGGCATCAACCTCCACATCGGCCAGGCTCACCTCCAACGCACCCCTCTTTTCCCGCATGGCATGGACGGCGTTACTGCAAAGATTCATCAACACCTGATGGATCTGCGTCGGATCACCCAGGATCATCCCGGATTTATCCGCGATATTCTCGCGGATCTCGATATTCTTCGATACCGTTGCCCTGAGGAATTTCAGGGTCTCTTTAATAACAGGGGTTATTCTTATTGGGCTCCGCTCTTGTTCTTTCTGACGGCTGAAGGCGATGATCTGTTTCACCAGATCCTGCCCCCGTTGGGCAGCTTGCAGCACGGTCTTCAAATATTGATTGATCGGACTTGCTTCCGGGGTGTCATACAAGGACAGCTCCGTATTAATCATAATAGGCATCAGGATGTTATTGAAATCATGGGCAATGCCGCCGGCCAGGGTCCCCAGGGCCTCCATCTTCTGCTGCTGGAGAAGGTGCTGTTCGAGGATTGTCTCACGGGTCACGTCACGCTCGATGATTGAATAGTTGATGATGTTGCCCGATTGATCCCTTACCGGGGAAATAGTCACATCCAGTTCATAGGAGCTGCCGTCCTTCTTGTCCCGTGTAATGTGACCTCTCCATGACTGGTCACTGCAGAAGGTATCCTCTGCCTTCTTCTTAAACCCTTTATCCCGGACATCCCCTTTCAGGATATCAAAATAATTCTTTCCCAGGACCTCTTGAGGCAGGTAATCATTGATAGTGCCGAACGCCGGGTTGACGTACTGAATCACCCCTGCATCGTCCATTATCACGATAGATTCGCTGGACTGCTCAATAGCGGTGATCAGCCGCAATCGCTCTTCTACGGCCTCTTCAATGGCCGCCCCTAACCGCATATGTTCCTCTTTGGCGTGGACGCGCTCACTGATGTCGTGCACGAGGCTGACTACCCCGCTTCTCTTCCCCGAGTCATCAACCATCTCGCTGACGGTAATCTCTGCCGGGAAGATACTGCCGTCTTTTCGCCTCATTGGATATTCAGTATGGTATACCCCCCCTGCATCGAGGACGGGGAAAAGCCTCCTGCCGAGCTCCTCGTACATGTTCCCATTGACATACAGGAATTCGGTATGACGGCCTACTACCTCTTCCTCGGTATATCCGAACATTCTTTCGACGGCCTTGTTGCAGGTAACGATGGTGCGGCTCACAGGCTCCACCACGAAAACCGCATCGACGAGGCTGGCCATGGTCTTTTCTAACACTGCCTTGGTTTTTCTCAGCTCATCCTCAGCCTCCCGGCGCTCGGCCATTTCGTCCTGCAATGCCTCAACGACTCCCTTGAGTTCCGCGGTTCGTTCCTCAACCCGTCTCTCTAACTCATCATGGGCCTTTCGTAATGCCTCCTCCGCCCGTTTGCGCTCGGTGATGTCGCGGGCAACGTGCACGGAGCCGATGAGCCGGCCCTGCGCATCGTGTAAAGGCGTTGTGCTTACCAGGAAGTCGCCCTCGAGGCGGGGTTCGTGTATTTCGGCGATATGCTGTTGGCCGCTCTGGCAGGTGAGGGCGTGCGGGCAGAGCGCCGGCGGCTGGGACCCCCCGTGGACGGCCTCATAGCACTTCAGCCCGATGCACTGTTCGGATGTCAGATGCAAACGGTCCGCCATCGCCTTGTTCGCGCGGACAATCCGATATTCATTGTCCAAGATCGTTACCAGGTCCGGGACGGCGTCGAATGTCCGTTCCCATTCTTCCTTGGCCCGCAGGATCGCCTCTTCGGCTCGCTTCCGTTCGGTGATGTCATGGACCATCCCGATGGAGCGGATGATCCGGCCGGTGGCGTCGCGGATGTGCTGACAACGTTCGTGGACCACGCGCATTTCGCCTGTGTCCTTCCGCGCCACCCGGTGCTCGATCTCGTAGGCATCCCTTCCCTCTCGCAGCGAGCCTGAATATGCGTCATCCACCGCTGCGCGATCCTCGGGGGGCACGGCTTCGAGAAAGGCTTCGTACGTCGCGCCGAACTCCTGCGGCTCAAGACCGAAGATTCGGTATACCTCATCCGACCAGGATAGGCGGTTGTTCACGAGATCGAGCTCCCAGCTGCCGAGATGGGCAATCTCCTGTGCCTTGGTGAGCCGCTTCTCGCTCTCCCGCAGCGCCTCCTCGGCCTGCGCATGTGCGGCGCGCAGCCTGAGCGCCATTATCCCATGGGCAAGGTCGTCGGCCAATTCGGAAAGCAACTTCACCTCATCTTCCGAGAATGGATCGGGTTCTTTTGAATAGATATTTATGGCGCCGAACGCCTTGTTGTCGGCCATGAGAGGAAGGACGATTGACGATGCGTACCCTCGTTTTATCGCCTGCTCGCGCCAGGGCGCGAATGTGGGATCGGTGAGCATATTTCTGCACATACCCACCTTCCCGGTGCGGATGGCGGTGCCCGTGGGGCCGCGCCCGCGCTCGGTGTCGGCCCAGGTAATATGCAATGTTTCCAAATACCCTGCTTCAAAACCGGCATGGGCTACGGGTCTGACGGTCTTGCCCTCATCCTCCTCGGCAAATCCTATCCACACCATCTTGTGGCCGCAGTCTTCTACGACAATCTTGCATACTTCCTGCAAGTACTCGGATTCATCGCTGGCGCGCGTCATTGCCTTACTGCTATTGCTCAGCGCCGTGAGTGTCCGGTTCAGCCTGCGGAGTTCTTCCTCCCTTTTCTTGCGTTCGGTGATGTCCAGGAAGGTGGTCACGACTGACTGCACCTGGCTCGTCCGGGGATCGAGGATCGGCTCCGTGTTGGCCAGAATCCACCGATACGCGCCGTCAGCCGGATGGAACACGCCTATCACCCTGCCTTGAACGGCAATGCCGGTGCGCAGGGCCAGCATAGAGGGGTAGTCATCGCCCCCGAAGCGCGAGCCGTCCTCGCGGATGGCGTGCCAGCGGGGGTCCAGCAAGATCCGTCCCTCGATCTGTTCCTGTGTCAAGCCGAGAATCTCGCAGGCAGCGGCATTGGCGCCCAGGATGGTGCCCTCCCGATCCTGCACAATTACACCGCCGGAGATGGCCTCGTAGAGCCCGCGATAGCGCTCCTCGCTGCTGCGCAGCGCTTCCTCGGCCCGTTTGTGCTCGGTGATGTCCAAGCCATAGATCCGTAGCCGCTTGCCTTCGAAAACGGGACTAATGGTCTGATGGTACCAGAATTCACCTATCTTCAACTCCCGCGTATGGGATGTTTTTCCTTTTTGCTCAAAAATTTTAGCTGTCGCCTCCAAATCCTTAAGCCAGGGATGCTGGAGCCCCCTGGTCCGGAGGTCCGGGAACAATTGCTTGGTTGCGGGATTGAGATAATGGAGTTGCCCGGTTAAATCTACCTCAGCTACGGGATTTGGGTTGAGCTCAGGAAAAGAAGCAAGGGGAGCAAGCCTTTCCTCCATCTGTTTTTGCACTATTACATCTCTATCAGGCGTGCTTGGAGAGCGCTCTTTCCGCCTCCTTTCGGCGGAGGATTGAGAGGCGGTCTTCTTCTTTTTGTTTGCCTTGGCTGCCATGCTTATCCCTCCTCCCCGACACCCTTCTTAGTCGTCGGGGCTTGTTGAACCTCTTCTCAGAGACCAATGGTCCGTCATGACCTCTCTACCCCTGCGCAGGGGGTCATCCTCGTCAGTTTCCGTGAGCAAGAGACCCCCCTCATTCTTACTTGTGCTCAAGCTCTCTGGAATTGAGTGCTGGAAGGGGAAGGGTACAGTACCAACTTTAATGGAGTATTCCCCCGTATGTCAATCAAAATTGTCCTGTTTGGCAGGACCGTGTCCTGCTGAGCAGGACGAAAGTGAAGGTTTCTTTGCCTGCCTTTTTTCTCCCCAAATAGCTAATGCATTGAATTCAAAGGTAAAATAAGTTTTCGGCCCGATTGGCATGAAACTTGTTATATAACCCAAAAGGAGGGCATATCCATGGAAGAACCTTTTACGCTGCACCTGGATGACAAGCCGGTGAGATTCACTCCTGACGGCAAGATCTCCATCATCGATGCCATCGGGGCAACAACGCAATCAAATCATGCACGCGCCATATGGGAGAGCTTGAAGGTGGACCATCCCGAAGTCCTCACCTATTGTGAAGATTACCCTTTTCAAGGGAAACCCCCTCTGCCGGTGGCAGATAGCGCAGGATGGGAGATGATCATGATGTTGCTATTGTGTGATTTATCTGGCGATGACCTGGAAAAACCACTGTACTGCGCTGCGGCTGGCTGAGCAGTGGTAATAGTAGAAGGGGGTGTAGTATGAAAGACAAGGTCAACTTCGATTCTGTTAGCGAGGCACGCAGAGGGTTTATCAAACAGAGCGGAATGTTGATAGCCGCGGCTGCCATGATGCAACCTTTCGGTTTACTCGCGGCAACAGCGCAAGCGAAGCCCGAGAAGAAAGCCGAAGACGGCAAAGAGATTTCCCCTGCTGAAGACCTGATGCGCGAGCATGGTATCCTTTCCCGGCTGTTGCTCATCTACGAGGAGGTCATTGCACGCCTGAACAGCGGAAGGGAATTCCCCGTGGAAGTCCTTGTCGATGCCGCAGGTCTTATTCGGCGGTTCGTCGAAGACTACCATGAAAAGCTTGAGGAGAACTACCTCTTCCCTCGATTTAAGAAGGCGGGAAAACTCGTTGATCTTGTAAAGGTGTTATTGCAGCAGCATCAGGCTGGACGCCGTCTCACGGATCGTATCAGGGGCCTTGCCACTGCCTCGGCTATCAAAAATCCCGCGAAAAAAAGACGGCTGGCGCGCTATATGAGCTTGTTCATTCGCATGTACCGGCCTCACAAGGCGCGGGAAGATACCGCGTTGTTCCCGGCTTTCCGTTCTATCGTTTCACCGAAAGAATATGCCTCCTTAGGCGAGGCATTTGAGGATCAAGAAGAAAAACTTTTTGGCAAGGGCGGCTTCGAACACGTCGTGAGCGAGGTGGAGAGATTGGAAAAGGCCATGGGCATGTACGAGCTGTCTCAGTTTACGGCAAGCATATAATTGACACACGCAGCATAGAAAAATCAGCTAGAGAGGTGAAGTGATAGAATATATAGTGGTGTGTCTGGTGGCCCTCTTCGTATCGGGCTTAACCCTCTTTTCCGGCTTTGGCTTGGGCACGCTGCTCATGCCGGCCTTTGCCATGTTCTTTCCGGTGCCGACGGCGATAGCTGCCACAGCCGTGGTGCACCTGGGCAACAACCTGTTCAAGCTTGCCCTGGTGGGGCGCAAGGCGAATTGGTCGGTGGTGGTAAGGTTTGCCCTGCCGGGCGCGGCTGCCGCCATGGCCGGGGCTGCGCTGTTGAACGTATTTGCCGGGCTGCCGCCCCTGTGGTCGTATCAGCTGGGCGCTCGCAGGCACGAGATCGCGGCAATCGAGCTGGTGATCGGGGCGTTGATCGTCGGGTTTGCCATCCTGGATCTCCTGCCGCGTTTCAACAAGCTGAGCTTTAACCGCAGGTATCTGCCGCTGGGAGGCATGATTTCCGGCTTCTTCGGCGGGCTATCCGGCCTCCAGGGGGCGCTGCGCTCCGCCTTCTTGATCAAGGCCGGATTGGACAAGGAATCATTCATCGGCACCGGCATTGTATCGGCAATCATCGTGGATGCGGCCCGTCTGCTGGTCTATGGACTCGGCTTCTATGCCGGCAGCCTTTCCCACATCGCCCCGGGCATGAGGGGGCTCATCCTCGCCGCTACCCTGGCCGCTTTCGTGGGATCTTTTACCGGCACCTGGCTGATGAAAAAAATCACCCTGCACGCCATCCAAATCATCGTCGGGGTGATGCTGATCGTGGTGGGCGCAGGTATGGCAGGCGGGCTCTTCTGACCAGAGAGACCGAAAGGGCGCTATTTTATCTCCTATGACCCCTGAAGACGTGCTACATCTACATTAAAGTAGGATATAATAGCACCCGGTATGAGAACGAACCATTCGCAAAGAAACCGCAATCACCGGCAGATCTGCTTCCCGGCCCGGCTCAAGGAGGAAGGGGAGATTGTCCTGGAGGGGAACCTCTTTTCCGCCCTGGGCAAACGGGAGCCCTTTCCGGGTGAGATCATTACCGTCCAGGATGCGGCGGGCAAGGCGTTCAGGGGGAGGATCATTGAGCTCAAGGAGGACCAGGCGCGCGTCTTCATCTTTGAGGAGATGACGGGGCCGACTGAGCCCCCCTTTGACCTCTTCCTGTTTCAGGCCCTGCCGGAAAAGGAGCGGATGGAGCTCATCATCCAAAAGGCCACAGAGCTGGGGGTAAGCTGCATCTGCCCCTTTAAATCAAGACACTCTATCTCCCTTGAAGAGCGGGAAGCGACCCAGCCGAAGACCCACCGCTGGCAGCAGATCGCCCTCAAGGCGGCCAAGCAATGCCGGAGGGCCTCGGTGCCTGATGTGCTCCCTTATTGCTCCTTTGCGCAGGCGCTGGAAATAGCTCGCGAACTCGATTTTAAGATCATCCTCTGGGAAAAAGAAGGGACGAGGCTCGCCTCTCTGATAAGAAATATGCCGCCGCCTCGCAGCGTAGCCATGATAATCGGGCCGGAAGGGGGGTGGGCAGAGGAGGAGATACAGCAGGCTCTGCAAGAGGGCTTTTGTGCCGCCGGCCTGGGGGGGAGGATACTGCGGACCGAGACGGCTGCCATCGCTGCCTGCGCTATCCTGCAGTACGAGTGGGGCGGGCTTTGATAAGCGCGAGCAGCAGCTCTTTTGCCTCTTGCACCCGCTTCTTGATC
>MGQS01000095.1:5935-7613 GCA_001797905.1 Deltaproteobacteria bacterium RBG_16_54_11 | reverse complement strand
TCATCACCCATGCCGGTGTTCATTGTTTCTTCCAGATAGAACTCCGCCCCTAACATCTTTTTGAGGCGCGGAAAGACCGTCTGCTCGAAGATCGCCTGCATCTCCCTGGGCACGCCGGGGAGCGCGAAGATCACCCATTCCGGACCTGTTAAAGAGACAGCCGGCGCTGTGCCCACGGGGTTGTCTAAAGCCTCTGCCCCCTGCGGCAGATAGGCCATCTTCTCGCGCGCAGGGGTGATTGCTGCGTCCTCCACAAACCCCTGGTCGTGGAACTCTTTATACCGGCGCGTTACGATCTCCAGGGCCTGAGGATGCAGGGCAAGGGGACGGCCAATCGCCTCGGCGATGCCGGCCAGGGTCTTGTCGTCGAAGGTGGGGCCGAGCCCGCCCGTCGTGATGATCACCCGGGCGCTGTTGCCGAAGGAGGCCTTGATCTCCTTGGCGATGGCCGGGACGTCGTCATCCGGGATGCAAATGCGCCCGATTATGCCCCCGAGCGCCGTGATCCGCTTGGCCAGCCAGGAGGAGTTGGTATCCAGGGTCTGCCCCCGTAATATCTCCTTCCCGACGGCGATGATCTCCACCCGCGTCATTATCTTATATCGTATCTTATATCCTAAAAAGAAAGTTTAACCGCAAAGGCCACGAAGAATCAAGAAGATTAAGAAAAAAACATTGAGCATCTTTCTCTGCCTTCTGGCTAAAGAGCCACCTCCGGGTGTGCTTCGTGGTAAAAAATTTTCTCAACACAGGATAAGCCTAACCACGAAGGGCACGAAGGGGCTAGAAGGTTAAGAATAAAAAAGATTAAGTATTTTTCGTGATCTTCTGGCTAAAGAGCCACCTCCGGGTGTGCTTCGCGGTGAAAAATTCATGGTGAAAAATTAAGGTGTGATTATTTAAACAGATCCCCCTGGGCAGTGTCCTCGGGCTTGAGCCCCAGGTACTCGTAGGCGAGCTTTGTCGCCACCCTCCCGCGCGGGGTGCGGTTGATATAGCCTTTCTGGATGAGAAAAGGCTCGTACACGTCCTCGATGGTCTCCTTTTCCTCGCTGATGGCCGTGGACAGGGTATCGATCCCGACCGGCCCACCGCCGAACTTCTCGATGACGGTGCGCAGGATCTTGCGGTCCATGTTGTCCAGGCCCAGGTGATCGATCTCCATCAGGGCCAGGGCCTTTTGGACCACCTCTTTGGTGATGGAGCCGTCCTCCTTGACCTGGGCGTAGTCCCTCACCCTGCGCAGCAGGCGGATGGCTATCCTCGGCGTGCCCCGGGAGCGGGAGGCGATCTCCTGAGCGCCGGCCTCATCGATATGCACCCCGAGGATGCGCGCCGACCTCTGGACGATGATGGCCAGATCCTCCGGCGGATAGTAGTCCACCCTAAAGGCCACCCCGAACCTGTCCCGCAGAGGGGAGGTGAGGAGCCCTGCCCTGGTGGTGGCGCCCACGAGGGTAAAATGGGGGATATCGAGCTTGATGGCCCGGGCGCCGGGGCCCTGGCCGATGACGATGTCGAACTTGAAGTCCTCCATTACCGGGTAGAGGGCCTCCTCCACGACCCGATTGAGGCGGTGGATCTCATCGATAAAAAAGACATCCCGCTCGTGCAGGTTGGTGAGGATGGCGGCCAGATCCCCGGGACGCTCTATGGCCGGGCCCGAGGGGGCCTTGAT
>MGQS01000095.1:5407-5929 GCA_001797905.1 Deltaproteobacteria bacterium RBG_16_54_11 | reverse complement strand
ATTGAGCTCATGAGCGATGATGTGGGCCAGGGTGGTCTTGCCGAGCCCCGGGGGGCCGTGGAACAGGCAGTGGTCGAGCGCCTCCCCCCGCTCCTTCGCGGCGTCGACAAAGACCTTGAGGTTCTCCTTGACGCGCTCCTGACCGACATACTCGGCAAAGGATTGGGGGCGCACCCCCTGCTCAAACCTGATCTCTTCCTCGGTGACTAATGGCTTGACCATGGTCAGAAAATAAGTCTCCAATCCCCCCTCACCCCCCTTTGGGAAAGGGGGGATGGGGGGATTTTTATAATTTCCAAAAGTGGTCCTTTGGTCAATGGATGACGTCCATCATGGTATATTGCCTAGAAAAAGACTTTATTAAATCCCTCCCCACCTCTGTATCGCATAGCGATACATCCCGACCTCTCTGATATATGTACAGCGTCCCGCCCTGCTTTGTATAAAAATCTGAATGATGGGATGTCGCTGTGCGACAGTGCGGGACCTTTGTAAAACCGACGGTGGCCCTTCGGCCAGGGA
>MGQS01000095.1:5091-5309 GCA_001797905.1 Deltaproteobacteria bacterium RBG_16_54_11 | reverse complement strand
AGGTGGTCCTTTGGCCAGTGGCTCTTTAGCCAATAAATTGCTCAGTGTCTAGCGAGCAGGCGCAGGGATTCTTTTAACAGCTCCTCCAACGAGAGCTCATTCCCTTGTTGGCGCAGGGCATCATGGACAGCCCCTTCGGCTATGGGCTTAGCATAGCCCAGGTTGATTAGGGCGGACAGGGCGTCTTTGACCACCCCCTGCTTGAGAGGCAGGCCGCC
>MGQS01000095.1:3193-4970 GCA_001797905.1 Deltaproteobacteria bacterium RBG_16_54_11 | reverse complement strand
GGCCGAGATGCCGGAGAGCACGTTGATGGCGAGCTTCGGCCCCACCCCCGATATCCCGATCAGGAGGCAGAAGAGCTCCTTTTCCTTGTGGGTCAAAAAACCGTAGAGGAGCAGGGCATCCTCCCGAACATGGGTGTAGACCTGCAACAGGACCTCCTCCTCGATCTCCGGCAGCTCATAGAAGGTCGAGAGGGGGACCCGGATACCGTATCCCACCCCGTTGCAATCGATAATGATCTCTCCGGGGGCTTTGTTGGCCAATCGGCCGCGGATCTGAGATATCATCTTCCCGAGGCTTCAGAGGAAAGGTGTTGTTGGTATCTTCGTTTGAGCTCGGCGGTGTGGATGTGGCAGATGGCCACGGCCAGGGCGTCGGAGGCGTCCAGCGAGAGGGGCCCGTCGATCCCCAGCAGGCGTTTGACCATCTCCCTGACCTGGACCTTGGTGGCCTTGCCGTAGCCGGCAACGGCGGATTTGACCTCCATGGGGGTGTACGAGCAGGAATCGAGCGCGGCATGGGTGGCAGCGAGCACCACCACCCCCTGCACCTGCCCGAGCTTCACCGTGCTCACGACGTTCTTGGAAAAAAAGGGGCTCTCCATGGCCACGGCATCCGGGGCATAGACGCGGATCATCTCCTGCAAGCCGTCGTAGAGCTCCTTCAAGCGCACAGCCAGCTCCCCGGTAGGGGCGATGGTCCCATCCACCACGTGCGTCAATCCCCCCTGCCTTTCCTCTACCACCCCATAACCCATGACCAGGGTGCCGGGGTCTATCCCTAATATCCTCATTTGCCCAACTGCTCCACTACGCTGTCGGGGATGTCGAAGTTCGAGTAGACGTGTTGGACATCGTCATTGTCCTCCAGCAGCTCCATCAGGCGCAGCATCTGTTCCGCGTGTTTCTCATCCAGGGTTATCGTGCTCTGGGGGTACATGGTGAGCTCCGCCGCCTGGTACTTGATCCCCGCCTTTCCCAGGGCCTTCTTGACCGCATCCAGGTTCTGCGGATCGGTGGTCACCTCGTATTGCTGGTCTCCCTCTTTGATATCCTCCGCACCGGCGTCCAGGGCCACCTCCATCAGCCGGTCTTCCTGCACCGCTGCCTTGCTCACTTCCAGGTATCCCTTCTTGTGAAACATCCAGGCCACACACCCCGCCTCACCCATGTTCCCGCCGCCCCTGGAGAAGATATGCCGGATTTCCGCCGTGGTCCGGTTCTTGTTGTCCGTCATCACCTCGACAAGCACCGCCGCGCCGCCGGGCCCATACCCTTCATACGGGAACTCCTCATAGGTTACGCCCGCGAGCTCCCCGGTCCCTTTTTTGATGGCCCGCTCGATGTTGTCCTTGGGCATGTTATCCGCCTTGGCATCGGCAATGGCCGCGCGCAGCCGGGCGTTGCCCTCGGGATCGCCCCCGCCTGTGCGGGCAGCAACCGTGATCTCCTTGATCAGCTTGGTGAAGACCTGCCCCCGCTTGGCATCCGCCACGCCCTTTTTCCTCTTGATCTGTGACCACTTTGAATGACCTGACATATCGCCGTCCTTTATTTAAAACCCTGAGAATTATTCAAATCACCCCCTCCTGCTTCGAAGATCTGGCCAAAGGGCCACCTTCGGCCGCCACCATTGTGGCAGGGGAGGAGAGGATAATTTCAATAACCTCCTCGCCCCTTGGGGGAGAGGATTGAGGTGAGGGGGAATCATCTAACTTCATGCCCACTGGCCAAAGGGCCACTGACCAAGGGGCCACCTTCGGCTTCGGCCTCACCCTCG
>MGQS01000095.1:2738-3132 GCA_001797905.1 Deltaproteobacteria bacterium RBG_16_54_11 | reverse complement strand
GGAGGATAGCATCTTCTTACCCTGCGGCCTAACCACCGAGTTCCTCTCATCCTCTGCGGCCTTAATAAGATCAACATGGTGGGCGGTACTGGATTTGAACCAGTGACCTCTACCGTGTGAGGATAGCACTCTCCCGCTGAGTTAACCGCCCATAACTACTTAAAACTGTAAACGAAAATGGGGGGTAGTGTCAAGGGGAAATAGCCCGAGGGCTTTGGGGTAAATAAGACTCAAAGGAAGCAGATTAAGCTTGGAAGAATATAACCGCACCAAAATTTTCAGTGCTGCAGCCAACATCCCGCGGCGATTATGTATGCAAGATTGATGTATTGACTTAACGTCCCTATCAACCACGTTTAGGAACGTCGGCATACGTGCAGTGGTTGTGCGTTAC
>MGQS01000095.1:2187-2651 GCA_001797905.1 Deltaproteobacteria bacterium RBG_16_54_11 | reverse complement strand
CAGCATGTTTGCCATCTTCGACAAGGGTAACCAGGTCTCTAAGTTCCTCGTACTTAGGCAGAAGCTGAAATTCGGCCGATCTAAGAGTCTTTAGAATGTTGTAAGGCTTGTCTCGATCAAGATGCTCAAGGCAATAATAGCTCTCAAAATTTGGGATGTGGACCAGCAGTTTACAAGAGGGGTGAGTTGCGCCCCGTTCAGCTAAGACATCCCCAAATTGCTTGTTGATAGTCCACATTGTGTTTTTCATCCATTTGCCGTTTTGATAAACCTTGGGAGCATCAGCATCGTGAACAATCGTATATGGGGTGCCAAATTGGTTCAATATTTTGGCAAAAAGAGGGAGATTAGCTTTGCCCATACAATTCACTACGTGATGCTTTGTCTCACCTTCATCTGCAGCTAAACTTAACACGTGTGTTAGGATCGCTTGCTCTGTCTCTCCCTCGACAAGAAATACATGG
>MGQS01000095.1:1790-2180 GCA_001797905.1 Deltaproteobacteria bacterium RBG_16_54_11 | reverse complement strand
AGAAAAACTCGTTTACCGTGGGGTGGCACGCACGAACCATGCGCAGCTGAGCACGTTCATCTTCCGTGAATCGGGCCTTGTCAGATCGAAACGCCCGGGGTAAACCAAGGGACTTTTTCTCAATCCTGATAATTGTTGTATGCGGTTTTGATACATCGATGAAGATTGGTGAATGTGTGCTCGCCAACACCTGCCACTCCTCTACTTCTGAAAGCCCGTAGAGCGCCTCTCGGGCAGCGCGAATCATTGGCGGGTGTAAAAACGATTCTGGCTCCTCAATTAGGAGAATTCTTGGCCTCTCAGACGGCAGCGTCGACTTTCCCTGTTTGAAGCGGCCGATTTCCGCTAGTGTTCCAAGTGAAGACCATAGAAAAGTCCTACGAATTCCCG
>MGQS01000095.1:0-1745 GCA_001797905.1 Deltaproteobacteria bacterium RBG_16_54_11 | reverse complement strand
TCCCCGTACCAATAATTTTATCCGCTTCAATCTTACCAACGGACTGTTGCAGGCTAACCTCATGTCCTGGAAATACGTTCGTCAACTTCTTCGTTATTCTTACACAAACATCATCGAGTTCCTTTTGCACCTCTTTGGCAAACTCATCAGCAAGAGCTTGAAGTTCACCGAGGACTCCGGCTGCTCTCTGAGAATCCTTCTTGAGAGCTGCTTTTGCGGCGGTTGTCAAAATATCAATTATCTGTGCCTCTGTTTGTTCAGGATCATCTGTAGATTTCACTCTCAGAGGCGCAGGAATCCTACTCGTTATAAGGGTGTCCCAACCGCCCATACCGCCAGCAATCCACTGCTTATCCTTTGGGTCCCAGGAGTATTTCTGGCCTCTCTGGTTTGGGGCTGTCCATTCCCATTTGGCTCTCACGCAGTTGCCATACACGTCATCTTCATACGTCCACTTGGTACCAATGATCTCTTTGTCCTCATCAGTTATGTCAGAAAAAACACCGGAAATAGAAACTGTATTATTGGGATTTTCTTCTCGGAAACACGTCAACGGCAATGGAGCACCCGTACTCGCAAACGCCTCATATGCATCGAGAATCGAGGATTTGCCACTATTGTTTGGCCCTATGAGGGCTACAATGTTATCAATAGGAATCGTAACACCCGCTTCACCGATGCAGGCATAATTCGCGATGGTCATCTCACGAAGTCTCATCTATTCCCCATTTTTTTTGCGCCCTAAGCTACGCTACTAGAACGGACTATTGGACGTAGGTCCGCCAATTCCGATATTTGAATGGAAGCCAGCTGCATAGGATTAGTATGTAACATGTTTAAGCACGTCCCCCATCTTACCTTTAGGCGCTTACACCTTTAAAGACTATTATCTAAAAGGGAATATCATCTTTTTTCGGTTTTGGCTTCTGAAGTACAAACTTGTCCTTGTTCGCCAAAATCCATTTCCATCCAGCATCAGTCAAAGAGTATCCTGTATAGTGACTACCAGACTCGGGGTCCTCGAACTGATCCTGCACGAGAAGACTTTTTTGTAGCAAGCTTGCTATGGCAATAGTTGTTGCAACCTTCGTAAAGCCACTAGCCTCCATATCTCTTTTTATTTGATAGATTGCAGCATTATCTTCCGGGTATTCAAGATTTTCTGCAATTGCAGCCAAGCAAACGACCTCATGTTGCTCCAGACCTTCAAATTTTGTCACTTTCGATATCTCTGATACCGCGGAGAGAGTTTCTGCTTTCTGCAGATACGCGCGGATCTTTGCAGTAATGTCGTCGTGGAGCTTCTTAAAGTCCCGTGGCGAACCTGTGGGGTAAAGGATGATTGTTCTGTGCTGAATATCGAAAGGGAACCTCGTCGTACGTGCCTTAGAGCAAACAAGTACAACTTCCTTGCGACAGGCTATAGCGTAGCCAAGCTCGAACCACACATTGGGATTATCTTGCGTTATCTCGGCCAGACATAAATCTGCGTCGCGAATCCCGGCTTCAATGTCCTGAATTGGTATACTCACTTTTGGGTCTTGATCGACGCGATATGGTTCAAGGCCAGCCTCTCGAATCGCTGGAACGAATACGTCTTCGTACCGTTGATCAAATACACCTTGGTCAAACGGTTGCATCACAAAACAAGTGCCCATGATTTCTCCTTTGTATGTTGCGCTTTTCCTAGATAAATCTGCCTTTATCCAGCTTTATCGCGGCACAACGGAACACTTGTATGCAGT
>MGQS01000094.1:16260-16356 GCA_001797905.1 Deltaproteobacteria bacterium RBG_16_54_11 | reverse complement strand
ATGAAGACATAAGAAAGGTTGTCAGAGAAGGGTATGCCAAGGTTGTAAAGCAGGACAGCTCCTGTTGCACTCCCGTCAAATCGTGTTGTGGGGGTA
>MGQS01000094.1:12673-16200 GCA_001797905.1 Deltaproteobacteria bacterium RBG_16_54_11 | reverse complement strand
TGCCCGAGGGGGCAAACTTGGGATTGGGGTGCGGCAACCCGATCGCTCTAGCCTCCTTGAAGCAAGGGGAGACCGTGCTTGACCTTGGTTCAGGCGCCGGATTCGATTGTTTTCTGGCTGCCGGCAGGGTAGGGGATAAGGGGAGGGTCATCGGGGTCGATATGACGCCGGAGATGGTCGAGAAGGCCAGGGACAATGCCCGAAAGGGCAACTATGCAAATGTAGAGTTCAGGCTCGGCGAGATTGAACATCTGCCGGTTGCCGATAATTCTGTCGATGCGGTGATCTCGAACTGCGTCATCAATCTTTCCCCGGACAAAAGGAGGGTATTTGCAGAAACGTTCAGGTCGCTGAAACCGGGGGGCAGGCTGATGATCTCGGATATCGTCCTGCTCAGGGAGCTCCCCGCATTCATCAAGAACTCCATAGAGGCGTATATCGGTTGCGTGTCCGGGGCGATGTTGAAGGATGAATACCTGACAGCCATAAGAGAGGCAGGGTTTCAGGACGTCAAAATAATGGGTGAGACGGCCTTCCCCATAGAGTTTATGGCTAACGATCCGACGGTGAAAGAGCTAGTTGGAAATTTAAAAATATTGCCGGAAAAGATAGGAGAGGTCGCAGAATCGATCAGGAGCATAAAGGTTTCCGGCCTCAAGCCTATTGTAGCTTCCGAAGCATCACAACCGAGTAAGTAAAAAAGGAGAAAAAAAATGGAAAAGATGTTCAGCACCATGATGGAAGGATTCATCAATGGCCAAAGGGCCACCTCAGGGGGTATGTCGGAGGAAGACAAGAAAAAAATGATGTCCTGCGGAGAGCAAATGGCGGCTCTGTGCCCGTGCAGGACGGGTAAAGAGATGTCCGAAGAAGAAAAAAAGGCGATGGCAGAGCAGATGATGGCGTGCTGCGGCGATAAGATGGAG
The DNA here is from genome assembly GCA_001797905.1 of Deltaproteobacteria bacterium RBG_16_54_11. Taxonomy (GTDB): domain Bacteria; phylum Desulfobacterota; class B13-G15; order B13-G15; family RBG-16-54-18; genus RBG-16-54-11. The sequence goes on along the minus strand of MGQS01000094.1, from coordinate 15,274 downwards.
ATGATGTCAAGCTTCTTCAAAAAGAAGGGCTCACAGTCCGAAGGGGCAGAGAAGCCGGAAAAAGCGTAGCAGAAAAACATGCACGATTTCCCAGGGGCCGGCGCTGTGAGCCGGCCCCTTTAAGGGAGAAAGATGGAAGCGAAGGTTATTATTTACGGGACGGAAGAATGCCCTTTTGCCAAAAAGGCGCGCGAGGCCTACGGTGACAAAGCAGTCTTTTATAATGTCACGGAAGATCCGGAAAAATTAAGGGAGATGCTCGTTTACTCGAAAGGGGTGCAGCGGGTGCCGGTGATCGTGGAAAAGGAGGAGGTGACTGGCCAAGCCGAAGGTGACCCTTTGGTCAGGGCCACTGTCAGCATCGGCTACGGAGGCACGTGAGGGGTTTCCTGAAAAGGGTAATATATGCCGTGCGCATATACAAGAGAACGACTCAGAGAGGAATGGAAATGGAACAGATGAAAGAGCAAGGGGATGGGTATTGTCGCGATTGGAGAAGATGGTGCGATGTAGGCGGGCGTCGCAGGTCCAGGCTCGGGATCTTTCTTATTATCATCGGCGGCCTATGGCTGGGTGCAAAACTAGGGTTTTTTAATCCGGAAATTTTCTGGCCCCTGGCCTTCATCGCCATAGGAATCTGGATAATCATATCATCTTTGCTCAGAGGAAAATCAGGCAGGCCCTCAAAGTAATACGAATACCAAATAACTGGTAGATAAAGGAATGATTATAAAAGGAGATATTTTCAAAGGAATTAAGCCATGGGACCACTTCGGCAGGTTCAGTGCAGACTTGTTGTCAAGAATGAATTCTCACCGGAGAGGGGTCACGGCCGATACTTCGACGGATCTCAATACAAGTAAAAGCTATTACAGCTGTTCTGTCTCTTGAGTTAGTACTGATTAAGGGATTAAGGCGCAATTTCTATATAAAAAAAAGGAGCATCATATGATAGGTTTTCTGATTAAAACCTTCAATACTGATCTCATCAAGAACCATACTAAAACTGTCATACTAATCTGGATTCTCTTTATACTTGTATTGCCTACCGCAATCATGTTTATGATCTTCCTTTTTATGGGCTCCTTTACCATAATTGATCTTCACTTGAGCGAAAGGAGTGCATTGCTGCTAGACGCCTTTTTATCGATCATATTTTTCCTGCAACACAGTATCCTGGTTCGTAAAGGTTTCAAGCAATGGCTTGGAAAATTCATGCCGGATGTATATCATAATGCCTTCTATGGAATAACCTCAGGCATTGCCTTGCTCCTAGTATTGCTTTTCTGGCAGAAATCTCCCACTCTCATAGCGCGCGCCGATGGGATTATTTTCTGGATGCTTCGCGCTTTATTCTGCCTTTGCTTGGCCGGATTTTTCTGGGGGAATAAATCGCTTGGTTCATTCGACATGCTTGGTGTAAAGCCCCTTATGCGTTATATCAGTAATAGACCGGGCAAACCGCAACAGATAATAGCGAAGGGCCCATATCGCTGGGCGCGGCATCCGTTGTATTTATTCCTGATAGTTATAATCTGGTCGTGTCCTGTTGTCACCCTCGATAGGCTTCTATTCAATATCATGTGGACTGTCTGGATCGTTATCGCTACATATCTGGAGGATCGGGATCTTCATCGCGAATTCGGAAGCCAATACCTTGAATACAGCTCGCGTGTGCCGATGCTAATTCCTTATAAAATTCCGAGAAATACGCCCTATGATATAACTAACAGTCAATAAAAGATCCTCCATCATCCGTGTCTAACGTAAAGCTCACCGGGAACCGGATTTATCGGCCCTTTTTGCTGCCTCATAGTAAACGCGCTGGTTAAAGACGCGGTAGGTAGCCTTTCCCTCCTTGGCAAGTTTCTCCAGTATCTTTGCGATCTCTAGGTCGTGGAGGCCGAGGGCCTTGGCGAGGTCGTCAGGGGTCTCGGGTCTGCGCTTGATGATGCGGATGACCTTCTCCTCTATATCCTTCGAAGGGATCAGGTGTCTATCCTCCTCGAACTCCGCGATGATCTCCGCATCCGCGCCCAGGGCGTTCTTTATCTGTTCCAGCCGGTCCGGGGAGAGGGCGGCGGCGTAATCCTCCGCACCTGGCCTTACCACCGTGTTGAGCTGGACCTTGTCCGGTCGTATGATACGGATGGCCTCTTGCATCCTCTCGAGCTCCTCCCCTGCGTCGTTCACCCCTCGGCACAGGAGGATCTCCAGCCAAAGCAGTCCTTTATATTCTCCCCGGAATGCCGCCAGCCCTTGGATGATCTGCTCGATTTCAAGGGAGGGGTGGGGCCTGTTGATGGTCTGAAAGACAGCGGGGGTGACGGCGTCCAGGGAGGGCATGATCACATCGGCTGCTTGCAGGGCCTGACGCACCTCCTCAAGAAGCAGCAGGGAGCTGTTGGTGATGACTGCCACGGGAATTGCCGTCATCTTTTTTATCCCTTGGATGACCTTCTTGATGGCGGTGTTGAGGGTCGGCTCCCCTGAGCCGGAGATGGCTATGTAGTCTATCTTATCACCCCAGTCTTGGAGGGATTGCTTGACATCCCGGAGGATGGAACGGGCGGGAACGTATTCCTTGCGATCAATAGTGCA
>MGQS01000094.1:12193-12666 GCA_001797905.1 Deltaproteobacteria bacterium RBG_16_54_11 | reverse complement strand
GTCCTGCCGATCTGGCAGTAGATGCAGTCATAGGTGCAGATCTTCTTCGGTACCAGATCCACCCCCAGGGATCTTCCCAACCGTCTGGAGGGGACGGGACCATAGGTATGCTTCATTTGCTGCTCCGCATCATTGTATCGATAAGTGCCTGGTGGGAATCGAAGGCCACGTGGGGGAGGTCCGTCAAGGGAAAGTACCTCACCTCAGCGGCGTCGTCGCCTGGCCTCAGCGCTCCCCCCTGGGGTGACACCTGATAGCCGATGATGATCAAGGGGCCGTAGAAAGGGCTGTCCTCGCGGACTACGTCGATCAATCGTTCCACCGTGCCTTCCAAACCCGTTTCCTCACGGAGCTCCCGCAGCACCCCTTCGCCGGGGCTCTCGTCCAGCTCCTCAAATCCACCGGGCAGGCACCATGCACCTATGGCCGGCTCCATTGCCCGCTTGACCAGGAGAAGGCGATCCTCATCGTCG
>MGQS01000094.1:4336-12159 GCA_001797905.1 Deltaproteobacteria bacterium RBG_16_54_11 | reverse complement strand
CGTACAGGATGCTGTCGCACTGCCTGCAATAGAGCCGCATCCGGCCTTCCCGGGAGATGCGCTCCAATCGCCCGCCGCATAGCGGACAGAAGCGCTTCTGGTTTCTCACCCCTTAACGCTTCCCGTAAACTTCTTGATAGAGGAATTCCTCGATCTCTTTCCTCTTCGGGGGCGCGGGGACCTTCTCCGGGAAGCCGAGGGGGGTAATGATCACCACGGCCTTCCCCTGGGGGACCTGCAGGACCTCAGCCGCCTTGGCGGCGTCGAACAAGCCGACGATCACCGTCCCGAGCCCTTCGGCATGGGCTGCCAGGCAGAGGTTCTGTGCAGCCAGACCGCAATCGAACATGTACCAGTCGCCTTTGTCGGTGGCAGCCGTTCCCTTGTAGAATCCTGCCCTTCCCTCGATGCCGATCAAGGCCAGCGTGAGAGGGGCCTGTACGATCGCCTCGCGAGAGGGGTTGCCGGGCGGTAATGTCTCGGCCAACTGCTTTTTGGTCCCATGCTCCCTGACCACGATGGTTTCCCAACACTGGGTATTGGCCCAGGAGGGCGCCCAGCGAACGGCCTCCAAGACCTTGCGCAGCTTCTCTTCGGGGATTGGATCAGACTTATACGATCTCACCGATCGCCTCCCCTTGATGGCTTCCATACTATCCATGCTGACCTCCAGAAAAAATTATTTGTTACGTTCAGAAATTAAGGCCCTGGCCGTTAGGTGAAGAATTTATTTCGACTTTGTCCAAAATTCCGCCTGTGGCGGGATCGTTCACTATATAATGATAAGCTTCACCGAATTAAGCGTGCGGTTGTCGCGGAATTCAACCCTTGTATACGAGCTGGGTCACCAGGGTGAGCCGTCCCCGTTGTTCCATCAATGTCTGGCAGCGCCGGCCGATATCGCGTACCGTGCCGGCAATGATTGATTGGGGAAGGGAGATGATGAACGGTTCCCCGTTATCAGCGCACGCAGCCGCCCCGGGGTCGATCGGTATCCTCCCCACAAAGGGTATGTTTAGATCCTCAGCCACCTTCTCGCCCCCACCCTCGCCGAAAGGGGCTAAGGGCTTTTCACAGTGGGGGCAGACAAAGTCGACCATGTTTTCCACGAGCCCGATGATGGGGACATGGTGCTGACGGAAGAAAGTGGCTGTCCTGCGGGCCTCCAGCAAGGAGAGTGCTTGCGGGGTAGTGATAATCAGGGCCCCGATCACCCCCTTGAGGAAGTGTACGGCGCTCATGGCCTCATCTCCCGTTCCCGGCGGCAGATCCACGATGAGGCAGTCCAATTCCCCCCAGTGGGCATCGGAGATAAACTGTTTGATCACCCCGTGCTTGATGGGGCCGCGCCAGGTTATGGAGATGTCCTGATTGTGCAGAAAGAGGGCTAAGGAGACCACCTTGAGTCCTTTCATAGGCGAGGCAGGCTCTATCCCCTCCACCAACCCCTCAGCCCCCTGAGGATGGATGCCCAACATGCGGGGGATATTGGGGGAGTGGATGTCGGCATCCAGGAGACCCACCTGCCATTGTTCCTGGGCCCAGAGCACCGCCATATTGACGGCGATGGTGGTCTTCCCCACCCCTCCTTTTCCAGCTATGATCAATGTTTTTTGCGCCTTCATGGTTTTCCTATCTCGAAGATTGCCCCCCGCGCAGAAGCGGAAGCGCCGGCCCTTTCCTGTTTCCTCTTTAATTTAATCAGGTATACAGACAAGTGTCAAGTAAAGCTCAAATTGACAAGGAGAAAGGGGCTCTGTTATCCTTGGAGTAAGGTCGGCAACGTAGAATACAAGAGGTGAGGGAGAGATGCTCGGCGCCATAACCGATGTCCAGGGAATCCGCGTGGGTCATGCGAGCAACGTCGATGCCATGACCGGCTGCACGGTTGTCCTCTGTGAAGAGGGAGCGGTGGGGGGTGTGGAGATACGGGGATCGGCCACCGGGACCCGCCAGCTCGATTCACTCTATCCAGTGCATGTGGTCCAGCAGGTGCATGCCATCCTCCTCACCGGCGGAAGTTCCTTTGGCCTCGATGCCGTCGGGGGGGTGATGCGTTACCTGGAGGAAAAGGGCAAGGGGTTCGATGTAGGGGTCACCCGCGTCCCCATCGTCCCCGCCGCGGTGATATTCGACCTTGCCTTCGGCGACTATCGGATCCGCCCGGATGCCGCAATGGCCTATGAAGCCTGCCTCCACGCCTCAGCCGGAGCAATGGAGGAGGGGAGTATCGGGGTAGGGACCGGGGCGACTGTCGGGAAGCTCTTTGGGTTGGAGAGGGCTTGTAAGGGAGGCGTCGGGACGGCCAGCCTGGAGGGAAAAGCAGGGGTCGTGGTTGGTGCCCTCGCCGCAGTGAATGCCCTGGGAGACGTGGTGGATGGGAGGACCGGGGCAATCCTCGCAGGGCTCAGGGATGAAAAGGGGATTGGTTTCGTGAGCACGGCGGATCTGCTGCGACAAGGGATATGGAAAGAGGGATTCGGCAATTCATACAAGGGAAACACCACCATCGGTGTGATTGCTACGAACGTAGCCCTCGTCAGGGAGGATGCCATCAAGGTGGCCCAGATGGCGCACAATGGGCTCGCGCGGGTCATCTCGCCGATCAACACCACCCTTGACGGCGACATCGTCTTCGCCCTCTCCCTAGGGCAGCACGCGGGGGATGTGAACCACGTGGGGGCGCTGGCCGAGGCTGCCGTGATGGAGGCGGTGAAGCGGGCAATCATGAAGGCCGACGGCTTCGGCATTATCCCCGCCTATCGGGATCTGAAAGGTCGCACGGAATCTCCGTAACATGGCCCGGGTGTTGCTTAAACAGGGGAGAGAGAAGGCGCCTTCCCGCGGACATCCCTGGGTTTTCTCCGGGGCTATTGAAAGCGTTGAGGGCGAGGTAGATGCGGGTGGGATCGTGGACCTCTTTTCCCATGGAGGGGAGTTCCTGGGCAGGGGCTACTACAACCCTCGCTCTCAGATTGCGGTAAGACTGCTCAGCCGCCAACCGGTTGCGATAGACAAGGCCTTTTTTCAGGAGCGGATTGAAGGGGCTCTCGCTATCCGCAAGCCCATCCTTACTCCCGAGACTGCCGCCGGCGCGGCCGAAGCCGGAGGTGGCCCTTTTGGCCAAAGGGCCACCTCCGGGGCCAGGGCCACTAATAGTGGCGCGGGGGCCACTAATAGTGGCGCGGGGACCACTAATAGTGGCGCGGGGACCACTAATAGTGGCGCGGGGACCACTAATAGCTGTCGGCTGATCCACGCTGAGGGAGATTTGCTGCCCGGCCTTATTTGCGATAGATATGGCGATTACCTGGTGCTCCAGCTGAATACCGCCGGCATGGAGAGGTTCAGGGATTGGATCATTTCCATGCTCAAGGATCTCCTCGCACCCCGGATGATGTACGACCGCAGTGATGCCGGGGCGCGCGCGCAAGAAGGCCTGCCGGATTCCACTGGTCTCATCGTCGAAGATGGCTCTTCAGCCACCGGAGCCGAAGCCGCCGAAGCCGCCGAAGGTGACCCTTTGGTCAAAGGTGGCTCTTTAGCCAGGGAGGGTATATTTCCCGACCTTATCGAGATCCGGGAAAACGGTATTAAGTTTTTAGTCGATGTCAAAGGAGGGCAGAAGACCGGTTTTTATCTGGATCAGCGCGATAATCGCTCCCTTATCAGGGGGTTGGCGCGAGGGAAGAAGGTGCTCAATTGCTTTTCTTATACCGGCGGGTTTTCCATCGCTGCCTCGCTCGGAGGGGCCGAGGCGGTAACCTCGGTAGAGGCCTCGGCAGAGGCCTTGGCGTTATGCAAAGAGAACCTGATCCTTAACAACATCCCTTTAGATAGCCAGCGATTGGTCAAGGCGGATGTCTTTCAGTTTCTCAGGGATGAGCAGGATGACTACGACCTTATCATTCTCGACCCGCCTGCCTTTGCCAAACGCAAGGGGCAGGTCAAGGGGGCGATCCGGGGGTACAAGGACATAAACCTCTATGCCATGAAGCGAACCAAGAAAGGTGGGCTGATCCTTACCTGCTCCTGCTCACAGCACATCGATGCAGCGCTCTTCCAAAAGATACTCTCATATGCTGCTGTTGACGCACGCCGCCAGCTACAGGTCTTGGGCCTTTGGGGGGCGCCTCAGGACCATCCCGCTGCGCTCAATCACCCCGAGGGTGCGTATTTAAAGACCTTTTGGCTGCGGGTGGTGGAGTAGCTAAGTTAGAACTCTATGAGGAAGGGGTTCCGGGGTTCGAGGGGTCTAGGGTGCTAGTGTAAAAAAAAGAAGAAAAAAGTTTTAATTATTATTCATATCTCAGCGCCTCGATAGGATTGAGACGTGCTGCCTGGCGGGCCGGCCAGAGGCCGAAGCCTACCCCGACAAAGAGGGAAAAGGTCGTGGCCAGCACTATCGCAAATATCGAGACCTTTGTCGCCCAGCCGGCCAGGAGGGCGAGCAGAAAGGACATCCCGATGCCGCAGAGGATGCCGGCTATGCCCCCGCTCATGGTCATCAGTACGGCCTCGATGAGGAATTGCACCATGATATCCTTCTTGCGCGCCCCGATCGCCTTGCGAAGCCCTATTTCCCTGGTCCGCTCCGATACCGACACCAGCATGATATTCATGATGCCTATGCCCCCGACTAACAGGGAGATGGCGGCAATGGAGCCCAGCAGCCACGTCATGGTCCGCGTGGTGCTCTGGAGGGTTGCCTGGATGTCCGCCATGTTGCGGATGTTAAACGTATCTTGTCTGTCTTTAGTAAGGTTGTGGCGTTTTATAACGAGTTTGCTTATGGCATCTTGGGCCTCATCCATCAAAAGAGGATCTCGCACCTCCGCATCGATAAAATCGACATATTGTTTTCCGAGTACTCGATACATGGCGGTCGTAACCGGGATAACCACTACATCATCTTGATCACGAAAAGGGGATGCACCTTTTTTCGGCATGACGCCGATGACCTTAAAATTGATGCGATTTATCTTTATTGCGGCATTGATTGGATTGGCATCGCCGAAAAGGTTTGTAACGACCGAGGTGCCGAGTACGACGAGCTTATCCCGCTTGCGCAATTCGTCCTCGGTAAAGAACCTGCCGATTGCCGGGATTGCTGCCCGCATCGGTGCGTAATTGGTCCCGGTGCCGAGGACCTGTGTATTCCAGTTTTTGTTGCCGTAGACGAGCTGGCCACGGCCGCTGACCGAAGGGGATACTCTGCTGATCGTACCCGTGAGCTTTGCTATCGCATCCGCGTCCTGTAAGGTAAAACGGGTGACTGTCCCGGCCTCCAAGGCTACCCCACCCATCTGGCTGGCGCCGGGCCTTATCGATAGGAGGTTTGATCCCAGCGAGGCCAATTGTTTCGTGATAGACTCCTTCGCCCCTTGCCCCAAGGCCAGCATGGCAATGACCGAGGCAATGCCGATCAGTATCCCGACCATAGAGAGGAACGAGCGCATTTTGTGGGAAACGATTGCATGGAGGGCCTGACGGAAGTGGTCTATGAACGCCGCCTGTGCCAACGTTTGTCGCGATTCGGACAAGATAGCATCGATGGAAAGACCCTGCGGCATGGCAACGGGTTTTTTACGCCTGGCCCTCTTCCTCTCATCGGCGACGATCTCGCCATCTCGCATACGGATGATCCTCCGGGCGCGCGCCGCTATCTCCTGCTCATGGGTGACCATGAGGATGGTCTTGCCCTTGCGATTCAGATCCTCCAATAAGGCGATGATCTCTTCCTCGCTTTTCGTATCGAGATTTCCCGTGGGCTCATCCGCGAAGATAATAAACGGTTCGTTTACCAACGATCTGGCGATAGCCACCCGCTGTTGCTCGCCGCCTGATAATTCATTGGGCCGGTGGGATTCCCTCTGCGCAAGGCCGACTTCCCGCATCTTTTCATGGGCCTTTTCCTTGAGGTGACGCCTTCCGGCGTAGATCAAAGGGAGCTCCGCATTTTCCACGGCGCTGATGCGGGGGAGAAGATGGAATTGCTGAAAGACAAAGCCTGCCAGCCGGTTTCTCAATATAGCCAATTCGTCGTCGCCTAGCTCGGTTATATCCCTGTCGCCTAAAAGGTATGCGCCGGAATCGGGCCTATCCAAAAAGCCCACGATATGCATGAGGGTTGATTTTCCCGAGCCCGAAGGTCCCATAATGGCCACAAATTCTCCGGGAGTAATCTTTAAGGAGACATCACGCAACGCGTGCACCTCTACGGCGCCCATCTTATAGGTCTTTGTTATATGCCTTAGTTCGATCATCTGCCTTTCCTAGCGGTTGCTTCGGCTCAAGGGCGCGAGCATGTGGTCATGGACGGCGCGATGGTTGCGATGGCCGCCGGCGGGGCATGAAAGGATTCGTTCCCGACCCCGTATCTTTTGCGGGTTGATAATCTTGAGTCACGATGGTTATTGTGTCCTTAGTTTCCAGCCCTGAAACAACCTCTACATTCTTATCATCCGAAATGCCGAGCTGGACTCTGTGAATAACAGGTTTTTCGCTGCTCCCGGTGCTTATAAGGACAAAGCTCCCCTCCGCATCTTGTTTTACTGCCTCAAGGGGTATGAGGAGGACATTTTCTTTGCTTTGCTCTACGATGTTTATGGTAGCGCTCATGCCTGAGCGAAATATCGCCGGTACTTTTTCAGGGAGGATGTCGACTTTATAAATGGTAACATTATTTACAATCGTCGATTCATAGGCTATGTGGTCGATTGTCGCCTTTACTTTTGTATCAGGATAGGCATCCAAGCTGATAAGTGCTGCCTGCTTGAGCCTTACCTTGCCGATATCTGTTTCGTCCACCTGCGCCTGAACAATAAGGCGATCCGACAACACAATGATTGCATCGCCGGAAGTCACTGTTTGGCCGGGCTCTACGGCCCGCACTATTACTTCGCCCTTAATGGGTGCGATAAGCGGCGTGGGTTTATACACCTCCTCCCAATATGCCAACTGCTCCTTGTTTTGTGCCCTCGCGGCATCCAACAGGGCTGCCCTTTCCGTAGAACTCATCAATGCCAAGGTCTGGCCGATTGTTACCCGATCGCCCTCATGGACCAAGACCTTTTCAATCCTGCCGCTGATCGGCGGCTTTATCTCTAAACGGTTTTGAGGCTGAACGGTTCCCGTAGTCGATATGCCCGTTTCGATTGCACCGTATACGGGGTTTATCAGTTTGATGCCCGCGGCCGGAGACTGTTTTTGTTTTAGAGCTATCAAGAAAATCACACCTAAACCGGCGGCGATCAGTAAGGCGAGAACGATCTTCCATTTTTTATTCCGCATGGTCTAATGTCCCTCCTTGTGCCTGGATCCACTGGGCTTCCGCAATAACTGCCGCAGCCTGAGCATCCAAAAAGGCTTTTTGGGCTTGCACCAAATTATCCTCGATGATGGTCCAGTTATCGAATGAGATAAGACCATTTGAATACTGTGCTCTGGTTATCTTCGCCCGTTCTTCAGTTGCTCGCAGGAATTTTTTGAGCACCGCAACCGTATCCATTGAATTCTGCCACGCAGTCCAGGCTTGTTCTAAGGTCAGGATGACGCTGTCGCGGCCGCTCCTCTCATCTGCCTGTGCCTGGTTCAATGCGGCCCTGGCCTTAGACACCGCTGCCCACCGGCGGCCGCCTTCAAACAGCGGAAACGTGAGGGTTACACCAACCAACCATTCATCATTACCTGGCGGCCAGTTAGAATCTGTCCTTCCCGCTTGGGCATTGGCGTAGACCTGAGGGAAGAATTCCGCCTTGGCGGATTTTAAGCTGAACTGCGCCGCTTCTTTTCTGGCAATCAGGACTTCCAAAGAAGGATTG
>MGQS01000094.1:626-4319 GCA_001797905.1 Deltaproteobacteria bacterium RBG_16_54_11 | reverse complement strand
GTGATTCTGGTTAATACTCTCAAGATTCCCTGTTACGCGTATTGGTTTTAATGCCGCTCGTCCCAGTTCCTTACTTAATTGTCTCTGAGCTACGTCAATCGTACGCCTGGCCTGCGTGACATCAAATTCAGCCTGAGCTAAATTTGCCTGGGCTGTCAATAGCGAACCCCTGTGTTCCCTCCCTCCTTCATAAAGCAATCCCACCAGATCCGCATTCTGCTTTCGCCTCGTGAGGATATCGTCTGTGATAGTCAAAAGTTCCTGGGCCTTTAAAAGCTCGGCAAAGGCGGTGCGTAATCTCAACCTGATATCGGATGAAGTTACATTATAGTCATATTGTGACGATTTTACATTCTTTGCCGCGGCCGCGATATCATAGGGGGTTTTGAGTCCGTCGAAGAGCAACTGTTGTGCCGTGATGCCATATGCAGACGTCTTAGTTGTATTGTTCAGATGTGACTTGGAGGCGCTTTGGCTCACCTCGGTGCTGATCTGGGGCAACATAGTGCTGATGGCAATGGCCTTGTCTGCTTTAAACTGATTGACGACTTCTTTAGCGGAGATCAGATCAGGGTGATTCTTCTGTGCCTCTTTGACGCAGTCTTGCCAGGAAAGAACTTCTTGAGCTCCTACTTCACTCAGGAAAAAGCAGATGCACGAGGACACTATTGTGAGGAAGAAGATATTATACCTTCTCATTTTCTCTCCATTTCTTCTTGCAGGCTTCCAACCCTATCCTTTTTTAGACACCGAAAAGACAAAAAGGTTGCATTAATACATAATAATTCTTACACAAAGCAGGCGGGAAAGACAAGGTGAAGTTCCTGAAGAAATGTCCGGCAATGAAATGCCCTTTCCCCGGACCAAGGGGAAAGGGCATTAGTCAAACATATGCTGGTACGTTTAATCCCACAAGAGGCAGATGATGCCCATGATGAAGCCCAAGCCGTCCCACGACAGGTATTGGACTACCTCCCAGACAGGAAGGCCTGAGGCGGCGAAGTAGGCCATGCTCAGGTCGCCCAGGGTGATGCACAATACGCTGAGAGCGCCGGCAGTCCACCGCACGCCGAGATTACTTCCCAGATAGACCCGGACGTTGGCCAGGACCACGAGCATGATAAACAGGGACATATAGATCAAGATGCTCATCAGCGCCGTTGCGCCGGCGTAGAGGGTGTAGAAGAACCAAAGGCCGATTGCAGCCAGTGCGGCAAAGACCACCAGCACTATGATCCAGTCTACGACGGAAAGGGTATATCCCTGTTTCATGAGGCCGACGAACATCAGGACCACGGACACAAGGAATATGAACCGCGCGAGGTAGTGTAAGCCGAAGATCTGCCATGGCGTTGTAGATAGCAGCCCCACAATTATGGCAGCGCAAAAAAAGAGGGCCCCTGCACTGAGTATCAAATGGAACTTTCCTCTGAGGGTGTCCAGCCGCAGATGAAAAGCCTTGCCCACTCCAGCTACCCCGAAGCACAGCATAATGATTACTGCGCCCCACTTCCAGAGGGGGTCGCCGAGAGCCAACAACGCCACGCTTCCCACAAGAGAGAGCACCATCACTATCCATATGAGAGCCCGAAATGCCTTCATGCTAGCCTCCTTTCTTGGAGAACACCTCGATTAAGGATAACCTTTCAATAACGTCACCATTCTTTTCACGGAACTCTTGAAGCTGGTCGTTGAGCCAGTGTCTGCCGACGATGACCTCCATCTCTTTCAGGAAATCGATGGCCCGTTCCCTAAAGACCTTCAGGGCATCATTGGCGCTCTGATTGCCCTCACCAGTCAATTGCAGTTTGATTCCCTCCGCAAGGTAGGAGGCCGATCCGCCGAAGCTCTTTTGCAGGGATTTCTCTACGGGTTTTTTCCCGAGCTTTTTCGCTATCGCCTCTACCAGATCGTTCCACGGGGAGAGGAAATCCTTGAAATCCGTCGATGAACGCATCGATCCGGCCGTCGAGGCAAAGGATTCTATCTTCCCGGACAGGTAATAATCCACGTGCTGCGCATCTTCCCACATCGTAGAGATATCTACCGGGCTCCAGTGTTTTTCGAGGTCGTAAACACCGAAAGGTGTGCCCTGAAAGAAAAAGCAGTAACGGCGATCTCCATTCCCTTTGTGTATGCACAGGTGGCCGGTGGGGTTTTTCTCCATGAGCTTGCCGAGCATCTTGTCCAGATGAAAAACGGTGACGGAAAGCCCCTGCCACACCTTCTCGCCCTGAAAAACGGATAAGAATGCGTGTGCCAATTCGTCACCCAGGAGATAGAAGTTCAGCGTGGCATCGGGGGAATCCATGATCGCATGGACCTCCCGCACCGTAGGCGCCCTTCGGTCTGAGGAGACAAGAGGCATACCCCGGTAGAAGAGCACCTGATTACGACCTTTCGGCGTGGTGATCCTGGCCTCGCCCGAGTACTTCTTCTCCTGGACTTCGGCGAGGAAGGCATCGAGGTCGAGGGTTTTCCGTTTGAGGTCCCGGAGCAAGGTGTTTATCTTCACGGAGTGATCCAAGGAGATAACGGCCTTCGTTTCTTTCTTCACCGCATCGAGGATAACGGGCCTCTGCCATTTTGTTTCGAGGACCTTTCGCTCCTCAAGCGTCAAGTCCTTGATAACACAGGTTCCGGTCTCCCAATCGTAGATCTTCTGGAGCTCATCGTTGCCGGTTCCCCAGGTTGACTCCACGAGGAGGATCTCCCCCTCGATAAAGGTCACGCTTACAAACCCGTCCGTGGGCCCGCGAAACTCTATTTTGCCCTCAGGTATCTCGATCAACGACTGCTTGAGGATCTCTACGAAATTTCCCTGTGCCGTCTTCTCCATTGTTTCCTTGTCCCTTGTGTCAAGAAATAATAAAGAAAAGGTGGTTATATGTCAAGCATAATTTACAGGATATTGTAAAGAAATTCAGCACTATACCCTGCTATAAGGGCGAAGATAAAGGTATTATTGTACCTATCAAGCAGCAAAAACCATGCCTAAAAAGTTCAATCCCACCCACGTGTCGCGTCCCGCCAAAGGCGGGATAGTTTACTTTGCTACCTGCGGCTTCTGATCTTTGCCAGCAGCCTGAGTATCTCCAGGTAGAGCCAGATCAATGTCACCATCAGGCCGAAGGCCGCATACCACTCCATAAATTTGGGCGCTCCGGATGCGGCACCGTTTTCGATAAAATCGAAATCCAGCACCAGATTGAGGGCGGCTATGGTGACTACGAAGAGGCTAAACCCGATGCCGATGAGCCCGCTGTCGTGGATGTAGGGCATGCGGATGCCGAAGAGCCCCAGCACGATCGTGATAACATAGATTATGGCGATGCCTCCCGTGGCAGCTACCACCCCCAGTCTAAAATTGGCCGTCACCTTGATTATTCCCGATTTATATACCAACAAGAGACACAACAAGGTCCCAAAGGTCAAGGCGACTGCCTGAATGACGATCCCGGGAAATTGCGCCTCAAAAAAGGCGGATATGCCGCCGATGGCAAGCCCTTCCAAGACGGAATAGAGGGGAGCCGTCACCGGGGACCATTGTTTTTTGAATATGGTAATGAACGCAACGATAAGGCCGCCGACGATCCCGACATACAGCCAGGGCATGATCGCCTGCGGGTTCCCGCTGGTGAAGAACTGCCGCCACACCCAGGCAGCCGGTATCAGCAGGAGCGCCAGCATCAG
>MGQS01000094.1:0-587 GCA_001797905.1 Deltaproteobacteria bacterium RBG_16_54_11 | reverse complement strand
GGCAGGATCGGCTATCCTGGGGAGGGCGGTGAAGGTCTTGGCATTCAATGCAGGATTTGCTGTGCGCATGATATCCTCCTTGTCTTAACTATAATGGGGCCAGGCAAGCTTTCATGCCTGACCCCATCTTGATTTTTTTGCAAGCGGCGATTAAATCGCTGCCTGACAATCAGAAGGTTATAGCCGCCTTGAGCCCGATGGCTACGACGCTGCTGTCCGTCTCGAAATCGAAACCTTGCGTCACACCGGTGTGCGCCGTTCCGTCCAGCGTGCCACCTGCCTTGGAGAAGTTACACTGGGCGAAGATGGAAAGCGATCCATCGATTGCCGGCGTGATCTTGCCCGAGAGCGCCGTAATCTCGCCGAAGACCTTGAAGAGATAGCCGCCGCTGCTCAAATCATCGTCGAAATGCCATGACAGAGCTCCGTTGTTGAATCTCTCTTTGTAATCGACATGGCCGAAGACAATGGGCCCCCCGAGGAGGCCGAGCTTGATATCACCGCCGAAGATGCCGTACTGGTAGCCCTTGAACGTGCTGGTGATGCCGAAGACCGGGGCCACCGTGTACATGATAAAGTCTACCTTA
>MGQS01000093.1:592-6520 GCA_001797905.1 Deltaproteobacteria bacterium RBG_16_54_11 | reverse complement strand
CATGATGTGGCAGAGGTGTTGGATGAGCGCGTCGATGCCGGATTCGGCGCTCTTCCGCGCCGCAGCCGTAAATGGTACACGCGGAGGCACCGCCGCTACTTTGTGGTTCGAGATGCACAGGGAGACGTTTTCGAGATCTATTTGGATTACAGCAACCGCCAGAAACAAAGCTGGTGGCTGGTAAGAAGATCTGACAAAAAAGCGTGGGGAAAAAGAGAAAACGTTACTACCTGAGGTGCGTTCTTGAACGCCCCCCACCACGTTTTCAATTTTTTTGCAATTTATCATGACGGGTTCGCCGCCCACTGGCTAAACCGAAGGTGACCCCTTGGTCAGAGCCACCTTCGGGAATCCCGCCATCGGCGGGAAAAATCGGCAATCCCCCCTCACCCCCTGGCTAAAGAGCCACCTCCGGCTTTAGAAAAGGTCCCGCACTGCTGTCCATAAATCAGAGAGGTCGGGATGTATCGCTATGCGATACAGGGGATGGGAGGATTTGAAACCTATTTTCTGAAGCAATTCAAATAGCAACGCCCTTTCAATACCTCCAGTTCTCTTTTTAATCCTTACTATACTTCCACAGCCAGAGCAGCCCCATTACGATCAGCAGGGCCGGCAGGAAATAGGTCTTGACGATTGCCGGAATCGCGATATCAAAAGAGTAATATTTTGCCCCCACGATCAGGATCCCGATGATGGCGGTGATCCATGCAGGCAGACTGCTTATATTACGGAAGATGTTACCCACCCCCAGGGCGACGACAATCCATGGCCATCCTTCTCTCAATCCATATCCCGCGCCCACGCGATCCAAAAGAATCAGTACGCCCAATGCCATCAGAGCTAATCCTAAACCCATTATTGTTCTCCTCTCTTTGCTATTCGATCATACTATTCATTCCAAACTTATCGTGAACCCGCTTCACACCTCTGTTCATCTGGCGCCCCATTGTAGCAACAAAAGGGATGGTATTCAACTCCCCTTAATTGTTTGACAGCGTACCCCTGCTCATTTATGATAGGATGGGGGTAAACAATTAGGGTTCGGCTCCGATTTGTCAACTATGCTCAATAACTGTCTCATGAGGGGACAGGAGGTATGGGTATGAAACGGGCCATAGTAGCTATCTCTTTGATGATGCTTATGGTTTTCCTGTGCATGGGTGCCTTTGCGCAGGAGAAATCATGGGAGGAACTGATTGCCCAATATAAGGCCATGCGCGGACACGCCCAGAAACAATATGATGTTGGCAAGACCCTAAAGGCCATTGATATCGCCAAAGAGGCCTTACAGGTGGCGGAAAAACAGTTTGGGCCCGATGATCCGAGATTGGCGGAATCCCTCTATTACCTGGCAGAGGAATTTAACATTGGAGTAGATTATGCCCAAGCCGAATCCTTATACAAACGTGCGCTTACCGTATATGACAAGGCGAATAAAAAGCAAACCCTTGAATACGCCAGGGTCCTTATCGGTCTCGGCACCCTCTATAGTTTGCAGAGCAAATACGGCCAGGGGTTAGCTAATTACCAGCGAGCGCTTGAGATTATAGAAAAGCTGCCCGAGCCGGATACCACTGAGTTGGCACAGCTGTTGGTCTATATGGCATTGAACATCGAGGTTGAGAAGGGTTTCGCCGCTGCCGAGCCATATTACGAACGTTCCATAAAGGTGAGAAAAAAGATCCTCGGAAAGGTGCATCCTGAGGTGGCGGAGGCTCTGATTGCCCTCGCATCGCAATATCGCGTCAATAAACAATTTACTAAATCCGATCGTCTGTACAGAAAAGCGCTGGCCATCTACAAAAAACTCTATGGCAAAAACAACCCCACGGTGGCTGATTATCTAGAGCAAGTGGCGACCTACCACTATAATCAAAAAGAATATGCCCATGCCGAACCGTATTACAAAGAGGCGCTGAAGCTGTGGGAGAGGCTATATAGCCCGGACAACACTGAGCTTTGCCCTCACCTCGTAAAACAGGGAAGATTCTACAATGCATGGGGCAAGTATGACAAGGCAGAGGCCTTTTATCAACGGGAGTTGGCAATCAAAGAAAAGGCCTTCGGAGAAAACGATCCACGGCTCATAGCCTCACTTGAGCGCCTCTATACCTTCTATGATACGCTGAAGAACTTTCCGCAGGCCGAGCGCTATTGCAGCAGGTTATTCACTATGCGGGAGAAGCAAATCGGGACGGACACTGCCGAATGGTATGAACGTCTGAGGGATTATGCCGAATTTTTCGTGAAATGGGGCAGGTGGGCCGAGGCTGAAAAGCACTACCGGCGTCTCCTCGCCTCGTATGAGAATTTTCCCGACAAAAATTATGCATTCGAGGAACAGGCGGCTGAGAGGCTGGCGGATATCTGCGTGGCCCAGCATAAGAATACTGAGGCCGAGGCCTTTTACAATCAAGCCTTGACCGCCTGGGGAAAGGTCCTCGTTCAAGAAAAAGAAAGCGAGGAGTTCGTCGAGTTCTTAAAGAACATGGCCATCTTTTACAAGGGCATCGGCAAGGAACAAGAGGCCGAAAAATTGGAAAAGCGGGCAGAGGCCATCCACATCAGATTACAACAAGAAAAAGAAAAGGCGCTTGACCGAAAAGGGTTCCAGGAGTCGAGGATTCGATCCCGCTCTGTCGCTTTGCGACATCCCGCCATTCAGATTTTTATACAAAGTGGGGCGGGACTACGCTATATCTCCCTCCACCCTGATCACGGTGGTCTTGGCGCGGATGATATCGAGCGAGTTGATCTCGCTCAGGGCATGATGGATATCGCTCCCCTTGGCCTCGTGGGTCATCATGACGACGGGGACTGCCTCTTTTATCTTTCTCCCCTTCTGTATCACCGAGGCGATGCCGATTTCGTGCTTCCCCAGGATCCCCGAGATGGTGGAGAGGACGCCGGGGCGGTCTAGCGCGGTAAACCTGAGGTAGCATGGGGTTACCACCTCATCTATTGCCTTGATAGCCCCCTGTTGGGATGACACCAGGGGGAGGTGAGAACCCCGTCCTTTGATCCCTTTGATGATATCACCGCAGAGGTCCACGAGGTCGCTCACCACGGCGCTCCCGGTGGGTAGCCCGCCGGCGCCCTGGCCGTAAAACATGGTGGGGCCGACGGCATCCCCGGAGATGTAGATGGCGTTGTAGACCCCCTCTACCGTGGAGAGGAGGTGATGGGCCGGGAGCATGGTGGGATGGACCCTCAACTCCACCTTTGCACCATCCCCTTTCCCGATGGCGAGCAGCTTGATGCGATAGCCGAACTCCGAGCTATACTGGATATCGAGGGGGGTGATGGCCGATATCCCCTCGACAAAGATGTCGTTCAGGTCCACCCTGATCCCGAAGGCCAGGGCAGCCAGGATGGCGAGCTTATGGGCGGTATCAATCCCTTCCACATCAAGGGTGGGGTCGGCTTCGGCGTAGCCCAAGCGCTGGGCATCCTTGAGCACCTCGCGAAACCCCTTCTTTTCCTGGGTCATT
Source organism: Deltaproteobacteria bacterium RBG_16_54_11 (assembly GCA_001797905.1). GTDB lineage: Bacteria > Desulfobacterota > B13-G15 > B13-G15 > RBG-16-54-18 > RBG-16-54-11. Next base: position 3,026 of record MGQS01000093.1, on the reverse strand, counting down.
CTGCTCAAGATGTAGTTGGAGGTCCCGTTCAAGATCCCGAAGATGGAGATGATCCGGTTGGCCACCAGCCCTTCTCTGAGGGAGCGGATGATGGGGATACCTCCGCCCACGCTTGCCTCAAAGCCGATCCTCACCCCGTATTCTTGGGCAGCGGCAAAGATCTCAGCCCCATGGAGCGCCAAGAGGGCCTTGTTGGCCGTGACCACATGTTTGCCCGATTTCATGGCCTTCAGGATAAAAGTACGGGCCGGCTCAATGCCGCCCATCAGCTCCACGCAGATGGCGATCTCGGGATCCGAGAGCACGGCCTCGGCATCGGTGGTCAGGATCTCGTGCGGCACCTGCACCCCCCGATCCCTCTCCAGGTCTATGTCGGCGATCCTGTGCAGGCGGATCCTTCCCCCCAGGCGCTGCTCTATCAGGGGAGCGTTCTCTTGGAGCACCCTCACTACCCCGCTGCCCACGGTGCCGAAACCGATAAGCCCTATCTTGATCTCCTTCATTTTTGCAGCAGCTTCCTTATCCCGCGTACGGCCTGCTTGATGCGATGCTCATTCTCCACCAGGGCAAAACGCACGTACCCTTCTCCGCACTCGCCGAAGCCGATACCCGGCGAGACAGCGACCTTGGCCTCCCTGAGGAGGAACTTGGAAAACTCCAGGGAACCCATCTTCTTCAAGGCAGGGGGGATCTCGGCCCAGACGAACATGGTTGCCTTGGGTTTTTCCACCTCCCAGCCTGCCCGGTTGAGGCCCTCAACGAGGATGTCCCGACGCGATTGGTAGGTCTCGACGATCTCCCGAACAATCTTTTGTTTGGAGTTAAGGGCGATGATGGCCGCAATCTGGATCGGCTGAAACATCCCGTAGTCGAAGTAGCTCTTCAACCTGGCCAGGGCATTGATCATCCTTTTGTTCCCGACGGCAAAACCCACCCGCCAGCCCGGCATGCTATAGCTCTTGGACAGGGTGAAGAACTCGACCGCCATCTCCTTTGCGCCGGGGACCTGGAGGATGCTGGGGGCCTTATACCCATCGAAGACCAGATCGGCATAAGCCAGGTCATGAACTACGAGGAGCTGGTTCTCCCGGGCGAACTGGATCACCTTCTCGAAGAAGGGGCGATCTACCACCATGGTGGTGGGGTTGTGCGGGAAGTTGATAATGAGCATCTTGGGCTTCGGCCAGGTAAGCTTGGTGGCGGCCTGCAGGCGCTCGAAGAAATCCTCACCCTTTGTCAAGGGGATGCTGCGCAGATCGCCCCCGGCAATGACCACACAGTAGCTGTGGATAGGGTAGGTGGGGTCGGGCACAAAGACCACGTCCCCGGGACCCAGGGTGGCCAGGGCGAGATGGGCGATGCCGTCCTTGGACCCGATGGTGGCGATGGCCTCGGTATCGGGGTCGAGGTCCACATCGTAATTGCGCCGGTACCAATCGGTGATGGCCACGCGCAGCTTATAGATCCCCCTGGAGGCGGAATAGCGGTGGTTGCGGGGGTTGCGTGTCGCCTCGATCACCTTATCGACGATGTGTTGCGGGGTCGGGAGGTCAGGATTCCCCATCCCGAGGTCGATGATGTCCTCACCTCTCCTGCGGGCGGCGATCTTCAACGCATCCACCTGGGCGAAGACATACGGCGGCAGACGCTGTATGCGATGAAACTCTTCCCTTTCTTCTACCATGCTCCTACCCTTGACATGCGATGATACTTCTCATTAAACTAATGCAGTATTATTACATAACAAATTATCACAAAATGATTGATGGGGTCAAGGAGGAAGTATGTGGGAGACCAGGATCTATTACGGCGACACCGATGCCGGAGGGGTTATCTATTATGCCAACTACCTCAGGTACTTTGAGAAGTCATGGTTCGAGTATCTGGCAGCAAGAGGGCTTTCCCTGGTGGACTGGGAGAAGCAAGGGATCTACTTCATCATAAAAAGGGTGGAGGTGGACTACATCTCCCCGGCCAGGTACGGGGAGATCATACAGGTGCAGACGGACGTCGCCCAGGTGACGAGGGCATCCTTTACCTTTCACCATCGCGTCATCTTAAAAGATTCCGGCAGGCTTATCGCAGAAGGGAAAAACCAGATGGTCTGCATTACCGTAGAGGGTAAGCTGAGGAGATTCCCTCCTGAATTCCTCGGCAGGTTGCAAGAGAGAGGGGAATAAGTGGAGGTCTTGAAATAAGAGTTTTATGGTAGATATTTGTTTTGGCTAGGCACGTAATGGTGGAACGGGGTCAGACTATTGGCATGTGAGCGTTAGTATGCTATCCTTACTACTGTGGGAAAATACGAGAGGCTTTATCGGCACATTCTAGAGCGTCGTTCGGACGCGAATGTCCCCTTCTCGGAGCTTTGTCAACTACTGAAACAGCTCGGCTTTACGGAAAGGATAAAGGGTGACCATCACATTTTTACGAG
>MGQS01000093.1:0-583 GCA_001797905.1 Deltaproteobacteria bacterium RBG_16_54_11 | reverse complement strand
GAAGAAATTATCAACCTTCAGCCCAAGGGCGCGAAAGCAAAGCTCTATCAGGTCAAGCAGGTCAGAAACGTAATGCTTAAGTATGGGTTGACTCTAGGAGATTAGAAGATATGGACAGCAAATATGAGATCATCATTTTTTGGAGTGAGGAAGACAATGCCTTCGTAGCGGAGGTCCCTGAACTACCAGGCTGCATGGCCGATGGCAAGACGTATCAAGAGGCCCTCGAGAACGCCGAGCAGATCATTGACGAATGGATCGAAACCGCTCAGGAAGAAGGGAGACTGATTCCCCAGCCCAAAGGCCGCCTGATGTACGCGTGAGGCATCTCAGAGATTCAGCCTAACCCCGCCGTCTGCCATACAAGAAGGGTCGCGATTGACACACCCCTAGGAGCTTCGCCAATCACCTCAATACAGCGAATGACAGCGTACTGACTCTTACGATTGGGAAAGAAGGCTGCTTTTACCTTTCACCATCGCGCCATCTTAAAAGATACCGGAAGGCTTATCGCCGAAGGGAAAAACAAGAAATCCCGGCGAATCAGTCGGCCAAGAGTTTGTTCAGTTGCTTTTCGACCTCA
>MGQS01000092.1:11335-11552 GCA_001797905.1 Deltaproteobacteria bacterium RBG_16_54_11 | reverse complement strand
TTCAGGAACCTCCACAATCGCGAGATCAACTTTATCTTCGAAGTGCTGGATAACAAGGCCCTCCTGGATATCGTGGCAACTCACGGGGACATCGACTACCCGAGCCTCATCATCAAGGCCCTGCTCCAGCACCCGAAGGAGTGGTGGCGGGTGTTCAGGGGCCTGGGCGCCAAGCTCAGCCCCTTTGAACCTCGTTAGACGAGGTAACAATTAAGAA